>NZ_JBEWSZ010000002.1:300000-600000 GCF_040537815.1 Mesorhizobium shangrilense
CACCTTCGGGCGCTACTTATGGGTCAAACGCTGCCTGTCAGGCTGGCCGACAGCAGCAGCAGGCCGAACAGGAAGACGAAGGCCGCGCCACCGATCTCGACGATCGAGTGGATGCGGTTGCCCATGCGTCCGTCGCCGGCGAAATACACCGCCCAGTTCTTGGCGGTCACGGCGAGCGTTGCCAGCGCCGAGACGGTGATGGCGGTGCCCAGCGACATGGCCAGCACCGACAGCAGGCCGCCGAGCCAGAGCCCGTTGAGCAGGGCGAAGCTGAGCACGATCAGCGCGCCCGAGCAGGGGCGGATGCCGACCGCGGCCACCGCCGTCCAGGCCGTGCGCCAGTCAAAGCGGTCGCCGGAAAGCAGCGCCGGATCGGGTGCATGCGAATGCCCGCAGGTGTCGCAGACCTCGCCCGCCGCATGATCGTGGTGAGCATGTTCGTGCCCGTGGTCGTGCTCGTCATGAGTATGAAGGGCATGGGAATGAGCAGGCGCCGCTTGGGCATGGGCCGCATGAGAATGACCGGCATGCGAATGATCAGCGTGAGAATGTCCGGCATGTGAGTGCCCGCCATGCGAATGGCCGGCATGGGCGGCGGACAGGCTGTAGGCGGGGGCTCTTCCAAACAGGCGAAGGATGGACGGGCCGAGCTTGCGCCACAAAAGCCAGGCACCGAACAGGGTGACGAAGACGAAGCTCATGATCTCCATGAACCATGCCGCATCGGTCATCGAGATAGCGGTGCCGCGCAGGACGAAATAAGCGAGCAGCATGATCACGACCGCCGTCAGTCCCTGCAGAAGCGCCGAGACGAAGGACAGCAGGATGCCGCGCCGCAGCGCCACTTCATTGGCCACCATGTAGGACGAGATCACCGCCTTGCCGTGACCGGGGCCGGCGGCATGGAAGATGCCGTAGGCGAAGGACAGGCCGACGAGCAGCCAGATCTTGCTGTTGTCCTGGCGCATCGCCTTCATTGCAGACGCCAGCGCGCGATAGAATTCCTGCTGCCACCGGTTGATCCACATCAGGATATGAGCAAACGGACCCGTGGTCGGGGCCATGCCGTCATTGACGCCGATGCCGAGCGAACTCTGGGCGTGGGCCATGCCGATGAAATTCACCATCACAAAGGTGACGGCCAACAGGCCGAATGCCAGGCGCAGGGACGGTTTCGTCACTGGGGTCATCCTTCTGGTTGACAGTTCAGTTCAAGCTTGGTGGCAAAGATCTTGCTCATGTCGGTGCCTGTCGGATCGTTGAAGAAAGCGTCCGTCAGGGTCTTCTGGTTCTCGGCGATCGCTTCGTCGGCGTCAGGACGAATGACCTTGCTGGTGCAGTTGGCGGGCAAGCCGTCGACATGCATGTTGGCGTCCTCGGTGAAGTCGATCGCGGTGTAGAAGGTCGGGTCGTAGACCCCGATATCGATCTTGCCGGCCAGCTTGATCGGCTTCTTGGGTTCGGATTCGAACAGGATGATCAACTGGTCGTTCTCGAAATTGGCCATCAGGTGCGGCGGCGGTGTCATCGGCACGTCCTTGCCGTCGACGGTGACGAGCTGGAAGTAATTGTAGTCGGCCAGCGACGCATGGACGGTGTCGGCGACATCCTTCAACTCATTGGCATCGAGTTTCAGGTCGGAGTTCTTGTCGAACTCCATCAGCACCGTACTGGAAAACAGCTCGTCGAAGCGCCAGACATGGCGCAGCGACTTCACACTTTGGTGATCCGGGGTGAGGATCACCTCGAGGCGGGCCTCGGCGAAGACATGCGGATGCACTTCGGCGGGTTCAACGGCGGCAAATGTCGCCGCCAAGGCCGAAGCCAGCACAATAGCTCGCCTTTTCAGGTGCATTCTTGATCGCGAATCCATAGGCCCTCGGGAAATGCCGACACTTACCAGAAAGGGGGCGAAATTGGGACTGCCAGGGGTTGCGGACAGGCCTGGCCGTTCACTTGTCCTTGAACCACTGCACCAGGTAATCGACGAAAACGCGAACCTTTGCCGGCAGATAACGCCGGTGCGGATAAACGGCGAAGATGCCGCCGCCCGACAGGATGCGGTCATCCATCACAGTAACCAGCCGGCCGCTTTGGATGTCAGGCGCGGCGATGAAGTCCGGCAGGATGGAAAATCCCAATCCCGCCACGGCGGCCGCCCGCGCTGCCATCGGGCTGTTGACCTCGATCGGGCCCGACACCGCGACGCTCAGTTGATCGTTGTTGTCGCCCTTGAATGGCCAGTTGTTCAGCCCGCGGCCATTGGTGTCGATGATGCAGGGCATGCGGCCCAGATCCTGCGGCCGGATCGGCATGCCATGCTTGACGATCAGTTCGGGGGAGGCGCAAAGCTTTATCGAGAAGGGTGCCAGGCGCCTTGCGATCAGCGACGAGTTTTCCAGTCGCGAGATGCGCACCGCAAGGTCGAAGCCTTCCTCGACCAGATCGACGAAGCGGTCGTCGAGCTGAATGTCGAGCACGATGTCGGGATACTGCTTGGCGAAGTCGATCAGCGACTGGCCGATCGGCGCGTCGGCGAAGGTGCGCGGCGCCGAAAGCTTGATCCTGCCGCGCACGTCGCCGGAAGATTCGCGCACCGCGTCGGCGAGGCTGTCGACCTCGCGCACGATCTCCGACGCGCGTCGGTAATAGGTATGGCCGGCTTCGGTCATCGAGAACTGTCGCGTGGTGCGGTTGAGCAACAACGCGCCGAGCTCGTCCTCCAGTTCGCGCACATACTTTGACAGCAGCGCCTTGGAGCGCCCGATCTTGCGTGCCGCCGCCGAAAAACCTTCGGCCTCGACCACGTCGATGAAGGCGCGCATGCGGGTCAGTGTATCCATGTCATCAGCCTTTCCACCGGGCCGCGAGGATGCGTGCGGCCAGTGCCATCAACTGTCTGTCGCTGTTCCTCGGTCCCAGCAGCGAAAGGCCGAAGGGCGCGCCGTCGACCGAACCGAGCGGCAGCGTGATCTGTGGAAAGCCGGACAGGCCGGAGAGGCACAGCAGCCTTAAGGCACGTTCGCGCCAATTCTGCAAATCCGCGATCGGGGTCGCCTTGAGCGGGGCGGCGCCCGGAACCGTGGGAAGCACCAGCACGCCGTCCTCGCCAAGCAGGGCGGTGAGTTCGCCGCGGAAGGCGTCACGCCGCTGCGTTTCGCGTTGAACCGCACCTGCAGCGATGGTCGCGCCGTGCTCGAAGCGCTCCTTGACGAACGGGCCGAGCGCGCTGCCGCTCGCCGATATCCAGGCGCCATGGCTCTGCCAGGCCTCGTATCCCTGCAGCGTGCGGAAACACCAGTAGAGATCGTCGATGGAATGCGACAACGGTTCGGCGGTTTTTGGCGCACCCGACCCCGCCGCGACCGGCTGGAGCATGTCGCGATAGGCCTCGGCCTCCTTCCGGCCGAGCATGAGCTCGTCCAGCACATCCAGGGCGATTGGACGTTTCAGCTCGTGGCGGTGCGTATCCTCGCCGAGCAACACAGCGCCGACCTTCTCATAGATGGCCATATCCCTGGCAAACCAGCCGAATGTGTCGAAGGAGGGAGCGAGCGGCATGGTGCCGTCAAGCGAGATGCGGCCATGCGTGGCACGCAGCCCGATCAGGCCGCAGAAACTTGCCGGAGCGCGGATCGAGCCACCGGTGTCCGAACCGGTGGCGATGTCGGCGAGGCCGCCGGCGACCGCCGAGGCCGAACCCGAGGACGAGCCGCCGGTGATGCGGTCGGGTGCCGCCGGATTGACCGGCCAGGGGAAGTGCGCGTTCAGCCCCATCAGCGAGAAGGCCAGTTCATCGGTCTGCGTCTTGCCGACGAAACGTGCGCCGGCATCAAGCAGCGCCTGTACGGAAGGCGCCGTGGCGAATGCTGGCGAAGCCTCTGCGTATTTTTGCGGGTTGCCGCAGCCGGTGCGGTAGCCGGCCACGTCGAATATATCCTTCACAGCCAGCTTCAGCCCGGCCAAGGGGCCGGTTTGAGCGCTGGGGACGGGGATTTCGTAGAGATCGAGAAAAGCGTTCAGCGGGCCGCGCGTCGATGGCATCGTTCAACATCCGAATACGTTGGACCCAACATTGTTCGATGCCAGAAATTTTACAACCTGAGATACGATTTTTATTGATTGTGACGGTCACCAGCCATATATCGCGCTTGCCCAAAGTCGCACGTGCCTGTGGGTGTCCGCCGATCCTCGAATGGTGAGGGAAATCGGTAAGGTAACTGGAGCCAACCCCTCCAGTCGGTTTAGCGGCCAACCGCCAGACCGAGGACACCTTGAAGCAACGACGGTGCGGGCCTTTCTGGTTCTCTGCCGGTTGTCCAAAGACCGGGGTTACTGAAGAGGCACACCTTCATTGCCGGCAGTGCGGAACGGGGTTCTCCCAATCCAAGCCAAGGCAGACAAAGCGAATCGAAGCCGGGCAAGGCTAGGTTCATCGCCGCGAGACGGCGTTTCATGGTTCCGGGGTCTCCACCGGCTGGTTCTATGGAATTTTCGTCCCGCCTTTGTTTGACCGCGTGTTCGCGAGGCCGACAGCCCGCGTCCGCACCCTTGTGCGCGCCGAAAGGCGTGTTGGAGAAACCACGATGGCTACCCAGCGCATCCTCGACTTCCTCGCCACCCGACGTCCGTCCGGCCCCTGCCTCGTCGTCGACCTCGATGTCGTGCGTGACAATTTCCGCGCCTTCGAGAAGGCGTTGCCCGATTCCAAGATCTACTATGCGGTGAAAGCAAACCCGGCGCCGGAAATCCTGCGCCTGCTTGCTGCGATGGGCTCGTCCTTCGACACCGCTTCCGTTGCCGAAGTCGAGATGGCGATGGACGCCGGTGCGCCGGCGGACCGCATCTCTTTCGGCAACACCATCAAGAAGGAGCGCGACATCCTGCGCGCCTACCAGCTCGGCATTCGCCTGTTCGCGGTCGATTGCGTCGAGGAGGTCGAGAAGATCGCCCGCGTTGCTCCAGGCGCGCGCGTGTTCTGCCGCGTGCTGACCGATGGCGAGGGTGCCGAATGGCCGCTGTCGCGCAAGTTCGGCTGCGTACCGGCGATGGCGGTCGACGTGCTGCGCAAGGCCAAGGTGCTGGGTCTCGATGCCTATGGCGTGTCGTTCCATGTCGGTTCGCAGCAGACCGACCTGACCGCCTGGGACCGTGCGCTCGCCGACGCCAAGAAGGTGTTTTCGACGCTGGCCGAGGAAGGCATCGTGCTGAAGATGGTCAATATGGGCGGCGGCTTCCCGACCCGTTACCTGAAGGACGTGCCGGCGGCGCAGGCCTATGGCCAGGCGATCTTCTCGGCGCTGCGCAAGCATTTCGGCAACGCGCTGCCCGAGACCATCATCGAGCCGGGCCGCGGCATGGTTGGGAATGCAGGCGTCATCAAGTCGGAAGTCGTGCTGATCTCGAAGAAGGCTGACAACGACAATGTGCGCTGGGTGTTCCTCGATATCGGCAAGTTCGGCGGTCTCGCCGAGACGATGGACGAGGCGATCCGCTACCCGATCGTCACCTCGCATGACGGCGACGAGACCGCGCCTTGCGTGCTCGCCGGCCCGACCTGCGATTCGGCCGACGTGATGTACGAGAAGACGCCGTACCCGCTGCCGCTGTCGCTGACCATCGGCGACGAGGTGCTGATCGAAGGCACCGGCGCCTACACGACCACCTATTCGGCGGTCGCCTTCAACGGCTTCGAGCCTCTCCGATCCTACGTGATCTGACGGTTCGAAAGAACCGATCAGATCATCCGGTGCGGGCGAAGAGATCGCCCGCCTCGGCTTGCCTGTGGAACATATCTCCGCTCGTGAAGGATCGCGGAAATGGACGTTGTGAATTTCATCGAGGACGCTGCCGGCCGCGATTGGCTGATCTCCCCCCTTGAGGGGGAGATGGCCGCGCAGCGGCCAGAGGGGGTCGGTTCGACCGGATGCGACCTCCTGCGGCGGCTGGAGGTTGGTGCTTCACGCGCGGTGACCCCCTCTGTCGCCTTTGGCGACATCTCCCCCTCGAGGGGGGAGAGTGCCCGCGCCATTGCTATCGTCGCCGAAACCGCGGCCGATGTCGCGGCGCGTGAAGCGCTGCTGGACGAGGCCATGGGGCCGAAGCGCAAGACAAAGTCGTCCGAAAAGCTGCGGCGTGGCCGTAGGCCTTCGGAAGGCCTGGCCTTCGTCGCGCGCGACGCATCGGGCACTGTCATGGGCACGGTGCGGCTGTGGGATGTGACGCTGGGCGAGGGCGGTCCGGCCGCCCTTCTGCTTGGCCCGCTCGCTGTCGATCCGTCGCTCAAGAACGCAGGCATAGGCTCGGCCTTGATGCGTCATGCGGTGGCCGAGGCGGCGCGGCTCGGCCATGGCGCCATCCTGCTGGTCGGCGATGCGCCCTACTATCAGCGCTTCGGCTTCTCCTCGCAAAAGACCGGTTCGCTCGCCATGCCCGGCCCCTATGAGCGGCATCGCCTGCTGGCGCTGGAACTTGTCGATGGCGCGCTGGAAGGCGCTCGCGGCACGCTGAAGGCGGCGGGGCGCAAGCTGAAGGCGCAGGTCGTCGCCGCCTGAGACGTGATGTCCTGTACAGTGTCGCCTGAAACAAAAACGCCGCCCGAAAGGCGGCCGCGCGAGGCCGGTTTCTGTGTACCAACGAGGGCGACCGTCGCCACTCCGCGACTGCCTAGAACTTATAAGTCAGCCCAATCCGAACGTCGTTCGTCTTCAAGTTGACGCGCGTTTCTTCCGATGAGAAGCCCGGTATGGCATATGTTGCGCTACCAAAATCGGTGTAGCGATATTCGATACGGGTCGTGAGGTGGTCTGTAAGGGCGTATTCCAAGCCGGCGCCGATCGTCCATCCAGTTTGTGTTTTGGAACCGGAAAGAGGGCCGGTGCCGCCGTAGCTGGGATCAAATCCATATCGGCCAAAAGCCACGCCGCCCGTCACGTAGGGAAGAAACCGATCGATCGCATATCCAGCTCTCAGGCGCACCGAGCCGTTCCAAGTCATCTCGGCAGACGCCGAATTTCCCAGAGCATTCCCACCACTCGCAAAATGCAGAGGGTTTACGCTGCCTCTTATGCTGGCGAAATTGATGTCGCCTTCGACGCCGAGCACCGCATTGTTGTTGAATTGGTAGTTGTAGCCGGTGTGAAGCCCGCCCAAAAACCCACGTGGGTCAACATTTCCGTTCGCATCTACAGCACCCGTCGCCTTGAAGTAAGCGCCTCCCACCGAGTCACCCCACGCATACCCCGCCTGGGCGCCGACATAGCCGCCAGTCCAGTTGTACGTTGAAGCGATGGGAAGCTCAGTCACCAAGTCGGCAGCGTAGGCGGTGCCTGCCATGAGCGATACGAGCAATACAGCAGAACCTGCTATAGACGAAACGCGCATGCCCCAAACCCTTCCCGCATAAAGCCCTCAAGCCTTCTAGCGGAACAGTCGTCTTTCATCTGTAATATTCTTGCCACATTTAAGCGAAAACGAATGTGCTCCTCAGCGAGGCGGCACGCTCCTGAAGCCGAGCGGGCCGTTTAAGCCATAGCGGCAACGGTACTCGTTATGCAGGCTTGTTTTGGTATCAACTAAAACAACACCTTGATGACAAAAAACGCCGCCCGAAAGGCGGCGCTTTTTCCGGTCTGATTGGCGTCAGCCGATCAACTGGCTGAGCGCCATGGCGACGCTCATGTCGCCCTCGACCTTTATCTTGCCCGTCATGAACGCCATGGTCGGGTTGAGATCGCCGGCGATGAGCGATTCGAGATCGTCGAGCGATAGCTTGATCGTGCAGTCGGCCGGTGCATCGGTGGTCGATACCGTCCCGCCGCCGATGACGATGACGCCATCGCTGCCGGTGTCGAACTTCACGGAACGATCGAATCCGGCGCTCGCCACGCGCGAGCTGATCTTGTCGGCAATATCCTGAACGCTCATGGCGGATCTCCTTATCTCGTTGGATCTGTCGAGCATTGGCGCTTCGGACTGTCCAAAATCACCGTGCTGCGCATTTTCGCGATCAATTTCGCTGGGGCATTTAGCTGCGCGTTGACGTTTACGTCAACGCGAAACCCGGTTCCATGGATGGGTTTTATCGACGCAGCCGAACAGGCTGGGCGCGGTCAATGCGCTGCGGCAGGCTTGGCCGTTTCGGGTGCTATCCCCGCAGCGTCCTGCCGGCGGCGCAGCCAGTTGTTGCGGATTTCGTCCTTGGACAGGAAGTTGAGCTGATCGATCAGCACCTCGTGCACAAGATTGGTGCCGACGCGGGCGTTGATGGTGTCGCGGATGGCGGCACGGAAGGCGTCGAGGTCGATCGTTGCCTTCTTGGTGAAGTCGATCTGCGGGTTGGAATAGAGGAAGCTGTAGACCTGATCGGTGATCAGCGCGTCGGCGGGGATGGACAGCTTCTTCATCTCGCCGGGCTCGACGGTATAGACGAGCTTGGTCAGGAAATAGCCGTCGATCTTGGCATTATGGATGAGCGGTACCGAGATGATGTCGGTCTTGACGTAGTCCAGCCCGCCCAGCATCGGCTTGGGCGTCTCGCCCTCGCCACGCGCGCCGGCTGCCTGGAATGAATAGAACACCGCGCCGAGCGTGGCGGCGCAGATCCAGATGGCGGCGGCTATGAATTTGATCATTCCCAGGCCCTAGGTCTGGCGGAACCCGAAATGGCTCCGTTTCCATGTCCAGGCATGATCCTTGTGGCGATCATGCCCTGGCCCAGCCGAACTCGAGAGCCGAATAAGTGCCATCGGCTTCCGAACGCTGAATGGCATTCTTCAGCAGGGTTGCGACCTCGTTGACCGCGTTGAGGTGAGCGAGGATAGCCGCCTCGTTCCTGGCCAGCTTCTGGCGCAGTCGCGTCAGGCCCTCGCGGTGCTGTTCCAGGAACTCGGCTTCGCTGCCGCCCTTCATGGCGCGGGTCAGTTCGTATAGATAGCGGCTCTTGCGGGCATTGGACGCCTTGAGGTCATAGCTGGTGTCATTGCGCAGCCCCGCCGTTTCCTCGTCGATCGCCTGCTCGATGCGGCCGATGATGGCGGCGAGGTTTCCGGGCCGCGCGAACGGAATGGGCGCTTCCGAAGCGATCGTTCGTGCTGGCAGGTTGGAGGCGAGTTCCGATTTTTCGGCCATGATAATCCTGGTCTAAATCTTGATGTCGGTTCTGATGGTCGTTTCGTCGCCGGTGATCGACTTCGCGGCCTTGCGCTGCAATTCGTGCACCAGCGAGGTCGACAGGCTGGTCTGCTGGTCGATCTCGGTCTTTTCCGGTCCGCCCGAAACCGGGCCGATCGGCACCTTGCGCTTGCCGTCGAGATAGTGGTCGGCCAATAGCGACTTGGCGATGCCGATGCCGCCGCGGTCGGCCATGACGTCGGCGACGCGTTCGGCAAGCTGCGATTTCCACATGTCGCCGGCCAGGCCCTTGCCGTAGACGCCTTCGGTGTCCTTGGGTAGCATGTTCTGGATGAAGGTCTGCAGCACCATGGCCTCGAAATGCTTGAACTTCTTGGCAGGGTCTGTGCCGGTGGCCTTGTCAGCCGTGGCGCGCGAAAGGATGGAACCGGCATTGACCGAGCTGGCGGTGTCGACCGAAAAGGTGCCGACAGGACCGCCGGCCCGCTTGGCCAACGCCGTGCGGGCAGCCTCGATGTCCGCCGGCTCGACAGCGCGGGCAACATCCAGAACGATGTCGCTGGGTGGAGAGATCGCCAAGAAGGTTCGCCCTTTTGTCGTTTCCTTGACCTGAACCATGCCTCAGCAAGCTTGTGGCAGGCTTGCCAGCACGAAACCGTGTTCGGACCCGTTTCCAGGAGACCGCCCACGGACGTTTCAGCCGATTGCGGGAAATCCGCTTTGCCAGTGTCCGTTGGGGACGGTGACTTCGCGCATGAAATCGACGAAGGCGCGTACGGTGGCGGAGAGCTCGCGTTTGCTCGGGAAGAGGAGATTGACCTCGATGGGCGCGATTGCCCAGTCGGCGAGCAGACGGACGAGGCGCCCTTGCGCGAAATCATCGAGGCAGAGATAGGTCGACAAGACACCCACGCCGGCGCCGTTTCGCACGAGCTGGTGGATGGTCAGCGCATCATTGACGCTGACCCGATTGCGCACATCGACAGTGGCTCGCTCGTCGCCGCGTTGAAAGTGCCAGGTCCGGGTTCGGCCGTCGCCGCGCGGCATTTCCATGCATTCATGCCCGGCCAGATCGATGGGGGTCAGCGGTGTGCCGCGCCGGCGCAGATAGTCGGGCGAGGCTGCGAGGCAGCGGGGCACGTTGCCCAGACGCGTCGCCACCAGTGCGGAATCGGGCAGCGGACCCATGCGAATGGCGACATCGACCCGATCCGCGATGAGGTCGAGGTCGCGGCTCGTCAGGTCGAGCGACACGTCGATGTTCGGGAAGCGGGCGAGGAATTCCGGCAGGTGACGCGACAGGACATTGATGCCGAAGCCGATGCCCGCGCTGATGCGCAACAGGCCGCGCGGTTCGCCGGCCAGGCTCTCGACATAGGCAACAGTTTCATCGACCCGCGACATCAGGTCGATGCAGCGCGCCTGCAACGCCTCGCCGGCGGCGGTCAGAATGACCGTGCGGGTGGTGCGCTGAAACAACCGCGCGCCCAGCACCTGCTCCAGCCGGGCGACGTTGCGGCTGACCGTCGACTTCGGCAGGCCCAGCGCGCGCGCCGCGACCGAGAAGCTGCTGGTCGCCGCCACCTTTTCGAACACGCGAAGGTCGTTGAGATCGATCACGACGGGACTGTTCCACCAGCGGGACAGTGAGTCCAGCCAGTCGAACGAGCTTTTTGCTGCTTCGCCATTAGCTAGGTGTCAGCTGCTTGCTAGTGTCGCGGTGAGCCAATCGCCCCCCGCATCAGTTACCTCACCAAGGAGATTACAATGCCTGAATTCAAGATCCCCGCGGACGATCCCGGTCGCCAGCTGTCGGTGGTCGATCCCGATGATCCGTCCCTGTCGCACTTAGCGGTGGTGGGTGACACCTACACGGTCCTGCTTTCCGGCGAGCAGACCGGCGGACGCTTCTGCCTGATCGACATGAAGGTTCCCGATGACGGCGGCCCCGGCCCGCACCGGCATGATTTCGAGGAGATGTTCCATCTGCTTGAAGGCGAGATCGAGTTCACCTTCCGTGGCAAGAAGCTGGTGGCGAAGGCCGGCATGACGGTGAACATCCCCGCGAACGCGCCGCATTCCTTCAAGAATGTCTCGGGTGCCGATGTGCGCATGCTGTGCATGTGCGCTCCGGCCGGCCAGGAGGTGTTCTTCGCCAAGGTCGGCACGCCCGTCGAAAGCCGCAGCGCCGCAGCGCCGGAGCTGACGAAGGACGAGTTCGGCGCGTTCATCGCGAAAGCGGCTGCGCTCGCACCGGAGTTCCGCACCGAGCTGCTCAAGCCCTAGGGCTGTAACCCGAACCGAGTGAGGCTGTCATGAGCGTCGAAACACATCCGGAAAGCCCCGGCGACCACGCGGCAATGCAGGCGATGCGCGAGATGCTGGCTGGGCTGCCCACGCTGGAATTCGCGCCGCAATCGCGACAGGCCTTCAACGAACTGATGGAGCAGACGCCGGCCGCTGACGGCGTCAGCTTCGAGGCGGCAACCGTGGGGACGGTGGCGGGCTGGTGGTGCCGGCCCGCGGCCAGCGAAAAAGGTGCCGCGATCCTCTATTTTCACGGCGGGGCCTATGTGCTGGGCTCGGCCATTGCGCATCGCCATTTCGTCAGCCAGATAGTGAAGCGTGCCAGCGTGCCGGCATTCCTGCCCGACTATCGGCTGGCGCCCGAACATGTATTTCCTGCAGCGGTCGAGGACGCGCAAAGCGCTTTTGCCGGCCTTGTCGAGACTGGATACGAAACGATCGCGCTTGCTGGCGACTCGGCCGGCGGCGGGCTTGCGCTGTCGCTGCTGGCCCTGGTGACGGCGAAGGCCACGCAGGGCAAGGGTGTCATGCCGCGTTGCGCCGCCCTGATGTCGCCGTGGACCGATCTTGCGCTGACCGGCGGTTCGATGGTCACGCGCGCCGACGCCGACCCGCTGGTGAAACGCGCGGAATTGAGGAAGGCCGCGGACCTCTATCTCAAGGGCGGCGAACCGACCGATGCGTGCGCCTCACCGCTCTATCAGAATCTCGGCGGCCTGCCGCCGCTTCTCGTGCATGTCGGCGAGGACGAAATCCTGCTCGACGATTCGCGCCGTGTGGTCGAGGCGGCGACCAACGCCGGTGGCAAGGCCGCCCTGCATATATGGGTGGGCATGACACATGTCTTTCCCTCGAACCTGTCGCAGCTTCAGGCGGCGAACGAGGCGCTCGACATGGTGGGGGCCTTCATCCGCCGGAATCTTCAGGTGGAATAGGCACGATCCACGCCGCTACTCTTCGCTGCGCTTTTGGGCGATCAGGTCGAGGCGCTCGCGGTCGGAGCTCTCGCGCTCGTCGCGGCGGCGCACCTCCTTGTAGGCACGCTCGACCATGTTGGTACGCGCGGTCGCCGTGGCGATCAGGGCCACCTCCTGCCGGGCGCTTTCCAGATTGGTGTCCTTGCGCACCACGGCATTGGCGATGCGACGATGATAGAGATCGGGAAACAGGCCGGAGAGGGCGCCGTCGGAATCGAAATGCGCGACCAGTTCGCGTGCCTCGGCATCGGCCGTGGCGGCCGCTGCAAGGTAGGTTGCGTGGCGGGTCTCGTGCAGCGCCTTCAGCTGTTCCTGTACCTTGACCAGTTTCTTCAGGCGGTCCTTGCGTGTGCTCATATCCGTGAATCCATGACTGCCTACCTCGCCAACGAGAGGTCGACGAAGCCATTTGCGAACAGCGACAGCAGGGTGCCGACAGCGAAATAGAAGATGATCATGCCGCCGGCGATGACGAAGGGCAGCGAGATGAAATAGATCGGTATCTGCGGCGTCAGCTTGTTGACGAAGCCGATCGTCAGGTTGACGAGAATGGCATAGGCGACAAACGGGCTGCCAAGGCGGATGACCAGGAAGAATGCATCCGAAATGGTGTCGGTGACGTCGACCAGGGCCGCCTGCGGGTTGAAGAAGATGTTGACCGGCGCGACGGTGTAGGAAGCGATAAGCGCCTTGATGATCTCGTGGTCGAAATCGAAGACGAAGAGCAGCATCAGGGCCGAGAACGAGATGATGGCGGCAAGCGCCGCCTGCGGCTCGGGCTCCTCGATGGCCGGCCCGCCGGAGCCGCCATAGCCGATCAGCATGGCGATGGCCGAGCCCATGAAGCGCAGCGCTTCCATGTAGAGCCTGGTCATGGCGCCGATCAGGCCGCCGACCAGAAGTTCGGAGATGATCATCGGCACAAGGATCTGGGGGCGGGGATCGACGAACGGAAAGATCCGGTCCCACAGGAAGGTGAGCAGGCCGCCGGTGGCGGCGACCGCGACGAACAGCCTGACCTGGACCGGAACGCGGGCGCTGGACAGGCCGGGCATCAGCATGAAGCAGGCGCCGATGCGGCAGAAGGCGAGGAACGCCGCGATGACGACGCCTTGCGAGAGTGCGGTCACGATATGGTCCCGAGCACCCTGATCTCGACGCCCTTGGCGATTTCGACATGGCTGAGCACCGGCAGCGTGGTGAACAGGCGCTCGATGATCATGCGCACATAGGGGCGGGCGTCGGGCGCGGTGACCAGCACGAAACGCTCGCCGGCCTCCAGATGCTTCTTGATCGCCTTGGTGGCGTCCTGGCCGAACTCCTCGAGCTGGCGCGGGTCGATATCGAACTCGCGAACCTCGCCCTTGGCGTCGCGCTTGAGGCTCTGGTGGAAGGCGAGATCCCAGCGGTTGCCAAGGCGCAGCACCTTGAGCACGCCTCCTTCGGAGAGGTCGCCGCAGATCTGCTGGGCCATGCGGATGCGCACATGCTCGACGATCTGTTCGGTGCGGCGCACATGCGGCGCGATCTCGGCGATCGCCTCGATGATCAGGTGGAGATTGCGGATCGAGACGCGCTCGGCGAGCAGCAGCTTCAGCACCGCCTGCAGGCCGGGGTAGGAGATGTGGCTGGTGCAGATCTCGTCGGCGAGCTTGCGGTATTCCGGGTCCTGGCGTTCGAGCAGCGCCTTCATGTCCTTGTAGGACAGGAGCTGCGGCAGGTTGTTGCGGATGACTTCGGACAGATGGGTGAGCAGCACCGACATGTTGTCGGCGAAGGTGAAGTTCTCGCGCTTCAGATCCTCGGCGAAGGTTTCGAGCACCGAATAGGCGCGCATGCCGAAGGCCGGCTCGCGGATTTCCTCGCCCGGAATTTCGGGAATGTCGCGGGTGCCGAGCAGAACCATGATCTCGCCGACGCGCATCTGGTATTCGGCGACAACGGTGCCGTGGACCTTGATCTGGTAGCTCTTTGGCGGGATGCCGAAGTCGTCGGTGACGCGCACCTCCGGCACGACGAAGCCGTATTGGGTGGCGAACTTCTTGCGCATCTTTCCCATGCGGAAGACCAGCTCCTGATGCGACACCAGAAGCCGCGTGGACAGCTGCTTGCCGATCAGGAGTTCGATCTCGGCGGTGGCGAGCGAGGCCTTGACCGAGTTCTTTTCTTCCTCGACCTTGGTCGCCTTCTCCTGGTCCTTGATGGCGGCGGCTGCGGCGAGCTCTCGGTTGTGGCGCAGCGGGATGACATAGCCCAGGGCAGCCATGCCGCCGGCGAGCGCGAAGAACGGGAACAGCGGCAGGCCAGGCATCAGGCCGAGCAAGACGAGGAGCGATGCCGCCACGTAGAGCGCGCGCGGGTGGGCGCCGAGCTGGCCGAACACCGCCTGGTTGGTCGAGCCACGGGTGCCGCCCTTGGAGACGAGCAGGCCGGCGGCGAGCGAGACGATGAGCGCCGGGATCTGGGTGACGAGGCCGTCGCCGACCGACAGCTTGATGAAGACATCGGCGGCTTCGCCCATGCTCATGCTGTGGCGGATATAGCCGATGGCGATGCCGCCGACGATGTTGATGGCGGTGATGATGAGGCCGGCGATGGCGTCGCCACGCACGAATTTCGAGGCGCCGTCCATCGAGCCGAAGAAGGAGGATTCCTCTTCCAGTTCGCGACGGCGCAGCTGCGCCGTCTTCTCGTCGATCATGCCGGCGGAAAGGTCGGCGTCGATCGACATCTGCTTGCCGGGGATGGCGTCGAGGGTGAAGCGCGCGCCGACCTCGGCGATACGGGTGGCGCCCTTGGTGATGACGATGAAGTTCACCACGATCAGGATCATGAAGACGATGAGGCCGATGACGAAATCGCTGGCCATCACCAGCTTGGAGAAGCCGGCGATGACATAGCCGGCGGCATGCGTGCCCTCATTGCCGTGCGACAGGATCATGCGCGTCGTCGCGATGTTGAGCGACAGGCGCAGCATGGTGGCGATGAGCAGCACGGTCGGGAACGACGAGAAATCGAGCGGGCGCTGGATCCATAGCGCCACCATCAGGATCAGCACGGACAGGGCGATCGAGAAGGCCAGGCCGATATCGATGAGGAAGGCCGGGATGGGCAGGAACAGCACGGCCAGGATGATGATGATGCCGAGCGCGAAGAAGACGTCGCGGCCGTTCTTTGCCACCGCGCCGGGCTGAATGCTTTCGCTGATCGCCATGTCGTCCCCAAATCACAAAAGCCGCCGAGCGCGCGACAGCCTGACGACCCTAACCAGCCAAGCTTGCGCGAGGGTGGGAGATCGCGGCAATGTCGGGGCGGCGCGGTCTGGCTGCGCCTGACAGAGGGAAATGTTCATGCTGGTGATCGTCGGTACGGTGCGCTTGCCGCCGGAAAAGCTCGGGGAGGCGAGGCCGGCCATGGCCTTGATGATTGCGGCCAGTCGAGCCGAGCCCGGCTGCATCGAATATTCCTACGCGCAGGATGTGCTCGACGCCGGCCTCATCCACGTTACCGAGGTCTGGCGCGACAGGACCGCGCTGGACGAGCATTTCTGCTCGGCGCACATCGCGCTCTGGCGCGAAAGCTGGGCAGCGCTCGGGATCGGCGGGCGCAATCTCGTTGTTTACGAGGCCGGCGAAGCCCAGCCGATCTGAGTTCGGACTGCTGTCAACGATCAGCTCGTCGTGCTTGCTGTGGCCACGGCGACCAGCCAACGCCTGACGGTACGCTCCTCTTCGCCGGAGAGATCGCGCGCAAGCTCCTTTTCAAGGGCATGAACGCGCTCGCGGCAGGTTTTCAGCAGCGTCGTTCCGCTGTCGCTGAGATCGAGATGCTGGATGCGGCCGTGGATGGCATGCGGTTTGCGGACCAGCGAACCGGCGCGCTCGAGATTGGCGACAATGACGCTCACCGTCTGTGGGGTAAGCAGCGCAAGCCGGGCGACATCGGCATTGGAGAGGCCGGGATACGCCGCCAGCATGGTCAGCACGGCGAATTGCGGCTGGGTCACGCCGAGATCGGCCAGTGCCCGTTCCAGCCTGAGCCGATGCGCGCCCGCCGCCTGGCGAAGCAGGTATCCCATATAGCCGTCTTTACCTCGCTTGCCCTCTCCCGGGGCCGGAATCGACGGCGGATTTGTCTTGCGCATGATATCAGGGCTCTTATATGTTGTTCGAACACTGATATTATAACCAAACCGGATCGATGACGATGGGCTACAGAATCTTTCTTGCCGGCGCCTCGGGCGCCGTGGGACAGCGGCTGATCCCGCAATTGCTGAAGGCGGGCCATCAGGTGACGGGAACCACGCGGCTTGCGGCCAAGGCCCAACAGATCAGCGCGCTTGGCGCCGAACCGCTGGTTGTCGACGTCTTCGATGCGGATGCCTTGTCTCGGGCGGCTGCATCGGCAAGGCCTGATATCGTGATCCATCAGCTGACCGACCTGCCGGCGGGCCTCGATCCCAGCCGGATGGGCGAGGCGATCGTGCGCAATGCCCGTATTCGCGATGAAGGAACGCGCAATCTGGTCAGGGCGGCGATCGCGGCCGGCGCCCGCCGGATGGTCGCGCAGAGCATAGCCTGGGCCTATGCGCCCGGTCCCGAACCGCACACTGAGGCCGATCCGCTGGATGGCGGGGCGCAGGGCGATCGCGGCATCAGCATGACCGGCGTGATCGCGCTCGAGAAATGGGTTCTCCAGTCGCCGCCGCTCGCAGGAGTGATTCTGCGCTACGGTCAGCTTTACGGGCAGGGAACGGGCAGGGATGCGCCCGCCGGCTCGGCGCCGCTGCACGTGGATGCGGCGGCTTATGCGGCTTTGCTTGCCGTCGACAGCGCGCTATCCGGCGCCGTCAACGTCGCGGAAGCCAACACCTATGTCTCGACGCAAAAAGCCGTCGGAGAACTCGGCTGGCACGCGGACTATCGCCTGCCGAGCTGAACGAAGCGCTTGCGGCAGGGGTGGCCAAATCCCGCGCCAAAATGGCGCTCCATTGGTGGTGGGCATTTCGGTTGCCATGTGATGGCGTCGGGCGTATCAGGCACGACAGGGCCTTTTACCGGCTTTTCATGGGCGAGCCACCGGTGCTTTCCAGAAACGAACCACAAGTCTATGCCCGCCGGCTTCGCGCGGTGCTTGTCAGGTCGCTCCCGCTGCTGGAGGCGCGCGGCATTGCCGTGGTCATGCTGGCCGGCGTGGTCGGGGTGATGGCGGGCATACTGGTCACCGCGATGAGCCAGATGGTGCAGGACCTGCACGGGCTGCTCTATGGCGTCCAGCCGGGCGGCAGGCTTTCGGCGATGTTTTCCCTTGCCGATCCGATCCAGGCGGCCGTACCGGCCATCGGAGGCATCCTGCTCGGCCTGTCGCTTGTCTGGCTCAGAAAACGCAAGTTCCGCACGCCCGTCGACCCGATCGAGGCCAACGCGCTCTATGGCGGGCGCATGTCGCTCACCGACACTTTCATAATCGCGGCGCAGACGATGATTTCGAGCGGCTTCGGTGCTTCGGTCGGGCTGGAAGCCGGCTACACGCAGGTCGGCTCCGGCCTCGCGTCGCGGCTGGCGCGCATCTTCAAGCTGCGCCGCAATGATGTGCGCACGCTGGTCGGCTGTGGTGCCGCCGGCGCCATCGCCGCAGCCTTCGACGCGCCGCTGACCGGCGCCTTCTACGGGTTCGAACTGGTGATCGGCATCTACTCGGTCGCCATTGTCGCGCCGGTGATGACCGCCGCGATCTGCGCCTCGTTGACCGCCGAGGTCTTTGGCGGTGTGCCGTTTCCGCTGGAGCTGTCCGGCCTGCCACAGTTGACTGTCAGCCAGTACCTGCCGTTCCTGCTGCTCGGGCTGCTGGGCGGTGCTGCCTCCATCGCCATCATGCATCTGGTGACCACGATCGAACGCGGCTTCGTGCGGCTGTCGATCGATGCATCGCTACGCCCCTTCATCGGCGGCATATTCGTTGGCCTGCTGGGGTTGGTCACGCCGCAGGTCCTGTCCAGCGGCCACGGTGCGCTGCATCGCGAATTCTCGATGAATTACCCGCTCGCCGTGGTCGCCAGCGTCTTCGTGCTGAAACTGGCGGCTTCGGCGATATCGCTGGGCTCTGGCTTTCGCGGCGGATTGTTCTTCGCCTCGCTGTTCCTCGGCGCCTTGCTTGGCAAGGCGTTTGCCGGCGTGATGGCCCTGGTCTCGCCCGCGACGGGCATCGACCCGGCGGTTGCCGCCGTCGTCGGCATGACCTCGCTGGCGGTCGGTGTCGTCGGCGGCCCGCTGACGATGACGTTCCTGGCGCTGGAATCGACACGCGACCTGACACTCACCGGCGTGGTGCTGGCGGCTTCGATCATCTCGGCGATCCTGGTGCGTGAAACCTTCGGCTATTCGTTCTCGACATGGCGCTTCCACCTGCGCGGCGAGACGATCCGCAGCGCGCATGATGTCGGCTGGATGCGCAGCCTGACGGTCGGCTCGATGATGCGCGAGGACATCAAGACCATCGATGCCTCGACGACGCTGGCGGCCTTCCGCAAGGAGGTGCCGCTCGGCTCGGCCAAGCGCGTCATCGCCGTAGATCCGGGGGATCAGTATGTCGGCGTGCTGATCGTCGCCGAGTTGCACAGCGACCCGGCCGCCGACGACACGCCGGTGCGCTCGCTCGCCCAGTTCCACGACGCCGTGCTGGTGCCGAGCATGAACGTCCAGACCGCGGCAGAGACCTTCCAGCGCGCCGGCGCCGAGGAACTTGCCGTCGTCGAGGATTTCTCCGAGCGCATCGTGCTTGGGCTTTTGACCGAAGGCTATCTGATGCGGCGCTACGCCGAGGAACTCGAAAAGGCGCGCCGGGATCTGGCGGGCGAAGGGTAGGCAGCCCTCGTCAACACCAAGGCTTCGCGCACTGGCGGGTCGCCAGCGCCCGGATCAATGTTCGATCGGCCCCTTCGCCATCACCAGCGCCGTGCCCGCTGTCGTCGGGCGTTCGATCATGCGGCGCACATGCGGGGGCTCGCTGCCGCTGTGCAACGCGCGTATGCGCTCGCCGATGACGGCGTCGGCATGGGTGGCCCGGCCGTTGTGGCGGATATATTCGAGCCATGTCGGCGTGTGGTAGTGCTCGATCCATATGGACGGGTTTTCAAGGTCGCGCGCCAGCGTCCAGTTGCGGGCGCCGTCACGGCGGCGAATGCGTCCGCGCTCGGCCATGGTGGCGAGGAATTCGGGCACGTCCTCCTCGCGGATCACATATTCGATCATGATAGCGATCGGGCCGCTGCGCGGCTTGAGGTCGAGCGCGAGATGCGGTTCCTTGAAACGGTTGAGCGGGTCGAGGTTGAGCACCGGCTGCTGCGGCAGCGGCAAGAGCAGGCCAATCGCGCCGCCCGCCAGCATCGTTACGCTCGCCGCGATCAGCGCGGTTTCGGCGCCGTGCGTATCGGCGACAACGCCCCAGACCCAGCTGCCCAGCGCGATGCCGCCAAAGGTCGCGGTCTGGTAGACCGAGAGCACCCGGCCGACCACCCAGCGCGGCGTTGCCATCTGCACGGTGACGTTGAAATGGGACAGCGCGATCACCCAGCAGGCACCGCCGACCAGCAGACCGAGCGAGGTCTGCCAGGCGTGATGGCTGACGGCGGCATTGAAGGCACAAACAGCGAAGCCGGCGAAGGCACAGCGCACCATCGTCTCGCTGGACAACAGCTGCCGCAGCCGCACGCTGATCAGCGCGCCGCCAACGGCGCCGATGCCGAAGGCGCCAAGCATGATGCCGTAGGTCAAGGCGTCGCCCTTGACCACGTCGCGCGCCACCAGCGGCAAGAGCGCCAGCACGGCGCCGGCGCTGAAGCCGAAGGCCGCTCCCCTGACCAGCACCTTGCCGATATTGGGCGACATGGCGACGTAGCGCAGGCCGGCGCCCATGGCCGCACCGAGCGATTCGCGCGGCAAGGTCGATACCGGCACATCAGGCTTCCAGCGCGCCATCACGACGATGAGGCCGATATAGCTCACTGCGTTCGCCGCGAAGGCGGCTGCGGCACCGGCGGCCGCGACGATGATACCACCGATCGCCGGGCCAACGCTGCGTGTCAGGTTGAAGCCCATGGAGTTCAGCGCCACGGCCGCGGGCACCTTGTTGCGGGGAACCATGTCGCCGACGGAAGCCTGCCATGACGGGCTGTTGAGCGCCGTGCCGCTGTCGATCAGGAAAGTGAAGGCAAGCAGCGTCCACGGTGTGATCAGGCCATAATAGGTGAACACCGTCAGAAGCACCGAAACGACCAGCATGAAGGTCTGGGCGACCAGCATCACCTTGCGCCGGTCGAAGCTGTCGGCGATGGCGCCTGCGACAAGCGCGAACAGCATGATCGGCAAGGTCGTCGAGGCCTGGACCAGGGCGACCTGATAGGGCGAGGTGGCGATGGTGGTCATCATCCAGGCGGCGCCGACGCCCTGGATCAGGCCCCCGAAATTCGAGACAAGGCTGGCGGACCACACGGCGCGGAAAATGCCGTGCCGGAACGGCGCAAGCGCTGAGGCGCTTTCGCTTTCCGGCTTTTCATCGATCATGGATATTTCCCCGCTTTCGCGTGCCGTGCCGTGGCGGCGACTCGTTTCCCCACGCCAGGTGTTGAAATTAGGGCATCGCGCAAAAAAGGACGAACGCCTCCTGGAAAAAGGTCATGGTCCAACGTGGATTGAGGCAACGGGCGTCAGTCCGTATCCCCGCTTGCCGCATAAACGGTTTGGTGAGCCGGCTTTGCGGCTCGCCACGGGGGACGCGCAGGGAGAATTCCATGCCGACCAGGCACCCTCGGTTTGCGGGGGCGCTGGAGCTGCTCATTGTTTCAAGGAAACGCCAAACCGCTCTATCTCTTTGTCTTGACGCAATTCCGTACGGAAAACCGTTTCGTACTTTTCCTGGAATTGCTTTAGAAGCCGTGCTGGATGCGCTCGAAGATGACGTTGGTGAATGCCGAAATCTGGCCGCCGATGAATGGGCCGGTCAGCGCCACCACCAGCATGATGGCGACGATCTTGGGCACGAATGTCAGCGTAATTTCCTGGATCTGGGTCAAGGCCTGGATCAGGGCGATGCCGATGCCGACCGCCATGGCAACCAGCACGACAGGGGCGGAAGCGGTCAGCACCGTCCACACCGCATACTGGACGATGTCGAGTGCGTCGGCCTCGTTCATGGGATCGTCTTTGCCGGAAGGGTCAGCTTGCCGCCTTGACTGAAACACCAGGGCCGACCGGAACTTCGGTGCCGTTCTGCAGCACGGCAATCAGGCCGCTGCTGGCGAGGCGCACCGAGGCCACCGTGCCGGTGGTCTTGCCGTCGGCCGAGGTGATGTTGCGGCCAATGAGGGCGTCGGCCTGCGACAGCGCCGACGATTGCATGATCTGGTCGAGCTTGGTGTTGGTCTGCACCGATTGCTCGACCTGCGAGAAGGTCGCGAGCTGGGCGACATACTGGGTCGAATCCATCGGCTTCGTCGGATCCTGGTTCTTCATCTCGGCGATCAGAAGCTTCAGGAAGGACTGGTAGTCGACAGCGGTCTTTGAAGTCTGCTGGCTGGTCTGGTTGGCGCCAACCGGTATCGTCGTCGTCATGTCCACGGTCATCAGTAGCGTGCTCCCACGGCCAGCGGACGCGGGGCGCCCGGAACATCATCATTGCCGCCCAGCGCGATCCGTTCTAGCGGATAGAGCGAACGGATCGCCTTCAGCGCCTCGTAGATATGGCCTTCGCTGACCATGCGGTCGATCTGCTTCAGCTCGCTGCGGATGCGCTCGTCCTCGAAGCTCGCCAGAAGCAGCGGCAGCGAGTGGCGGAACATGTCGCGTGCCTCGATGGCGTCCGGCGGGCTCATCAGCATGACCTGCAGGATGAAATAGAGCTGCTTGAGCGGTGTCGAGGCCTCGTCGGCCTGGATCACATGGTTCTCGAGCAGGAACTGCACGTCGTTCATCAGTTCGACGGTGACCTTGCGGTCGACACGGATGACGGCGCCGTTGATGTAGATCTTCTCGCTCGGCTTCAGCGAAATCTTGAACGTGTTGCTCATTGAATGCCATCCCTGATGATCTGGGACACTTCGATCAGGCCTTCGAAATTGTTGGTCCGGCCCTGGCGGATATCCTCGGTCTCACGCAGCAGCCACAGGCCAATGGAGATAAGGTTGGCACGGATCTCCTTGGGCAGGGCGTTGTCGCTCGATCCCAGATCCTCGAGGAAAGTCGACCAGACGCGATTGGTGAAATGCAGCGCCTCGACTGCCTCCTGCGAGCCGTGGCCGATGGCCGCGGCCGCCGACAGCATGTCGATCGAGCGCGTCAGAAGCTGCCGCTCCCGGTCCCTTGCGTCGGCGACGGAGTCGGCCTGGATGTCGTCATACGAGAATTGGTACATCGGTGAGCTCTACCGGTCCGCTGGAAGTTGTCAGGTCAGGTACTTCAGCAGGCTGAGCTGCTGGAGGCGTGCCGTCAGTGCGAAAGAGTTTTCGATATGCTGCGTCAGATTCGCGACCTTGGTGGCGGCGGCGGCGGGATCGACGCCCACAAGATCGACGATGTGCCGCTCGAACAGGTCGACCTGCGTCTTCATCCGATCGCTGGCGTCGGAGACTCGCTTCTGGACGATGCCGGTTTCCGACTGAACCTGGGCGATACCGCTCAGTGCTTCGCCAACCAGCGTCTGCGAACGGGTCACGATCGTGTCCTTCGCTGCCTGGCTCATCTTGCCGGACATCATGCTGGTGACCATGGCTGCCGCCATGGCCAGCTTCCTGATGCCGTCGCTGTTGGCACTGGTCGAGGTCGCGGTGGTTTCGTTGAGCGCAATGCGGCTGACGATCTGCTGGTCGGTCGCATTCGACATGTTGGTCTGCCAGCCGGAACCGAGGAACTGCGGCTCGACGCTGTTGGTGATGAAGTCATCCATCTGCGCGGCGGTGATGTTGGCCGCGGCCGGATCATCGGGCGTGAAGCCGAACTTGGCCACGAAGGAAGCGTCGAAGGCGGCCTTGGCGGGTGAGCCGGCCGCCGTGAAATCGTTGATCGGCTTGACGTCGGTGTTGGTGCCGGCGAACAGATATTCGCCGTTGACGCTGGTGTTGAGGATCGAGGCAAGCTGCTGGATGGTCGTCTTGCCGGCGGATTGGGTGAGGCTCTGCGAGGAGTCACCCGATGTCGCTGATGTCAAGCTGGACAGGAAGGTCTGCGCCACGCTGGAGAGCTGGCCGAGCGAGGTCTGCGTCGACGAAAGCCGGGCGGCGACCAGTCCGTTGGAATCGATGATGACGTTGAGCCGGTCGAGATCGCGCTGGAAGGTGACGGACTGAGCAGTGCGTCCGCCCAGCGCCAGACCGACATCGGCGACCTGGCCGGTCGAGGATTCCTTGGTGGCTTTGACCAGGTCGGACTGCATGCGCATCTGCTGATAGCGCATGGCGTTCGAAAGGGCCGCTGAGGAGACTGAAGTCATGGCTTATCCCACCGCATTCATCAGAGCCGTCATCATGTCGTCGACGGTTTTCATCATCCGGGCCGATGCCTGGTAGCTGTGTTCGAGATCGAGCATCAGCGACATCTCCTGGTCGATATTGACGCCGGTTGCGTTGGACAGCGCGTCGGCGCTGCGTGACGCCAGTGCCTCCTTGGCGTCGGCGGCGGTCGAAGCCTGCTGGCGTACGCCCTGGAACCAGCCGATCGAATTGGCGGCGTAGTCGGAAACGCTGGACGTTGCCGAGATCCCGGCGGCGCTGTCGAAGGTCATCGGCTTGTCAAGCCGGTCGCCATAGGCAACCAGAAGGTTGGAATAGGAGGCGCCGCCGGTGTTGGCGACATAGGCGGCGCCGTTGGCGCCACCGTCGCGCAGCAATGTAGGATTGCCGCCGGTGCTCGGATCCATCGCGGTGTTGATGCTGATCGAAGCGGCAAGGCCGTTGACCAGCGTGCCGGCGGCCGGCACGGCCGGCGCGCCCGACCAGGTGAACAGGCCGGCGGCATTGGGCATAGAAGGCGCGGTCTCGGCAAAGGCCGTGATCAGGCCGCGCGCGGTCTCGTCGAGCTGGCTCTGCATTTTCGAGGCAACGTCGTCGCGCAATTGCAGCAGGCCGGCAAGCTTGCCGCTGGCGCTGGTGTTGCCGCCGGTTCCCGCCGAGAGCGGCACATTGTCGATATAGACGGCATTGCCGGCGACGCCAGCTGTAGAGCTCGATGACGGCGCGAAGCTGACGGTGCGCGGTATGGTTTCGAACAGCGTTGTGCCGTCGCCCGTAGTGATGACCATGTCATTGTCGCCGCGCGTGAAGGTCGAGACGGGGACATAGTCCGCGATCTTCTTCAGCAGCGCGTCGCGCTGGTCGAGCGCATCGGAAACATCGGTGCCGGAGCGGGTCCCTGACATGACCGCCGTGTTGGCATCCTGGAACTGGTTGAGCAGCGAGTTGAGGTCATTCACGGCCGTGCCGATCTGGCCGTCGGTCTGGGTGCGGAAATCCTGGATGGCCTTTGAGCCCTGGTTCAGGGAGCGCACGACCTGCTTGGCCGCGTCGATGACGCTGGAGCCAAGGTTCTGGTTGGATGGCGATGTGGCGTAAAGCTGCAGCGCCTGCTGCAGATTGCCGATCGCGGTCGAGGGCGAGGACGCATTGTCGACGCCGTTGACCGCGACGTCGAGCTGATCCATGCCGTTGTAGAGTGCGCTCTGGCCGCTATAGGCGGACAGGGCGCTGAGGTTCTGACGGAAGAGCAGGTCATTGGTCTGGCGCTGGATATCAACCGTACGCGCTCCTGGCGCCGTGCTGACGACGACGGAGATACGGCGCGTATAGTTCGGGTTGTCGGCGTCGGAGACGTTGCGCGAGACAACGCTCGTCTGCCGTGCGGTGTTCATAAGCGCCGATTGGGCGATGCTCAATGCGGTGGATAGCGACATGCAAGTCCTTCACGGGCGGCGCCCGGTTTATCTCTTCAGGTTGACAAGGACGTCCATCAGGTCGGAACCGGTCTGGAAGACTTTCGAATTGGCGGTGTAGCTGCGCTGCGCCGCGATCATGTTGGTGAGTTCCTCGGCAATATCGACATTGGAATTCTCGAGCGCGCCGGAAACGATGGCTCCGAGCTTGCCCTGATTGGCGAAGCCGATGCGAACGGTGCCGGAATCGGTGCTCTGCGAATACACGTTGCCCGGCAGCGCGGTGAGCTGGTCGGGGCTCTGAACATCGGCCAGCGGAATCTTGTAGAGCGCCTTCGACGAGCCGTCCTTGTACTGCGCGTAGATGGTGCCGTCCGAGCCGATCTGCACCTTGTCGATGGCGCTCGGCGCGTTGCCGTTGACCTGTGCGTCGGTGACGCTGAAGCTGCCGCCGAGCTGGGTCAGCTTGGACAGGTCGATATTGAGACTGGCGCCGTTCGGCACGGTAAGCGAAACGCCGGTGGTCGTGCCGGTGAGCTTGCCGGTCGTGGTGTCGAATGTCAGGTCGGCCGTGCCAAGAGCGCCACCCGCATAGGGGAAGCCGGTGCCCGGTGTGGCCTTGGACTGATCGAAGACCGCGGCCTCCCAGGTGCCGTTGCCGGTCTTGGTGAAATAGACGTCGAGCAGCACCTTGTTGCCCAGATTGTCGTAGGCGACCATCGAGGTTTTCGATGTGTATTGCGAGGTCGCGCTGTTGCCCGACGGCAGGCTGCCGGCTGCGACCGGGGTTGCGCCGGCCGGGAGATTTCCGTTGAAATAGCCGGCGGTGCTGGGCGTCGCCGTCATTCCCTGATCGGATATCTGCACAGGCACCAGGCCCTCGAAACCGTTGGCCGTGGCAGCCGGAACGCCGTTGGCATAGCTGTAGGCCATCAGCTGGTAGCCAGCCGCGTTGACCAGCCGGCCCTGGGCATCGGGAACAAAGGAGCCGGCGCGCGTCAGGAACGGCGTTCCGTTGGCATTCTGGACGACGAAGAAGCCGTCTCCATTCACAGCCAGGTCGGAAACCGAAGTTGTATACTGGAGCACGCCCTGCGCACTGACCGAGGTGCGGATCGTCGTGTTGACGCCGCCCGAATTGTAGGCGCCGCTGGTGTTTGGCATGACCAGCGTCGAAAACTCGGCGGAGGACCGCTTGTACCCCGTGGTATCGGAGTTGGCGATGTTATCCGCAACGGCGGACAGGCGGTTTGCCTGGGCGTTCATACCGGAAACGCCGGTCCGCATCATTCCGTACAGGCTCATCGACAGGTCTCCTCAGTGCTTTGGCCACTGGCCACGAGGCTACGTTTTGTGTCTTGCGCGAAGCTGGCGCAAAGGCGGTTCCAGCGCATCAGAAAACGAGCCGGTAACCGAGGAACCGCTTGGAATCGATGGGGTCGGCGCCGAGCTTCTCACGCAGCTTCTTGCGCAGCTTGCTGATATGGCTCTCGACCACGTTCTCCTCGACCTCTTCGTCGAAGATTCCGTAGATGGCATTGAACACCTGGGTCTTGGTGACGCGGCGTCCGCGATTGCTCGCGAGGTATTCGAGGATACGGCGTTCGCGGCGCGGCAAGGGCAGCGGCTGGCCGTCGATTTCCGGGTCGCGGCCGTCCATGAAGATGCGCATGGCACCGATCTCGGTATAGGAGACGTCTTCCTGCGCGCGGCGGCGGATGGCGGTGATGCGGGCCAGGATCTCGCGGATGTGGACAGGCTTGCGGATGACGTCGTCGACGCCGCTCTCGAACAGCCGCAGCGTGTTTTCCAGCGAGTGCTGCTCGCTCAAGGCGATGACCGGGGCGCCGGTGCGGTCACGGATCTGGCGGGGTGAGATGGAGCCTTCCCGGCAATCGCCAATGAGGAAGGCCCGCACCGACTTCAAGTCGGTATCCGCCGCCGAGCTTACCCATTCGCCGAATTCGCCGGGCGCGAAGCCCGCGCAGGCGACGCCCTCCCGGTCGAAAAGTGAATTATAGCCTTCGGTTACGAGCTCTCGCTCGTCAACAATAACAATCATCGGCCCCGCCTCCGAATCAGATCATCTGCTCCGTGCCGAAAGGGGTAGCCGCTGGCGGGAATCCTGAACAACCATCATTTCTTGTAGCTAGTTTCTTGGGAGTCGGGAATCGTGTTGGTTGCATTGGCGTGCGCTCGTGCCTGCTGGCCAAGGATCGAGTGACTCATCCAGGAATGTCGCTGGAGGCGCGGAACGGGACGCATATTCGCGAGGACGAAAGCAGCTATGGGTTGCAGAAGGCGCGGGCGTTGGAAGTCCATTTTCCAAAGCCGGTGGCGACCATGTTGGCGATGACGCGGCAGACATAGATCTTTTGCGCCGGGTCGTTGTCCGGACCGGCATGGTAGCGGGCGACCGCCATCGACCAGGTTTCGTGGCGGGCATGGAGACTGGCCAGGAAACGGGCCGCGTAGTCGACATTCTGACGCGGATCGAGCATGTCCTCGACGCTGCGAAAATGTGATGCGTGGTAGTGGTGGTTGATCTGCATGCAGCCGAGATCGATCAGCGTCTTGCCGTCACGACGGGCCGCCTCGAAGGCGGCAAGCGCCTCGCCCCGGCTCTTCGGGAAGACAGCTTTTCCTTCTATATTCATGGCGTTAGGTTGAAGGCTGCCCTTCCTTCCCGTTTCGGCAAGACCGACGGCGTAGAGAATGCCCGCGGGTACGCCATAGCGATCGGCTGCGCGCAGGATCTCCGGCTCGCAAGGGTTGGCGGCGGCCTTTGCCGCGCTGGCCTCGAGGCTAGATAAACATATCGCCGCCAGCGCGCTCGCGAGCAGGCGAAGCGGGGCGGCCGAATTCTTGCAGATCATTGTTA
Source organism: Mesorhizobium shangrilense (assembly GCF_040537815.1). Lineage (NCBI taxonomy): Bacteria > Pseudomonadati > Pseudomonadota > Alphaproteobacteria > Hyphomicrobiales > Phyllobacteriaceae > Mesorhizobium > Mesorhizobium shangrilense. The sequence goes on from NZ_JBEWSZ010000002.1 coordinate 328,213, forward strand.
CGGTTCCTTCCCGACTGCTGGCCGGCGGCGCCGTCATTGTTGCCACCCGAATTACCGGACTGAAAGGATGAGCCGTCGCGGCCCATCATTGCTTGTGGGGTGACACTGGAATCGCTGCGGGTGGCGGCAGGGACTGCTATCGAGGGTTGCAGGATCGTAACCTTGTCGACCTCGAAACCCAGACCGCGCAGCGACTTGACGATGGCCTCGCTGTCGGAGGCGAGCCGGCGATAGGCCTCCTGGGTTTGAGGCTTCAGTTCAATCGAAAGTTGCTCTCCGGAAAGGCGCAAACTGGCGGTGACCATGCCGAGTTCCGCCGGGTGAAGTTCGATCTTCAATATGTGTGCCGAAGGGGCAACAGAGGGGGTTAAGACCGGCGTCGCCGGGGTGCTTGAAAATGCCTGCCGAACGCCGCTGTCGGCCTTGATCGCGTCGATCACGGTCGCCGCCGCCTGGCTCATCGGGTTCTGCGCCGGCGCCGGGAAACTCCGCTCGGAAATCACCTCGACACGGTTTGCCGAAGAGGCCTGTTTTCCTGCCTCCGGCCGTACCGAGGACAGGGCCTCATCGAGGCTCTTGACCGGCAGCGAGGAGGGCTTCGATTGGGGAGCCGCATCGTCCGCCGCGCTCTTCAGCGGCGAACCGAATGTCAGGCTGTCGTCATGCTTCATCGGACCGGCGGGCAACTTGACGCCGTCGGGTTGCTGTGGCGCCTGTTCGGCGGCTGTCGAGCCTCGCTCGGAGCGGGCCTCCAGCCCGAGGGCCTTCCCCGCATCGGTCGTTGACCGGTATCGCTTCGACAACGGGGCCTGGGCGTCAAGCACTGCCGGGTTCCCGGTGCCGTCGCCAGTCACTGTTTTGTCGGATTTGGCCGAGGCGGAGAATTGACGCAGATCGTGAAGCGCCATCAGCAGCGGCAGATGATCCTGAAGCGATGATGCGCCGGTCGCCGCGTCCCCAGTTCCGGCATCGTCGGCTTCCTTGCCGGACGCGGGACCCGCCGCACTTTCCTTGGCGGCCTTCAGAAGGAGCAATTTCGCCGACGAGATCTTTCGCGGATCTGCGGGTGCCGGTTCGTCCTTGCTGTCGGCTTCAGCATGGCCCGAGGAAGCAGGCTTGCCCCAGCGCGGGTCACGCGACGTGGTTTCGCTTGCGGTCTGCTTTTCCGGCCGGGCCTGTTTTCCGGTGCTATGCAGCATGTCGCTGAAGCCCGTATCCGCGGTTTTTCCGCCAGCGGCAGGCTGCTCCGAGGCGGCGCGCGTGGAAACAAATCCCGGCAAGGAGGGGCCGACGCTGGTGGTCATCTGGGGGCGGCTCCAAGCATCTGGTCAATCAAATCGAGCTGCCGACGCGCCTTGATCATGGCGGCATCGGTCGGGTCGGAGGGGTTCAGGCCGGTCGCTGGCGCCGGTGCTGAAGCAGGCAAGGCAGCCGCCCCATCCGAGGCGGCCGCGGCGACGGCCGTTGCGTTGGACATGCTGGCGGCGGGTTCGCCGGATGCCGGGGCGGTCGACTGTTCGGGCATCGCGCCTTCGACCAGGGGCAGCCCAGCCTCGTCGGATGTCTGTTGGCCGGAGGGTTGGGCACTGGGGTTTTCGACCGCGGGGGGCTGTTCGACGGCGGCGAAGGCCGGCTTCCTGGCGGGCAGGGCGGCAGGCGGCGCGACCAGTTCGCCAGCAATGGCGCGGGCAGCATCCAGCAGAGCACGGTCACCATCCGACAGTTTGCCGCGGTCGATCCGGTCGAGCTTGGCGTGGACGTCGTCGACAGTGCCCGATGTCACGGTGGAAAGGCTGGCGTAGAGCAGGGCGCGTGGATCATCCTGGTTGCCGATGCCGTCGCGACCCCTCTCGGCCCGCGCCGCGGCGAAGGCCGAGAGGTCGTTCAGGCCGTCGATCGCGGCGCGCCGGGCGATGCGGAGATAGATCACCTTCTCGCGCTCTGGATCCATCATCGAGGTGATGTCGCCGAGCTTGTCCTGGCTGATCGACATATGCAGCGCGACGACGCCGGAGACGAAGGAATCGGCGAACTGGCTGGCATAGGGCGAATAGAGGTAGCGCTCGACATACTGGGTCGAGGCAAGCGCGAAGCGCGCGGCATCGCCCTGCATCGCGGCGATGCCGACCGAGCGGCGCAACGCCGCCTCCTCGACCAGCGTGCCCGGGCTGAGCAGCCTTGCTTCGTCGAGCAGGACCAGTGCGGCGGCCGGCTCTTCTCCGCTGAGCAAGGAGCCCTTGACCAAGGCCAGGAAGGCGCCAAGGTCGCTCGGCAGCGTCATCGGGTCTATCGGCCGCAGCGTTTCGATGGCATCGGCGGGACGTCCGTTCAGATAGCTGATGACACCCTTGGCGATGGCCAGTTCCTCGGGCGCCACGGTGGCGCGCGACACGGCCGTCTCGACGGTGAGCGGGTTGCCACCGCTCATGCCGTAGACCAGAAGCGCGCGGAAGTTCCTGGGATCCTTGAAATCATCCGCACCCGTGTCGCGCAGGCGCGCGTCCACCATCTCCAGCAGCTTGGCCTGCATCGGCATGGCGGCGTGGTCGCCAGCCGCGATGCGGTCCTGAACGAGCTGCAGCGAGCGCACCAGCTGATAGGGCTGCAATGCGTCCTGCGCGAAGCCGACCGACGGATTCCCTGCCGCCAGCAGGAGCAGGCCAATCATGCGATGGAGGACGGCGCGCCTCATCCGCCGGTCGCCATCAGGATCTCGATGCGGCGATTGGCGGCGGCCATCGGATTGGCTGGATCCTTCGGCTGGCGGTCGGCAAAGCCGGCGACCTCGGTGATGCGGCGCTCGTCGACGCCGCCGCGCACCAGCATGTAGTAGGCCGAATGCGCACGGGCCGTCGACAGCCGCCAATTGTCGTAGGTGTCGCCGCGGAATGGCCGGGCGTCGGTGTGGCCATTGATGCTGATGGTGCCCTTCTGGCTGTTGACGATGCGGCCGATCTTTTCCATCGCCAGCACCAGTTCGCGGCTGGGCACGGCCGAGCCGATCTCGAACATGCCGAAATCGAGCCGGTCGGTGATCGAGATGACGACGCCCTTGTCGGTGGCCTCGACCGAGACACCATCATGCAGCTTGTCGCCCGGCTTGAAGGCATCGTTGAGCTGTTGGCGCACTTCGGCGGCCGCCTTCATCGCCGCGGCGGCAGGAGCCTTGTCCTTGACATCGCGATCGGGGGCATCGCCATCGCGCGCATCGGGCTTGGCCGACGCCTCCGCCCCGGCGGTATCGCCGGCCTTGGCATCGGCAGCCTTGGTATCGGCGGTCTTGGCCTCGGCGGTCTTGCCATCGCCGGCCTTCGTCATCGCCGTTTTCGCTGCGGTTGCGTCCGGTTCGGTTTTGGCCAGGGGCTCGAGCGGCGCGGCCATGAGCCGCGACATGGGCGGCACGGCCTTGACTTTGGGAACCTGGCTGTCGGCGGCCTTGTCGCCCGGCTTGACCGGATCGCCGTCGATCTTCACGCGTTCCGCACTTGCTTCGGCACCAGGCGATGCCACCTGCTGCGACCAGAAATCCGGTTCGAAGGGATCGCGATAGGAGGCGCCGCCGGATGCGCCGGTCGCCGGACCGGCATTCTGCGCGCCGCCATCGCCGCGCTGACTGATGTTCTGCATGACGCCGGTATCGGTGGCGATCTCCGACAGGACCGCATAGGGATCGGCGAACAGACGCTCGTCGGTGCGTTCGGTTTTTTGCGGCGCCTGCTTGTCCTGCGTCTTTTCCGAGGAGCCCGCGCCACCCACGCCTTCCTGGCCGGCCTTGCTGGCGGCTTCTTGCGGGGCGTCGGCCGTCAGTCCGACCGAGCGCGGACCATCGCCAAGATCCTGAAGGCCCCTACGGCTCGAATTGCGATCGACCAGCTTGACCGGATTGAAATAGCTGGCGACGGCTGACTTGGTTTGCTCGTTGGCGGCGTTGATCAGCCACATCACCAGGAAGAAGCACATCATCGCGGTCATGAAATCGGCGAAGGCGATCTTCCAGACACCGCCATGGTGAGCGTCGTCGTGATCGTCGTGACTACGCTTGACGATGATGATCTCGTGCCTGTGTTCCCCGGCCGCGGCTATGCTCATGACAGTGCCTCGGAGAGGGTTGCCGACCATTCGGCCATGCGTGTTTCGAACACGGCCTCGTCGATGGTGACGGTGAGATCGAAACCGGATGCTTCGACAAAGTCGAGATTGGCGGCGCGGGGACCCAGTGCTGCCTGCAGTGTTTCGAACAGCGAAAGCGGTCCGCGCACGCCGACGCGCACCGCCTCGGAATCACCCACGGCCTCGTGGATCGAACGGGCGAGCGCTTCAAGCGAGCGTTTCTGAAGGTCGTCGCTGACGATGCCGCCGATCACACGGGCGACCGTGGCGGCGACAAGCTCGGTCACGCGCGCTTCCATCATCTCGATGCGCAGGGCGACCGTCTTGCCGACATCGTCGCCAATGCCTTCGAGAAACGTCCTCGCCTCGTCGGCATTGGCCTGGCGCTCGGCATCAAGCTCTGCTTTGTGCGCCGCCGTAAGGCGCTCTTCGAGCTCGGCCTCGGCGACGGCGACCGCTTCCGCGATGAGCGCGCCGATATCGGCCTGTGGCGTCGGCGTATCCTGCCTGATGTCGGGTTCGGCCGTCGCCTTGGGCTGGACGCTGTGCTGGGCACGCGCGCCGAAGTCTGGCAGCAGGTCGAAGAGGGCGGCTGAGGGCATGGCTTAGGCCGCGACTTCCTGGGCCGCCCATTTGCGCAGGATCTGCGCGGTGCGCTCCTCATTGAGGTCAACCATGCGGGCGAGCCGCTCCTGCGGCGCCGGCCTGATCTTCTGGCGAAGATCGTCGAGCGGCGTGGGACCACCGGGGCGCGAACCCGGCAAGGTGCCGACGGTGGCGGGCCCGTCGACCGAGGCCGTGGCATCCGGCGTGGGCAAGGAACGCTGGACTTCGTCGAAGTTGGGGCCGGCTATGGCCGGCGTCGCCTTCGCCGTCAGCGCGGCGGCCATCGGCCTGAGGCCGAAGAACGCGACCATGAACACCACAACGATGAAGGCGCCGGCGTTGATGAGCGTGCCGGCATGTTGACCGACCGAATCGAGCATGCCCACTTGCGGAAGTGCCTCGCCATCCAGTCCGTCGATGAACTCGACCGCCGAGACGTCGATGATGTCACCGCGCTTCTCGTCGAAGCCGGTGGCCGACGTCACCATCTTCTGGATTTCGGCCACGCGCTTGGCGATCTGTTCGGGGGTGGCATCCTTGCCGAGGATCGACGCCAGGCGCTGCTGGTTGACGACCACTGCGATCGACATCTTGGTGACGGTGTAGCCGTTGGAAACGGTGGCGATCTTCTTTGAATTGATCTCGTAATTGGTGATCTCTTCCTTGCGATCGTTCTGCGAGGAAGACTGCGGCCCCTCGGTGCTGGTCGCCTGGGTTTCAGGCATGTTCTGCTCGACGCTGGTCGGAATGGATGCCTGCTTCTGATTGCTATTTTCATTGTTGCGCACCGACTGCACCGAGCGTTCGACACGGGAATTCGGATCAAAGATCGTTTCCTCGGTCTGGCGGGTGTCGGTGTTGACGTCGGCCTTGACGCTGGCGCGGAAATTGTCAGGGCCGAGATAGGGTGCAAGGGCGCGGCGGATGTTGTCGCCGATCTGCGCCTCGACGGTCTGCTCGACGCCAAGCGTGCGGGCGGCACTGGTGTTGGACGGGTCGTCACCGGCGGCCAGAAGATTGCCGTTGGAATCGAGCACGGTGACCTTGTCGGCGGACAGGCCGGGCACGGCGGCGGAGACAAGATGGCGGATCGACATCGCGCTCTTCTCGGCGTCGATGCCGGCGTAACGGATAACCACGGAGGCGGAGGGCTGTTGCTCGTCGCGGCGGAAATTGGCGCGCTCGGACATGACGATGTGGACGCGCGCGGCCTTGATGCCCGAGATCGACTGGATGGTGCGGGCGATCTCGCCCTCCAGCGCGCGCACCCGGGTGATCTGCTGCATGAAGGAGGTGAGGCCGAGCGAGCCGACATTGTCGAACAGTTCATACCCGGCATTGGCGCTGGTCGGCAGGCCCTTTTCGGCAAGCAGCATGCGCGCCTGCGCGGTGGTGCCGGCTGGCACCAGAACCGAGGTTCCGTCAGCGCCGACGTCGAAGCCGAGACCTGCCTCGCCCAGCACCAGGCCGATCTGGTTCACGTCGGCGCGATCGAGCCCGACATAGAGCGTGTCGTAGGCTGGGCGATTGAGATAGACCGAAGCCAAGCCGATGACGCCCATCACCAGAACGGCGATGCCGACCAGCATGGCGAGGCGCTTTGTGCCGAACCCCTGGAGATTCGAGATGATGCTCTGGATTTGTACCGGCACGATTCGACCACTCCCAGCGTTAACGTCCGCCAGAACACTAGGCCCCGAAGCTTGTGCGAAAATGATAGGCTGAAACGAAAAGGCCGCGCTTGGAGCGCGGCCTTGCGGATGTCAGAGAGACGGCGGCTGGTCAGCCTGGACGCCTTAGCCGCCCTTGAACAACGACAGGATCGACTGCGAGGAGCTGTTGGCGATCGACAGGGACTGGATCCCGAGTTGTTGCTGAACCTGGAGAGCCTGGAGCCGGGTCGATTCCTTGTTCATGTCGGCATCGACGAGCTGGCCGACGCCGCGATCGATGGAGTCCATCAGGCTCGAGGTGAAGGTCTTCTGCAGGTCGATGCTGCTCTTGGCCGAACCAAGGATGGTGGCGGAGTTCGTCAGCTGCCCCATGACGTTGTCGATCTTGGTGACCATCTGCGTGATGATGTCGTCGGTAACGCCGGGTGCGGTGATGTCCACGTTGAAGGCGGAGACGTTGTCGATCTTGGCGACGGTGCCGGTCACCGCGCCCAGGCCGGCGGTGTGGGCGGCGAGGTCCGTGGCACCGCCGGCGATCGCGGTCGCATAGGCGGTGTCATACTGGGTCTGGGCGGCCCCGGTGGCATAGATGGAGGTCTTGCGGTCGAGAATGCCGGCGTTCTTCACGGCGGTTGAAAGTCCGGAATCGAACAACTTTGTGCTCTCGACATCGATATCGATCGTCCCGAGCTGGACGGCGCCGGATGAGGAGCGGTTGAACGACGAGACGATCTTGGCGTCGGCCTGCACGCCATCATTGGGTGCGGCGACCTGCGTGGACGTCACCGAAAGGAAATTCGAACCGGAAAAGGTAGCGGCATCGGCAAAGGACTTCATCTGTGCCTGGAGCGCCGTGATTTCGGTCTGCGTCTTTGCCTTGGCAGCATCCGTCTGGCCGACGGTCGAAAGCAGCTTGGTCTTGATCTGGCTGATGGTCGACAGCACATTGGTCATGCCGGTGTAGGCGGTATCGACTTTCGAGGCGCCGAGGCCGAGTGCGTCTTGTACTGTCGACAGGGCCTGGTTGTCCGAGCGCATCGTGGTGGCGATCGACCAATAGGCGGCGTTGTCCGAGGCCTGGGAGACGCGGTAGCCTGTCGAGATGCGGGCTTGCGTCTGCTCAAGCGACTTGCTGGTCGCGTTGAGGCTTTGAAGTGCGGTCAACGCCGCGGCGTTGGTCATGATGCTCGACAAGAAAGTCGCTCCTTCTCAAAAATCCCGGATAGGCCTGTTCGACAGTGGCATCGTGCCTTGGGGAGGCTGATTCGCCCAGCTGTTGTAAGCTATTCGTTAACCATGACTAGCGCCACATGGTTAACAGCCTATTAAAATCGGTATTTTGAAGATTAAGGCGACGAGCGTTCGCATCCGTTACTTCGGCCGCGGGAGCCCTGGGGCGTCGCGCCGGGGACCGGTTCGTGCAACGCGATCGGACGGGACCTGCATCCGCAGACTGTTGCGCACGCCCGGGTCAAGCCCGGCAAGCTTTCCCCGGCGATCTGCTGCAGGCAAACGCAAATCGGGCCGCGCTTGTGGCGCGGCCCGATTTTCTGGCGCTGTTCGTGATAGGTAAGAGCGATTAGCGGAAGAGCGACATGATCGACTGCGTGGAACTGTTGGCGATCGACAGTGCCTGGACGCCGAGCTGCTGCTGGACCTGCAGGGCCTGCAGACGGGTCGATTCCTTGTTCATGTCGGCATCGACGAGCTGGCCGACGCCGCGATCGATGGAGTCCATCAGGTTCGAGGTGAAGGTCTTCTGCAGGTCGACGGAGCTCTTGGCGGCGCCGAGCGTGGTGGCAGCGTTCGTCATGTCCTTCAGCGCGGCGTCGACGACCTTCATCTGGTCCGCGATCTGCGAGTCGCTGAAGCCTTTGCCCGTGGCCGAGTCGTAGACCTTCAGCGTGGCGACCGAGTAGGTGTCGCCAGCCGCGGAAGCAGCGCCGGCGGTCGGATTCACCGCAGCGGTGGTAACGGCGGCGCCGGTGCTGCCGAGACGGTTCGCGTCAAGAATGCCCTTCGCCGTTGGTGCGGCACCGCTGTCATACAGCTTGATGCTTTCCACATTGACGTCGATCGTGGAGATCGACGACGCGCCGGAAGCATCGCGGTTGAAGGCGGAAACGATCTTGACGTCGGCTGCCGTGCCCGAAGCGGTCGACACGGAGAGCATGTTGGTGCCGGAGAAGGTGGCGCCATCGGCGTAGGACTTCAACTGCTTCTGAAGCGCGGCGATTTCGGTCTGGGTCTTTTCCTTGTCGGCGTCGGTCTGGCCGTAGGACGCGACCAGCTTCGTCTTGATCTGGTTGAGGGTGTCGATCGAGCTGTTCATGCCGGTGTAGGCGGTGTCGACCTTGGAAGCGCCGAGGCCGAGCGCGTCCGAAACGGTGGACATCGCCTGGTTGTCGGAGCGCATCGTGGTGGCGATCGACCAGTAGGCGGCGTTGTCCGAGGCCTGCGAGACGCGGTAGCCGGTCGAGATGCGGGCCTGGGTCTCCTGGAGGGATTTGCTGGTGGCGTTAAGGCTCTGCAGCGCCGTCAACGCGGCGGTGTTCGTCATGATGCTGGACATGGTACTCGTACCTTGATTTTACACGTCTTTTTTTCATACCGGCTTTTCCGGTATGACGGTGCGGCATCATGCCAATGATCATTGAATTTGATCACCCGCCATCTGTCAGCGACTATGCAGGCAAGTTCCTACCAAAGGACTAAATCCGAGGGTTAACCGGAAATATCTTGCGTAAAACTTTGAACCACAGACGCCATGCGCCACCTGGGCGCTTGGCGCGCCCTGGCCAGATGCCGCATCAGGGTAGGGCAGTCAGGTGAAGGAGCGCACCAGGCTTCCGACGAGCAGGTTCCAGCCGTCGATCAGGACGAAGAACAGGATCTTGAAGGGCAGCGACACGACGGTAGGCGGCAGCATCATCATGCCCATGGCCATGGTGATGGTGGCGACGATGAGATCGATGACCAGAAACGGCAAGACGATCAGGAAACCGATCTCGAAACCGCGCCGGATCTCGGAGATCATGAAGGCGGGCACGAGGATGCGAAGATCGACGGTTTCCTTGGCGACGACCTGGCCGCGTTCACGCGCGAGGTCGGCAAAAAGGTCGAAATCCTTGTCACGCACATTGTGCAGCATGAAGGTGCGGAAGGGGTCCGATATCTTCTCGAACGCTTCTGTCTGGCTGATCTGGTTGTCCATCAGCGGCTTGACGCCGGTGTTCCACGCCTGATCGAAGGTCGGCGCCATGACATAGAAGGTCATGAACAGCGACAGTGAGATGAGGATCAGGTTGGCCGGCGTCGATTGCAGGCCGATGCCGGCGCGCAGGATCGAGAAGGCAATGACGAAGCGGGTGAAGCTCGTCACCATGATGAGCAGGCCCGGCGCCACCGAGAGAACGGTGAGCAGGCCGAACATCTGGATGATATAGCCGACCGTGGTGCCATCGGCCTTGCCGATGCCGCCGAAGTCCAGCTGCTGGGCGCCGGCGACCGAGGTGGCGGCGACGATGAGTGCGGTGGCGACGAGGAGCTTTCTCATTCGAGCAGCAATGTCCTGATGAGAACCTGTTTGACGTGGCCGCCGCCGCGGATCGCGGCGCGTTCCTCGAGGTCGGCCTTCAGATGCTGATAGCCGCTGGCGCCTTCGATCTGATGCATCTTCAAGGTGCGCACGAAGGCCATGAGATCCTGCTGAATCTGCTCGGCAAGCGCGGGCGGCTGTGGTGCGTCGTAAACCACGGAGACCTCGAGCCGTATCCACATGTCGGTCGGCGAGGCCAGGTTCGTGGTGATCGGGGCAAGCGCGACAAGCGTCAGTCCGCCAGCCGCGCCATGTGCGTTGCCACCTTCGGCTTTCCCGCCTTCGGTGTGCTTGGCTTCGGTTGCGGAGGCCGCCGGCACAACGTCCGGTCCCTGGGCCGCCTTGAGATAACCTCCGGACATCCAGCCCATGCCGATGGCGGCGGCCGTCACCGCCATGAGCATGGCGATCTGGATGACAAGGGAAGGACCCTTGCTGGGCTGAACCTGTTCGACATTGGCCATGGTGGGTTCTCCGGGCCTAGAACGGCAGGACCTGGTCGAGAATCTGCTGGCCGTAGGCAGGTTGCTGGACCTCGGTGATGCGGCCCCGCCCGCCATAGGAGATGCGCGCTTCGGCGATGCGTTCGTAAGGGATGGTGTTCTCGGCGCCAATGTCGGCAGGGCGTACGAGGCCGGCGATGGTCAGCACCCGCAGCTCGGCGTTGACGCGCACCTCTTGCGAGCCCCTGATCATCAGATTGCCGTTCGGCAAAACATCGGTGACGATGGCAGCGACATTGAGCTCAAGCGTTTCCGACCGCTTGATCTCGCCGTTGGCGGTCGTGTCTGTGGCGGAGTTGAGAGCGCCCGAGCCCTTGCCGGCGGTGCTTGCCTTATCCCATTGGGCGCTGATGTCGAAGCCGAGCTTGCGGTCGGCGGTGCGGCTCCTGTCGTTCTGGTTTTTGAAATTGGCCCTGTCGTTGATCTTGATCTTGACGGTCAGGATGTCGCCCTGAGACAGCGCGCGCGGATCGGTGAACAGCCGGCTCTGGCGGTCGTCCCAAAGCGAGAATTTCTTGACCGGCGGCGTCGGCGGCTGCGGATAGCGATAGAGCGAACCGGTTGTGCCGTCGCCTATTCCGGACCCGACCGGCGACAGCGACGGTTCCCGTCCGACCTCCTTGAGGTCGGTGCCGCAGCCGGACAGCATGGTCACAGCGAGCAGGATGAACGTTTTGCGGATCATGACGGATCTTCCCTTCGGGCTGCGCTGGCCATGATGCCGGTGAGCGTGGCCGCCGCCTTCTGGTCCATTTCGTTGAGGATGACCCCCGCCTTGCGCGAATCGAGCTTCATCAGGATGGCTGCCGCGAGGTCGGCATTGACGATCGCGAGGCGTTCGGCCGCGGCATCGGGCTTCATGTCGGCATAGATCTTGACGATGCCGTCCTGGGCGCGGGCCAGGAAGACCTCGCGCCGCTTCAGCCATGTCTCGTATTCGGCCCGCTTTTCCTCGAGCGCCTTCATGCGCTGGTCTATACCTGTCTGCAGCTGTTTCAGTTCCTCGGCCTGCAGGGCATAGCGGCGGTCGCGCGCGGCATCGGCGATGTTGGAACAGAAGCGCTGGATCTCGCTTTCGTCCGGCTTGGTCTCGCGAGCCAATTGCTGCGGCGCCTCGGCGGGCTGTGCTCCTGGCAGCACCTGGCGGACCGTGTCCTCGCCGCGTGCGGGAGCGCCCACGGACAGTGTCGCGGCAAGCACCGGTGCGGCGAGGGCCAGCCAGGGAATGCGGCGACGGTGCTTGTGAGGGAGGGAGGGGGTCATCGGCGTCGCCTATTGGAGAACCAGGTCGGCCTGCAGCGCGCCGGCCGATTTGATGCCTTGCAGGATGGCGATGATGCCGTCCGGCTTGACGCCGAGACGATTGAGGCCGGACACCAGCGTCTGGAGGTCCGGGCCGTCAAGCACCGCGACACGTCCGTTCGGCCGGGAGGCATCGATGGCGGTGAACGGCTCGACGGCGGTCTGGCCTTTCGAGAACGGCTCGGGCTGGACGACGCGCGGCGCTTCGGTGATGCGCACGGTGAGCGTGCCATGGCTGATGGCGACCCGCGAGATCTTGACGTCATTGCCGATAACGATGGTTCCGGTACGCTCGTCGATAACGACACGGGCCGGCCCGTCAGCTTCGACCACCAGGTTCTCGATCTCGGCGTAGAAGCGCGCAGCCGAAATGTTCTTCGGCCGCCTGATCTGCACTGTGCGGGCGTCGCGCTCCGCGGCCACGCGCATGCCGAAGCGCTGGCTGGTGTAGTCGTTGACGGCGTCGGCGATGCGCACTGCGGTCGAGAAATCGGGATTGCGAAGTTGCAGGGTCAGCGTCGCCTGGTCGTCGAACTCAGCCTTGACCGCGCGCTCGACGATGGCGCCGTTCGGCACGCGACCGGCCGTCGGCACGCCTTGCGTCAGTTGCTGGGCCTGGCCCTGGGCGACGAAGCCGGAAACGATGACCGAACCCTGGCCTACGGCGTAGATTTCGCCATCCGCGGCCTTTAAGGGTGTCATGATCAGCGTGCCTCCGGAAAGCGACGTGGCGTCGCCCATCGAGGACACGTCGATGTCTATGCGGGCGCCCGACTGGACGTATGGCGGCATGTTGGCGGTGACGATGACGGCCGCGACGTTCTTGGCGCGGGCGCTGCCGCCCTCGGTGGCGATGCCGAGATTTTCGAGCATGGCGCGGATCGACTGTTCGGTGAACGGCGAGTTGCGCAGGCTGTCACCGGATCCCGCCAGACCGATGACCAGGCCGTAGCCGACAAGCTGGTTGTCACGCGAGCTCTGCAGCTGCGCGATGTCCTTGATGCGCGACGCGACCTGACCGGGTGGAAGCGAACTTGGCCCGGACGAGACGCGGAACATGCGGTTGGTGGTCGCCGGATCGTATTCCGGATCGTTGAACGCGCCGCCATCCCTCGCGGCAAGCTCGCGCTTCGCCTTGGGGGTTAGGCCGTCGGCCAGCGCCGGCTGCAGTCCAAGCAGCGCCGCGAACGCAAGGACAAATCCACGTTTCATGAAGCGCTGACCCGGATGGTTCCGTCGGCCATGACCGTGCCGGACAGGATCTTGCCGCTGTCACTGTTGCGGACCTTGATGAGATCGCCGGCGGCACCCGGCTGCAGCGTGACCGCGGTGGCTGAGATGGTCAGCGTGCCGGCGGTGAAAAACACCTGCACTGCCGCGCCCTGCTCGACCAGCCAAGCATCGCGGATGGCGCTGGTCGGTATGTATCGGCCCGGCAGCAGAGTGCGCTTGGCTACCTTGCCATTGAGCTCCTCGGCGCGGGTTGCGACGGCATCCGGCTTGTGCTTGCCAGGGATGAGGGTCACCGGTTTCAGCGCGGCGAGTTCGATCAACTCACCGGGGTAGATGACCCGATTGGGGATCAGTACGACCTCGCCTGCGGCTTGGTTGGTGGCGATCTGAGTAGCCGCCTGTCCGGCCGATTCCTGGGCGACAGCCGGCATGCCGCCAGCCACCAGCGCGAGGACGAGCGCGGTGCGGGGGAAAGCGGAGCAGGAGATCGGCAGGATCATCATCCGTTACCTGATGTTCTTGGAGACGACGGACGCCATGTCATCGGCCGCCTGGATGACCTTGGAGTTCATCTCATAGGCGCGCTGCGCCGAGATCAGCTCGGTGATTTCCTTGACCGGATCGACGTTGGAGGCTTCGAGATACCCTTGCTGGATGGTGGCGAAACCTGGATCGCCGGGCACGCCGACATTGGCCGGGCCGGAGGCCGCCGTTTCCTGGAAAAGGTTGTCGCCGAGTGGTGCCAGACCCGCTTCATTGGCGAAGTTGGCGATCTGCAGCTGGCCGAGCGTCTGCAGATTGGTCTGGCCGTCGATGCGTGCGAAGACCTGTCCGGTCTTGTTGACGATCACTTCCACGGCATCGGCGGGAACGGTGATCGCCGGGATGACGTTGGCGCCATTGGCGGTCACCAGCTGGCCGGTGGCGTTGGTGTTGAGGGCGCCGGCGCGGCTGTAGAGCGTGCCGCCATCCGAGCCTTCGATCTGGAACCAGCCGCGGCCGGTGAGCGCGAGGTCGAAACTGTTGCCCGTGCTGGTCAGTTCGCCCTGGGTGTGCACGTTGCGCACCGCCGTCGTCTTGACACCGAGGCCGATCGAAACGCCCTCGGGAACGAGAGACGCATTGGCGCGGTTGGGAACGCCCTGCGTGCGGTCGACCTGGTAGAGCAGGTCGGAGAATTCGGCGCGGGCACGCTTGTAGCCGGTGGTGTTGATGTTGGCGATGTTGTTGGCGATGACTTCCAGGTTGGTCTGCTGGGCATTCATGCCGGTGGCGGCGATGGCGAGTGCTTTCATGATGTCCTCAGATGCCCATGCGGCTGACTTCGAGATAGGCGGAGACGACCTTGTCGCGGATTGCGACGGCCGTTTGCAGGGCTTGCTGGGCGCTCATGACGGCGTCGACCACCTGGCGCGTGTCGGTATCGCCCTTCAGCGCCTGCATCGACACCTGCTCGGCATTCTGCAGCGTATTGACTGTCTTCGAAGCCGCCTGGCTGACCGCCTCGGCGAAGGTGGTACCAAGGTTGCCGCCGGCCTGTGATGTGGCCGCGCCTGGAAACAGGCTTGCCCCGTCGGCGCCGTCGGTCGCGGGGTTCAGTTTCAGCGCGCCGATGCCGGTTACGATCATTGGTTCCTCATCAGGTCGATGGTCATGGAAATAAGGTCGCGCGCCTGCTTGATGACCTGGAGGTTGGCCTCGTAGGAGCGGTTGGCCTCTGTCATGTCAGCCATTTCGATCAGCGGATTGACGTTGGGCATCTTGACGTAGCCCTTGGCGTCGGCGGCTTCGTTGCCAGGCTGGAATTCGACAGGGAAATCCGAGGGATCGCGATCGATCGAACCGACCTGGACGAGCGACCCGCCCGTTGCCTGGTCGAGTTGCGAGACGAAGCTGATGGTCTTGCGGCGATAGGGGTCCGAACCCGCCGCGGTGCCCGTGGACTGCGCATTGGCGAGGTTTTCCGAAACCACGCGCAAGCGTTCCGATTGGACGCCGAGGCCCGATGCTGCGACTTTGAGTGCTGCGGTCAGTGCGTCCATGGTCAGGTTTTTACCGCCATCATCATCATCGAATGGAATGCCTTGACGATCGCGGTGTTGAGCTCGAAGGCGCGGCGGACCTCGCCGGCCTTCATCAGTTCGTTTTCAACGACGACCGTGTTCTTGGACGGCAGGACCACGCCGTCGGGTTCGTCCGGCTTGACCCTGAAGCCGGCATTGGTCGCTTCGTTGCCGAGGTGTCCGGCCTCGGTTGCCTGCAGCGACACAGCCGCGCGGTCGAGCACCTTCTCGAAGGGCTCGACGTCGTTTGCGGTGTAGCCTGGCGTGTTGGCATTGGCGATGTTGCCGGCAATAGCCGACTGGCGCACGGCCAGCCATTGCGATTGCTTGGTGGCGAGATCGAAAAGGGTAACGGGCTCCATGGGAATCTCCGGGTAGGTGTCCGAAGACTAGGCCGCCAGTCTTGCGCGGACCTTGCGGGGAGCCTGACGCCGCCGGCAGCGCCGACCGGGTTATTTGGATAGCTCGATCACGTCATTGGTGCTGGTGACCATGACCCATTTGCCATGGCGCTGCTCGATCGATGCGACGCTGCTGGCGTCCGGCAGTCTCGATCCGCGCTGGACAATCCACAGACCCGTATCATCCTCGATCATGGCGCGGCCGTTGGCGACATGGACGAGACGGAATTTTGGATCGGCGGGAAAGGGCTGCTGGTCGATTCCCGGTGCCTGGGTGGGATCCTCGGCCTTGTCGGGCAAGGTTGCGGTGGCGAGGAGATCGATGTCCATGGCCGGGACATCCTTCGCAGTGAGCGGGGCGCTCCGTTGCGCCACGACGCCGCCGCCGGTCCGTCCGGAATTGGTGCCGGTGCCGCCGAACTTGATGGCCTGGACGCCGAACTGCTCCTGATTGAAGAAAATGTACCAGGGAAACAGCGCGCAGATCAGGCCGAGCGTTATGCCGAGCGCCGCGATGACGACGTCACTGCGCCTGTCCGACTTCTTCTTCAGTCTTGGAAACTGCGCCTTCGGCGGCTGGGGCCATTCGACAGGAGAAAACAGGCCGTCGATGACCGATGCGCGGCTTGCCTCGGTCTCCTCGGCTGCCTTCGCCTCCGCGATCATCTCGCGCAGGATGCGTTCGGTATGCTGGGCTTCAGTCTCCGGCATCTGCGCTCTGCTTTCCCTTGAGATGACGGGCGAGGTCCGAGAACGGATCGGCCGACGGGCGGTCTTTCGGCGACTGGGTCAGTGCTTCGTAGATCAGCGGCACCTGACGCACCGCCATGTCCAGTTCCGCGTCGGCACCGCCCTGGTAGGCGCCCAGCAGGCGAATATCGCGCGTGTCCTCGAAGCGGGAGATCATCGACTTCAGCATGGTCACCAGAGCCCGCTGCTCGGGGCTCCAGGCCTTGCCCGCGAGACGCGAAATGGACGACAGGGGATTGACGGGCGGGTAGCGGCCCTGCTCGGCGATCGTCCGGTCAAGCACGACATGGCCATCGAGGATGCCGCGCACCGAATCAGCGACCGGGTCGTTGTGGTCGTCGCCATCGACCAGCACCGAGATGATGGCGGTGATCGATCCCTTGCCTTCGGCGCCAGGTCCGGCACGCTCGAGCAGCTTGGGCAGTTCCGTGAAAACCGATGCGGGGTAGCCGCGGGCAACGGGCGGCTCGCCGGTCCCCGTCGCCACCTCGCGCAGCGCATGGGCGAAGCGGGTGATCGAATCCAGCACCAGCAGCACGCGATGGCCCTGGTCGCGAAAATGCTCGGCGACGCGCATCGCGGTGTCGGGAGCGCGCCGGCGCATCATGGCGCTCTCGTCGCTGGTGGCCACGACGGCGACGGTCTTGGCCATGCTCTCGCCGATCGTGTCCTCGAGGAATTCGCGCACCTCTCTGCCGCGCTCGCCGATCAGGGCGACGACAACGGTGTCGAAGGCGTCGGCCCCGGCCAGCATGGCGAGCAGCGTCGATTTGCCGACGCCAGAACCGGCAAAGATGCCGAGGCGCTGGCCGAAACACAGCGGCGTGAAGATATCGATGACCCTCACGCCGGTCATGAATGACGTCCCCACGCGCTGCCGCGACATGGCGCCGGGCGTCGCGCCATTGCCGTCGCTGGCGTCGTCGCCCCTGACCAGGGCCGGCCCACCGTCGATCGGGCGGGTGAGGGCGTCGATGGCGCGCCCGCGCCACGAGACGTGCGGCGTCACGGTGAGCGGACCCCGGCGGAACACGGCGTCGCCGATGCCGGCGTCCGAGCTGCGCTCGAAGGGGGCCACGACGACCTCGTCGCGAGCGATCTTGACGACTTCGCCACGGCGCGTGCCGGCATGGCCGCGATGCTCGACAAGGTCGCCGAGCCTGGCGACTTCGGAGAGGCCGCGCACCTTGTAATGCGTGGAGGTGACCTCGGTGATGAGGCCGCCGCGCTTCAGCAGCGCTTGCCCCCCGCCGAAACGGCTCAACATCCGTTCCAGCACGGCAAGCCGGTTCTCCGGCTCGGGATGCCTTTCAGGCGCGCGCATCATGGGCTGGGTGGGCGACATGTCGCTACTTGGACCCAAGCGTCTTGATCGCCTCATCGGCGGACGAATCGTTCTGGCGCAGCAGGGCCGCCGTGTTTTCGAAGGCGCGCTGGACCGAGATCAGTCGGGTCATTTCCATGATCGGGTTGACGTTGGACTCCTCCACGAAACCCTGGGCAACACCGATGTCGGACCGGTCGGTGACCGGCTCGGGCGTCCTTGCGGGGACGATGCCGGAATTGCCGTAGCGGACGAAATTCTGGCCCGGGTCGAATTCGTAAAGGCCGATGGAGCCGACGAGCTGGTCGTTCTGGCGCAGCGAACCGTCGGCTCCGGCCGTGGGCGGACCGTTGCGGGGGTCGAGCTGTATCGGCGCTCCGCCGGCGTCGAGCACTGGATGACCCTCGATCGACATCAGCTCGCCATTCTCGTTCATCGAGAAACGTCCGTCGCGGGTCATGACGGTGCCGACCGGTGTTTCGATCGCGAACCAGGCGTCGCCCTGGATGGCGAAGTCGAACGGATTGCCGGTTTCGGTTATCGAACCATGCGCGCCGGAAAGGTAGGTCTTGCCCGAAGACGCGAAAGACACGGATTTGGGTCCGGTGCCGGAGACGACGTCCTCGAACTTCACGCCGGTGGCGCGAAAGCCGATGGTCGAGGCATTGGCGACATTGTCGGCGATCGTGTCGAGGCGGCGTTCAAGCGCGATCTGCGCCGAAAGGGCCACATAAAGGCTGTCCCGCATGATCGCTCAGGACCTCAGCTTCAGCATGGCCATCATTAGGTCGGTCGAGATGCCGACAGAGGTCGGTTGCGCGAAGAGGACGCTGACCGATGTCACCGCCGGTGAAGTCGGGTTGTTGATCTCCCACATGCTGGTGAAGCGCGTCAGGAACTTGCCGAGCTTCGTGGGGTCGGTGAAATCCGAGAGGTTGAGCTTCTGTTCGAACAACTGCGCCTGCTTGTCGATGTTGGCGGTGGCAAAGGAATCGGGCAGGCCGAGCGCGGTGCGCACGACGCTGGCAAGAGCGGTGTCCGCTAACACGCTGTACCAACTGGTGATGGTGGGCGCCTTGCGTTCGAAATAGAGGGCCAGCCGCACGCCCTGATTGGTGTCTCCGGCATTCTCTTCCAACGTCTGGCGCAGGTATTTGTCGACGGTCGCCTGCTGTGCCGGATTGTTGGTGGTGGCGGTCTCACCGTACTGCTCGAAGTTGAAAGCGGCTGCTAATCCGGCATAGGCCTTGTTGGTCAGCTTGTTGGCGACGCTGTTGGGATCGCGGATGCCGCCGGCCAGGACGCTCTGGATGAGATCGCGTTTCTCCGTCGCCGGGTTGAGCCCATAGGCTGACAGTGCATAGTTGTACAGCCGACTGTCGGCCATCAGGTCGTCGACGGATTTCACCTTGGTGATGTTGGAAAGGTAATAGGCGGTCTCGGCCTGGATATAGGCCGCGTTCGGCTTGATGAAGCCAAGCGCCGACTCGGTGGTGTAGATCTTCGGCGTGTCTTTCTGCACCTCGTCGCGCGCAGTCGTCTGTTGGCCATATTGGGCAAAGTTGAAGGCCGACACAAAAGCGGCATATCTTTTGTCGGTCAGCGTGTTTGCAGGGCTGTTGGGATCGCTGACGCCGCCTGTGAGCATGGCGCGGACTTGCTGCGGTGTTTCGGTTGCGGCATCCAATCCGTACGAAGCCATGGCGAAGGTAAGCAAACGCTTGTCCGCCATGAGATCGTCGATCGACTTCACCTTGGAGATGTTGGCCGCATAGTAGTCGGCTTCCCCCTTGATGTACTGAGCGCTCGGCTTGACCAGCACCAGTCCGGTTCCGGTCGCGTATCCCGCCGGAACCGCCTTCTGGACCGCGTCGCGCGAGGTTGCCTGGTCGCCATACTGGCCAAAGTCGAAGGCCGAGACGAAGGCTGCGTATTTCTTGTCGGCCAGTTGGTTGGCGGGACTGTTGGGGTCGCTCACTCCACCCTCGAGCATCGCCCTGACGCGTTCAGGCGGTTCGGTTTTCGCATCAAGCCCGAATGCAGCCATCGCGTAGGTCAGCAGACGGTTGTCACCCATCAGGTCGTCGATCGATTTCACCTTGGAGACGTTGGTCAGATAATATGACGTCTCGGCCTGATAGTAACTGAACCCGGGCTGCGAGGCGCCGATATTGACCTGGAGTGCGTAGTTCGCGGCAACGCCCTGCTGGGCTGGATTGTAGCTTGTGGCGGCGCTTCCCCGGGCGGCAAAATTGAAGGCCGACACAAAGTCGGCATAACGCTTGTCGGTCAGCTTGTTGGCAAAGCTGTTGGGATCAGTGACGCCTTCCTTCAGTGCCTTGACCATGAAGGCCTTGGCGTAGTCCATATTCTCCAGCCCGTAGGCCTTCATCGCATATTTGAACAACCGATCGTTGTTGACGAAGTCGTCGATCGATTTGACCTTGGTGATGTTGTCCAAATAATATTTGGTGTCGCGATCGACCACAGGCTGCTTGCTGATCTGGGTGATCGACTTGTTAATGTCTTTTGCTATGAGCTGATAGCTGGTAAAAGTATTGAGCAAGGACGTGCCTCCGGCAGAAGCTAATCCATGAAGGATAGCCTCACTTCCTTGCGCGAAGCTGAATCGCCGGGCGTCTCGTCACGGCAGATCCAGCATCCGGCAGTGCGTGGGATTCAAGCCCCGCACAAGGCACGCGGACTATCCATGAGCGCAAGATTAATGCGGAAGGACCGTTCGTGGGCATTCTGATCGGACTTGTGGTGACGCTCGGCTGCGTCCTTGGTGGCTTCATGGCCATGGGCGGACATCTGCAGGTGCTGGTCCAGCCCTGGGAAGCCGTGGTGATCTGCGGTGCGGCGCTGGGCACCTTCCTGGTCGCCAACCCGATGAAGACGGTCAAGGATACTGGCAAGGCTATCCTCGAGGCGTTCAAGCAGGCGGTGCCGAAGGAGCAGGACTATCTCGAAACGCTCGGCGTTCTGCACAGCCTGATGCGCGAGCTGCGCTCAAAATCGCGCAGCGAGGTCGAGGCGCATATCGACAATCCCGAGGAATCGGCGATCTTCCAGGCGTTCCCGACCGTGCTCAAGAACCACGACCTCACGCATTTCATCTGCGACTACTGCCGCATCATCATCATCGGCAATGCGCGCTCGCATGAGATCGAGGCGCTGATGGATGAGGAAATCCACACCATCAAGACCGACAAGATGAAGGCCTATCACGCCCTGGTGGCGGTGGGCGACGGCTTGCCGGCGCTCGGCATCGTGGCCGCCGTGCTCGGCGTGGTCAAGGCGATGGGCGCGCTCGACCAGTCGCCGGAGATCCTCGGCGGACTGATCGGCGCCGCCCTTGTCGGAACCTTCCTCGGCATCTTCCTGTCCTACGCCGTGGTCGGACCGGTCGCCACCAAGGTCAAGACGGTGCGCGAGAAGAAGAACCGCCTCTATATCATCGTCAAGCAGACATTGCTGGCCTACATGAACGGCGCACTGCCGCAGGTTGCGATCGAATTCGGCCGCAAGACCATCTCATCCTATGAGCGGCCGACGATCGACGCCGTCGAGCAGAGCACGATGAATACCGGCGCCGCCGACAAGAAGGCCGCCTGATCCATGCGCGACGACACGAAAGGCCGCGCGGTATCATGACAAACCCGGATAGTGCGTCGCAAATCCGCTCCCTCGCCATCGAGCGCCTGGTTGGCGACAGTGGCGAGGCCGCACAGGTCATCGGCGCTGGCCGCACGATGGCCGAAAATGCGGTGCCGCTGCTGCAAAAGCGCCTGGCCGGTGAGCTTGGGGCTCCAGTCACCGTCGATCTGCGGGCGGTAGAGGTCAGCCGCGTCACTGACGCCCGCTCGCATGTCGGCGATACCTTCGCCATGACCGTGGTCGCGTCGCCGGCGTCCTCCGACACGATGACCCTGGTGATCGACGCTCCGGCAATCGCCGTCATGGTCTGCGCGCTGTTCGGCGGTGACCCGGACCTGCCGGTCTCGCCCATCGAGCGGCCATTGTCGCAGATCGAGACCGATGTCTCGACCCTGGTGTTCCAGGAGGTGGCGCAGGCCTTGAACAATGCCGGCCGGCGTCCGCTCGAACCGCGCCTGCCGTTGCCGCGCGCGATGTCGGGCATGGAAGCGAAGCGGTATGTGCTGCGCGACGGCGCGGCGGTCCGCATCGTCTTCGGCATCTCCACGCCAACCGACACGGGCACGGTCGCGGTGATGATCCCGCAACGCATCCTGCTGGGCACCGATGCCAGCGCCGACAGCCCGGCAACGAATTCCGACTGGCGCGCGCGTTTCTCCGAAGAGGTGATGCGTTCGACCGTGGCGCTCGAGGCAACCATGCCGCTGGCGCGGCTCACGCTTGGCGAACTCTCCAATTTCGAAGCCGGCCAGATCATCGAATTCGAGGAAACGGCGCAGTCGCGGGCGCAGCTCAGCGCGCGCAACAAGACGCTGTTCGTTTGCGAGTTCGGCAAGCTGGGACAGAACTACACCGTCCGCATCAAGCATCCCTACGATGCCGGACAGGACTTTATCGACGGGCTGGTGCGGGGCTGACGCCCGGCAAGCCCGTGCTTTTGGAGACGATCGATGGCCAAGACCAAGGTAGAAGCCGAACCCGACCAGCCGGACGAGCAGCTCAACCGCGCCATAGAAGAATTGCGCGGTGTTCTCCAGGAAGAGGAGAAGCGCCCGGATGCAAAGGCGTCCGGCGCCAATTCGAACATCATCATGAACATCCCCGTCGATGTGCAGATCATCCTCGGCAGCACCGAGATGCCGGTGTCCGATCTGATGGCGCTGCAGAAGGGCTCGACAGTGGCGCTCAACCGCCGAATCGGCGAACCTGTCGACGTGGTGGTCAATGGCCGCAAGATCGCGCGCGGCGAGATCACGGTGCTGGAGAGCGATCCGTCGCGCTTCGGGATTAGGCTGACCGAGATCATCGCCGGGGCGAAGGGCGTATAGGCATGGACGACGGGCGTTGTCAGGGGAAGCTGAGGCATAGGGCATGACGACGCTGGCAACGTTGACGCGCGCGCAGAAGGCCGCCGCCATCCTGGTGGCGATGGGCAAGCCGTCGGCCAGCCGCTTGTTGAAATTCTTCAAGCAGGAGGAACTGAAGGCGCTGATCGAGGGCGCTCGGCTGTTGCGCACGATTCCGCAGAGCGATCTTGAGCGCATCGTCGCCGAGTTCGAAGCCGAATTCACCGAGGGCGCCGGCCTGCTCGATTCCGCCGACCGGATGGACACCATCCTCAATGAATCGCTGTCGCCGGAAGAGATGAGCGCCATCATGGGCGACAAGCGGTTCGAGGTCGCTCCGGAAGGACCGCCGCCGATCTGGCCCGATCTTGAAAAGCTGGAGCCGGCGCGGCTTGGCGCATTCCTGGCCGGCGAGCATCAGCAGACCTCGGCCATGGTGCTGTCGAAGCTGTCGCCGCAGGCCGCGGCAAACGTGCTGCTGACAATGACAAAGCCGATGCGCGGCGAGATCATCAAGCGCATGGTGACGATGGCGACTATTCCCGAGGCCGCCGCCAAGATCGTCGAGAACCGGCTGCGTACGAGCGTACTGACGGAAACCTCGACCAAGGACACATCGGCCGGCCAGGCGCGTGTCGCCAGCATGCTCAACGAGATGGACAAGTCCCAGCTCGAGGACGTGATGCAGGATCTGGAGGCAGCCGGCACGCCTGACCTCGACGGGGTCAGGGCGCGGCTGTTCGCCTTCGAGGATGTTCCGCAACTCACCCAGAAGGCTCGGGTGCTGGTGTTCGATGGACTGTCGACCGAACTGGTGACGCTCGCCTTGCGCGGCGCGCAGGCGGGGCTTGCCGAATCGGTGCTGTCGGCGATCGGCGCGCGGTCGCGGCGCATGATCGAATCCGAACTCGGCATGGGTTCGGAAGGAATCGCCGCCGCCGACATCGCGGCGGCACGCAAGACAATCGTGGCGACGACGATCCGGCTTTCGCGCGAAGGGGCTTTCGAGCTTCCCTCGGCCCAGAACGCCGCGGCCTGACGCCGCGCGGCTAGCACACGATGTCTGACGCGACCGACAAGGACTCGAAAACCGAAGAGGCGACGGAAAAGAAGATCCGCGACACGGTCGAGCAGGGCAAGCTGCCGCATTCGCGCGAAATCCCCATTCTCGCCTCCTTTGTCGCCATCCTCGTCTTCACGGTCTTCTACGCCAAGGATGCCATCGTCGACCTCGGCATGTTCCTGTCGATGTTCCTGGAGAAGCCGGAAGCCTGGCCGATGGACACCGAGACCGATGTCATCGCGCTCTACAAGGTCGTGCTCATGGAGATCGGCCGCGCCGTCGTCAGCCTGCTCGCGCTACTCGTGGTTGCCGGCATCGGTGCCTCGGTGTTCCAGAACATGCCGCAATTCGTCGGCGAGCGGATCAGGCCGCAGATGTCGCGCATCTCGATAGCCAAGGGCTGGAGCCGGATGTTCGGCGCCCAGGGCTGGGTCGAATTCCTGAAGTCGCTGGGCAAGGTTGGCCTCGCCATCACCGTGCTCGTCTTCACGCTGTCGGAAGATCATCGCAAGCTGCTCGCCGGCATGATCACCAACCCCATTGCCTTCGGCCTCGTCATCCGCGGCATCGCGGTCGATATCCTGGTGGCGATCGTCTTCGTCATCGGCCTGATCGCCGCGATCGACCTTGTCTGGTCGCGCTTCCACTGGAAGCAGGACCTGCGCATGAGCAAGCAGGAGGTCAAGGACGAGTTCAAGCAGTCCGAAGGTGACCCGATCGTCAAGTCGCGGCTGCGGTCGCTGGCGCGCGACCGCGCGCGCAACCGGATGATGACGGCGGTGCCGCGCGCGACGCTGATCATAGCCAATCCGACGCACTTCTCGATCGCCTTGAAATATGTGCGCGACGAGGATTCGGCGCCGCTGGTGCTGGCCAAGGGGCAGGACCTGGTGGCGCTCAAGATCCGCGAGATCGCCAAGGAGAACAACATCCCGATCTTCGAGGACGTGGCGCTCGCCCGCTCCATGTACAAGCAAGTTTCGGTGGATAGTGTGATCCCGTCACAATTCTATCAAGCCGTCGCCGAACTGGTGCGGATCGTCTACTCGAAAAAAGTTGAGCGCAGACCGACCTCATGAACCGGCAACCGCATGCAAACTCCCGCGAGATCATCGTCGCCAACGCCATCGAACAGGTGGTGGGTGAACTGCGGCTGATCGATGTCGCCGACTATATCGCCTTCATCCGGCTGGAGCATTTCGCCTGCCTGTCGGACCTGGTGGATTCGGCGGCGGAACTCTACTTCCACGCGGGGACACTCAGGCTTGGCCATGGCGGCGAGGCCCATGTCGACTGGAGCGGCAGCCCGCGCATCGTGCTCGACCTGGAACTCAGGCCACCCGGCGTCACTGTCTATTTCCAGCTGACGCTGAGCGAACACGGCGCCTCGGTCGTGGTCAACTACGTGTCGTTCGAGAAGCCGAGCGAGGATCCAGAGGACAATACGGCCTTGCTGGCGGCGGTCATCGAGCAGGCGCGCATTCGAAAGGCCGAGCCGCTGGCCTATCGCTGAAAACGCAGGCCTCGCGTATCCACGGGGCCGGCCTTTTGGCGACAAGCGTCGTTCAACCGATCCCGCTATTCCCGATACCGCTATTCAATGAGGCCCAGCCGCAGCGCCTTGGCCACGGCCTGGTTGCGGTTGACCGCGTTGAGTTTCTGGGTGGACTGGGTCAGATACTGGTTGGCGGTATGGACCGAGAGCTTCAGCAGCCGCGCGATCTCCTCGCTGGTGTTGCCGTTGGCGGTCAGCTTCAGGCATTCGAGTTCGCGCTTGGAAATCGACCGCACCCTGCCGGCGTCGCCTGGACGGATGCGCGCGACCGCGGCAAACAGCGAAAAGCAGCGCGCGTGGATTTCGTAGAGCGTGTCCTGCCGCAAGGCGATTTCCGAACCCAGGAAGACGACCAGGCCGCACTGGCCGCGATCCGCATGGACGGGAAAGGCGATGCCGCTGGTGCCTGGCGCGAGCGGTGACATCTGCTCGGTCCAGGAAAGGTTGCGGAACACATCGGCCGAGCCGGTCAGGCCGTCATCCGTCCACCAGCGCGGTTCGGTCGACATGCCGGTGTGGCGGACGATCTCCTCGCCATTGGCGCCCGAGATGAATTTCGTCGTGACCGCAATGCCGGGATAGTCGGAATCGAGGCATGGCACGAGGCGCGCGCGCTCGGGCGAAGGGCTGACGAAGAACAGCCCGAACGCCGAAGCGTTGATGTCGACGGCGATCCAGCGGCACCGGCGCACGGCATCGGAGATGGTGACAGCGTGGTGCGGTTCGGAACCCGGCGGAAGCGCGCCAAAGAGGTTCTGTTCGGTGGAAGGGGCTTCGGCAGCGTGCCTGACGTCAGCATGTTTCAAATGATGCCGCTCCTGATTGCCGTCGCAATGGCCATGGCGCGGTTACTGGCCGCGAATTTCTGGATGGCGTGGGTGATGTAGCTGTTGACGGTGTTGGACGAGACGCCAAGGATGACCGCGACTTCATCTGTGGTCTTGCCTTCCGAGACCCAGAACAGGCATTCTCGTTCGCGGTCGGACAGCGGGTCCTGCATGGCGGCGGCCGCGATCAGCTGTGGAATGTGCGAGAGCGCGTAGCAGCATTTCAGCTGCGCCTTCATCAGCGCCGGCCGATCGATCCTGCCAGCCTCGGAGGCCGAAAACAGCGCGAACAGGCGCTGGCGGCCGACATTCAGCCGCAGCGAATAGATTTCCGCGTGGCCGAGCACGTCGAGAAGGCGGGCTTCCTCGCCGCTGACCAGGCCATTCGTGTCCGGCGCCCGGGCGGCCACGAACGGTGTCGGCTGGATGCCGGGTGCCGCGGTGAGCATGCCTTGGGCAAGCCCTGCGATCAGCCTCTTGCCGATCAGCTCGATGGCGTCGAAGATCCAGTTGGAAGAAACGATGCGCGCGTCGTTGCGGTCCTGGTCATGGACGATGGCGACGAGCATGTAGCTGTCGGCGCCGATGTCGGCGGCAAGCTGCATGAAAAAGCTGGTGAGGTCGCCGCGCGACGCCAGGCGCGAGCCTGATGGGTCGGACTGAAGAAGGGCGGCGGGGCTGCTCATTTCAATGCTTTTGGCCGGAATCGATTCTGATGACCGGATGCTGGCGTCACCAGCGGCCGAACCTGAACACGCGTTACTTTCACGAAGACACAACTCAAGGCGCGGAGCCGCACCCAATCGGACCGAATCCTTTCAGGGAACGCGAAGCCGTCCGCGTCTGGTGCCGGAAACCCGGAACATGAGACTTTGGGTGGTTGCCGCGCCCCCCGTGGAACGGCTGATTCGGGTCTAATCTAACCCCAGTTGAATCCGACATCAAACCCGAATTGACAGAATCGAATCTCCTGGACTCGCACCGACTCGGGAAGGCTGATTCAGGTGCCCGACGCGTTGCCGTCACGAGACAATCAATCCTGCCGCGGACGTGCCGCCCCGTCAGCTTATCGGTTGCGATAGAGCATCACGCCGCCATTCCAAGGTGCAGGGGTGCGCTTCAAGACTTTTGAAATTGCCTGTTGTGCTGCCCGAAATCGATTCCGGTTTGCGGGCCGATGCTATAGTTTCCGGCCGCCGTAGCGGCGGGGAATCGTTGCGGTTTGCATGGTTTGGAGCGAGATCGGCTGCGTTGAGGCGCGGCCATCGGCATGGGGTTTTTGACGATGAGTGATTCATTTCGCGAGGTGACATCCGTCTCGTGGTTCGGGCGGATCAAGCGTGCGGTCGGCGGCGTGTTCGTGGGGTTGCTGCTGATCGCGCTGATGGTGGTCGGGCTGTTCTGGAACGAGGGGCGCGCGGTACAGACGGCGCGCTCGCTGGCGGAGGGCGCCGGCGCCGTTGTCTCGGTCGATGCCGGCAGCGTCGATGCCGCCAATGACGGCAGGCTGGTCCACGCCACTGGCACCGTGATGGCAAGCAGCGGCCTTTCCGATCCGGATTTCGGCATCTCGGCGCAAGGGCTGAGGCTGTCGCGCGGCGTCGAGATGTACCAGTGGAAGGAAGAGCAGAAATCCGAGACCACCAACAAGCTTGGGGGCGGCGAGGAAACGGTGACCACCTACAGCTATTCGAAGGGGTGGGACGACCAGCCGATCGCGTCCTCGGGATTCAAAAAGCCGGACGGCCATGAAAATCCGCCGATGCAGATCAGGGGCAGGCAGTTCCAGATTCCGTCGGGCAAGCTTGGCGCCTTCACGCTCGATCAGCCCGTGCTGGACCAGATCGAAGGCGACGAGGCGTTTGCGCTTTCGCCGGACCAGGCGGCTGCCATCGGCGGCGCCTATTCGGGAAACAAGCAGGTCAACGTCGTCGACGGCAAGATCTATCTCGGCGCCGACACCACGTCGCCGGCGATCGGTGACTATCGCATCGGCTACGAACTGGCACCGCTCGGCGTGGTCAGCGTCATCGGGCGCCAGAGCGGCAGCCAGTTCGCGCCCTACCAGACGGCGGCCGGCGACCCGTTGCTGATGGTGGATAGGGGTGCCGTGCCGGCACAGAAGATGTTCGCCGACGCGGTCAGCGAAAACACGCTGATCACCTGGCTGCTGCGCGCCGCCGGCCTGTTGTTGCTGACGATCGGCTTTGCCCTGTTCCTCAGCCCGATCGGCGTGATCCTCGACGTCATCCCGTTCCTTGGCAGCGTCGCGCGGATGGGAACCGGCATCATCGCCTTCTTCCTGGCGATCCTGGTCGGCACCACGACGATCGCCATCGCCTGGTTCTGGTACCGGCCGGTTCTGGCGGCGGGCATCCTGGCGGCGGGTGTCATCGCGGCGGCCGCCGTCTACTATCTTGGGCGGTCCCGCAAGGCGGCGGCGCCGATGTCCATGCCGAGCACCGGCGCCGCGACCTGATCTGCGAAAAAGGGTGGCCATGCCGCCGCCCTTTGCTCGGTACGTTGCCCCGAAATACCGATGGGTGGCGAGCCTTACCGATCCTCGAAACCGGTCAACACGCCGACGGCGTTGATGCCGATCTCCTCGACGGCATAGCCGCCTTCCTGGACGAACAGCGTCGGCAGGCCGAGCTTGGCGATGCGCTGGCCGATCTTGGGATAATCCGGGCTCTTCAGCTTGAACTGGCTGATCGGGTCCTTCTCGAACGTATCGACGCCGAGCGAAACGACGACGACGTCGGGCGCGTAGGCGGCGAGCTTGGCGCAGGCGTCCTCCAGCGAGGCATTCCAGGCGTCCCATGTGGTGCCGAACGGCATGGGATAGTTGATGTTGAAGCCTTCGCCTTCGCCAGCGCCGCGCTCGTCGGCATGGCCGAGGAAGAACGGGTATTCGACCATCGGATCGCCATGCAGGTTGAGGACCTGCACATCGGCGCGCCCATAGAAGATCTCCTGCGTGCCGTTGCCGTGGTGGTAGTCGACGTCGAGGATCGAGACCCGTTTGGCGCCCTGGTCGCGGAACCATTGCGCGGCGACGGCGGCGTTGTTGATGTAGCAATAGCCGCCCATGAAGCCGGCCCCGGCGTGGTGGCCGGGCGGACGACAGAGCGCGAAGGCCGATCTCTCACCGTCCTTGACCAGGGCGGCGGCGGTCAGCGCCACGTCATACGAGGATTTGATCGCGGCCCAGGTGCCCTCGACGAAGGTGGCGCCGCCGTCGAAGGAATAGTAACCGAGCAGGGCGTCGATGCGCTTTGGCGCCACATCGCCGCGCAGGCCGCGCGTCGGCCAGGTGAAGGGCATGGCCGAGCCCTGGAAGCCTGATTCCACCCATTGGGGCCAGACCGTCGGCAGGAAATCGATGTAGTCGGCCCTGTGGACGCGCTTGGCGGCGGCGAGATCATGCTCGACCGGTGCGATGATCGGGCCCAGCTTCTCGCTTTCGACGCGTGCCTTGATGAACTCGGCGCGCGAGGGCTTTTCAAAGCCCGGTACGATGGCCGCGGTAACAAGTTCCATTTGGCCGGCATGGCCAGCATGAAGCGGCGAATAGACAGTCTTCATAAAATTCCTCTCGAAGTGCGAAATCAGTCAAGATTGAGATAGGGGTTCACAAGAGCAAGCCACATGGTTTCCACATCGTCCTCGATGAGGTCGAATGTCCTGCGATCTTTTTTCAGCCCAACGAGCCGACAGGCGTGCCCGACTTCCATCATCACCACGCCGAGACGGCTGGCGACCTTGTCATCGAGAGCCGGGTTCACATGCTGCAGCCATGCGGCGTAGAGCGCGATGATCTGTTCGTCATATTCGTTCTGGATCGGCCGGAGGTCGGCGTTGCCGGATATGGCCTCGATGACCGGCATCAGCGTGGCGTTGTCAAGATAAAGCCTGGACGTGTCGATGAAGAGCTTGCGTACTTCGTGGCGGAACTCTTCGCGGTTGGTTGGCGGGGCCACCTTGATGCGCTTCTCGATCACCTCTGGGAAGGATGACAGCCAGCGCCTGGCGAGGTCCAGAAGAATGGCTTCCTTGTTGGGAAAGTACTGGTAGACCGAACCGACCGACAAGCCCGCGCGCTGGGCAATGGCAAGTGTCGTCGGCGTCCTGGTTCCTTGCTCCCGCGTCAGGATCAGCGCCGCGTCAAGAATCCTGTCGACCACCTTGCTTGACCGTTGTTGCCGCGGCTGCTTGCGCGGTTCGAGCGCTATCCTGGTTTTGCGGTCGAGACTGCGCTTCACTGCTTGATATCCTCGTTCCCCGCCTGGTCTCAACACAAGGGCAGGGTGCTGTCCACAATACATTCCAAATACCGCATGTTGACAAACGCGAATGATTAGTCGCATTCTTTATCCACGCTGTCTTCAGGGATAACAAGGGGAATTTCGAAGACAGCGCACTGGTTCAATTTTTTGTCTCATGGCGCCATTCCCGGTGGAACGGCAGGTCGTTGGACACAGGGTTGTCAGTCCCAGTCAGTCGTCAAAAGCGCGGAGTCGCGATGTCTGTCACAGGTGCGGGTCACTATGCGGATCTGATCGTCATCAACGGTCACGTGCTGACCATGGACGATGACAATCCCGCTACCGAGGCCGTTGCCGTCAAGGACGGCGCCATCATGGCCGTTGGCAGCCGCGCCTCCATCGAAGAGCTCAAGGGACCGGCCACCAAGGCCATCGACGCCAAGGGCGGTTCGGTGGTCCCGGGCTTCATCGAAGCCCACATGCATCTGTTTTCGGGCGCGGCCGAACTTGCCCATCTTCAGCTTGCCGGGGTTCATGGCTTCGAAGCGCTGCAAAAGGCCATACGCGATTACGCGCCAAAGCGGCCGGATGCGAAGATGCTGGTAGGCCAGGGTGTCGACTATACCGTGCTTGGCGACGAGCGGGTGACGCGTCACCATCTCGACAGGATACTGCCGGACCGGCCTTTCGTCATGGCCGCTCCCGACCATCACACAATGTGGGCCAACACCAAGGCGCTGGAAATGGCCGGCATTCTACATGGCCGCACGCTTGGTCCGGGCAACGAGATCGTCATGGGTGACGATGGCCTGGCCGCCGGCGAACTGCGCGAGGGCGAGGCCTTCGGCCCGGTGCTCGACCTTGCCGGCGAAAGCCGGGTGCGGCTGGGGCTGTCGACCGGCGGCGAGCCGGACCCAATGCCGACGCCGGCAGAGCGTGCCGCCGACCGCGACATCATGCGGCGTGGCCTTGCCTGGTGCGCGCGCCACGGCATCACCTCGATCCAGAACATGGACGGCAATCTCTATCAGCTTGAACTGCTGGCCGAGATCGAAGCCGAGGAGGGCTTGCCCTGCCGCGTCCAGATACCGTTCCACTACAAGAATTTCATGACGCTCGACATGCTGGAGAAGGCGTCCGACATGGCCAAGCGCTACGACAGCGAATGGCTGTCGTCGGGCATGGTCAAGGTGTTTTATGACGGCGTGCTGGATTCCTGGACGGCCGTCATGGTCGAACCTTATGCGGACCGTCCGGACTGGGTGGGCGAGCCGCTGTTCACGCCGCAGCAGTTCATCGACCTAGCCGTTGCCATCGACAAGCGCGGGCTTCAGATCGCCGTTCACTCGATCGGCGATGGCGCGGTACGCGCTGTCCTCGATGGTTATGAGGCGGCGCAAAAGGCCAATGGCAAGCGCGACAGCCGGCATCGGGTCGAGCATATCGAAGTCACCACGACCGCCGACGTGCCGCGTTTCGCCGAACTCGGCGTCATCGCGTCGATGCAGCCGCCGCACCCGCCAGGCGCCATGGACTTTCCGCTGGAGCCGACCGTGTCGCGCATCGGGCCGGCGCGTTGGCCGCTGAGCTATGCCTGGCGGACGCTGAAGGATGCCGGCGCGCATGTCGTCTTCGCTTCGGACTGGCCGGTGTCGCCGATCGATCCGATCCTGGGCATCCGGGCGGCAGTGCTGCGCAAGCCGTGGGCGCAGAGCGATCCGGACCAGAGTTTCTCGGTTCGTGAGTCGTTGGCGGCCTATACCGTCGAGGGCGCCTATGCCGAATTCATGGAGCATCGCAAGGGCGTGCTGAAGCCCGGATACATGGCCGATCTGGTGGTGCTGTCGGCCGACATCGAGGCAATCGACCCCGAGATGATTCATCATGTGCGATCGCAGATCACGATCTGTGGCGGCAAAGTCACCTATCAGGCTTGATGGCGGCGGGGGCTTGCTTTCTCGATTGGGATCGGCTGAGGTGGTCGGGCTGACCAGCTTTCGGGAACAATCAAACAACAATCAGACCTGCCCCCAACGGCAGGCTAAACAATGGGGTAATCGTGCCGGATCAACCGGGTAAGAATGCAATTGAAGTTCGTGGCGTCCGCAAGGTGTTCGGCACCGGCGAGGCGCAAGTGGCGGCTCTCGACACGGTTTCGGTGTCGATCCGCGAGAACGAGTTCTTCACGCTGCTCGGACCTTCCGGGTGTGGAAAGACGACTCTGCTCAGGCTGATTGCCGGCTTCGACTTTCCAAGTGCGGGCGAAATCCTGCTCCATGGTCAGGACATCGCCGTGCTGCCGCCATTCAAGCGGCCGGTCAACACCGTTTTCCAGTCCTACGCGCTGTTCCCGCACATGACGGTGGCCGAGAATATCGGCTTCGGTCTGGAGATGCTGGGCAAGCCGAAGGCCGAGATCAAGGCGCGTGTCGCCGAGATGCTGAAGCTGGTCAAGATGGAAGCACTGGCAGCTCGCCGCACCAGCCAGATCTCCGGCGGTCAGCAGCAGCGCGTGGCGCTTGCCCGGGCGCTGGCGCCGCAGCCGAAGGTGCTGCTGCTCGACGAACCGCTGTCGGCGCTCGACTACAAGCTGCGCAAGGACATGCAGATCGAGCTGAAGCGCCTGCAGCACGAGACCGGCATCACCTTCATCTTCGTCACCCACGACCAGGAAGAAGCGCTGACGATGTCGGACCGCATCGCGGTGATGTCGTCGGGCAAGATCCTGCAGGTCGGCTCGCCGCGCGACATCTACGACCGGCCGGCCGAGCGGTTCGTCGCCGACTTCATCGGTGAATCGAACTTCCTCAAGGCCGATGTGGTCGGCGTGTCGGTTGGCAAAGCGACGGTGAAACTGTCATCGGGCGTGGAAATCCCAGCCTCGCTGCCGGATGGCTTTACCCCGAACGGCAAGGTCACCATCGTCGTGCGCCCCGAACATGCGCAGTTGAGCGCGACCAGTTCCAGAGCCTCGCTTTCCGGCACGGTCGAGAATGTCGTCTATCTGGGGACCGACACCCATTTCCATCTTCGCCTTGATGATGGCGAAC
Source organism: Mesorhizobium shangrilense (assembly GCF_040537815.1). Classification (NCBI taxonomy): domain Bacteria; kingdom Pseudomonadati; phylum Pseudomonadota; class Alphaproteobacteria; order Hyphomicrobiales; family Phyllobacteriaceae; genus Mesorhizobium; species Mesorhizobium shangrilense. The sequence continues at coordinate 361,542 of NZ_JBEWSZ010000002.1, forward strand.
CGTTCATCGTGCGGCGGCAAAACAGCCGCGGCGTCGGCGACGGGATCGTGCAGGGTGGCAAGGTCGGCATCCTCATCGGTGGTGACGCCGCCCAGGTCCTGAAGGATTGATGATGGCGACCGCAGAGGAAGTCGCCAAAGCGGCGGAGCGGCGGGACATTCGTGACCGCTGGTTCCTGTCGGCGCCGGCGCTGTTGATCATTTTCCTGGCGGCGACCGGCCCGCTGCTGATCGTGCTGGTCTATTCGTTCCTGACGCCGGGCGCCTATGGCGACGTGAAGTGGCAATTCTCGACCGACGCCTGGACATCGGTGTTGCTGGAACGCGACATTTTCGACGATACGCTTTCGCTCGCGGCGGCGCACGTCACCATCTTCCTGCGCTCGATCAAGCTTGCCGTCGTGACCACGATCGCCACTTTGGCGCTTGGGTTCCCGACCGCCTATTTCATGGCGACACGCAGCGAAAAGACACGCGATCTCTGGCTGTTCCTGATCACCATTCCGTTCTGGACCAACCTTCTGATCCGTACCTTCGCGGTGCTGCAGATCATCCGCAATGAAGGCATCATCAACACGATCCTGCTCAAGCTCGGCATCATCTCGGCGCCGATCCAGATCCTCTACACCGACACGGCGATCCTCATCGGAATGGCCTATGTCTATCTGCCGCTGATGGTGCTGCCGATCTACGCCAGCATGGAGAAGCTCGATTTCCGGCTGGTGGAAGCCGGCTATGATCTCTACGCGACGCGCTTCAAGGTGCTGCGGAAGATCATCTTCCCGCTGGTCAAACCCGGCGTCATCGCGGGCTCGATCCTTGTCTTCATTCCCGCGCTTGGCGCCTATGTGACGCCGAGCGTGCTGGGCGGCGGCAAGAACATGATGCTGTCCAACCTGATCGAGTTGCAGTTCGGCCAGGGTCGAAACTGGCCACTGGGTTCAGCGCTGTCGATCACCGTCATGCTCATCGTCATGGTGGCGCTGCTTGCCTATGTGCGCAATGCCGGAAAGTCGGGGGTGCGTCATGGCTAGCAACTTCTCCATCAAGCATCAGCCGGGGTTTACGGCGATCGCGGCGACCTGTTTCGTGGTGCTCTATCTGCCGATCCTCGTGCTGGTCGTCTACGCCTTCAACGCGGCAAGCTCGACGTCGGAATGGGGCGGGTTTTCGCTGAGATGGTTCCAGTCGGCATGGCAGAACACGCAGGTCATCGACGCGACGCTGCGCTCCTTCCAGATCGGCGCCATCGCCGCGACGCTTGCCACGATCTGCGCCACCATGGCCGCACTCGCCACCACGCGCACCGCCTCCTATCCGGGCCTCACCTTCAAATACGCGGCGATCAACCAGCCACTGATGGTGCCCGAGATCGTCACCGGCGTGGCGCTGCTGATCTTCTTCTCGCGCATCAAGATCTTCACCGGCTATTCCGGCCTGGGCTACCTGATCGCCGCGCACACGGCGTTCTGCATTCCGTTCGCCTATCTGCCGATCCGGGCGCGGCTGGAGAATATGGACCTGACGCTGGAGCGCGCCGCCGCCGATCTCTACGCGACGCCGTGGAAGACCTTCCGCCGCATCACGCTGCCGCTGCTGTGGCCGGGCATCCTTGCCGGGCTGATGCTGGCCTTCGTCATCTCGCTCGATGATGTCGTCATCACCGAGTTCGTCAAGTCCGGCGGCCAGGACACGCTGCCCACCTACATGCTCGGCCAGATACGCCGCGGCATAACACCCGAGATCAACGCGATATCGACCGCCTTCCTGCTGCTCTCGGTCGCAATCGTCACGTTGTTTTTCTTCATCAGCAGGAAACGAGACTGAACCGACAATGGGAGCCAAAAACATGAACTGGAAGACAACAGCAACCGCCATGGGGTTGGCGTTGCTCGCGACGACGGGCCTCGCCCGCGCCGATGGCGTGCTGAACATCTACAATTGGGGCAACTACACCAGCCCCGATGTGATCAAGAAGTTCGAGGCCAAGTACAACATCAAGGTCACGATCACCGACTACGACTCGAACGACACCGCGCTCGCCAAGGTCCGCCAGGGCGGCACCGGCTTCGACATCGCGGTGCCCTCGCAGACCTACATCCCGATCTGGATCAAGGAAGGCCTCGTCCAGGAGACCGATCCGGGCAAGATGGAGAACGCCAAGAACATTGCGCCCGAGTGGGCCAATCCCGATTTCGACCCAGGCCGCAAATACAGCGTTCCGTGGGCCTGGGGCACGATCGGCGTCGTCGTCAACACCGACGCCTACAAGGGCCCGGCCAACACCTGGGGTATCGTCTTCAACACGCCGGACGAGCTGAAGGGCAAGGTCAACGTCGTTCCCGAGATGGGCGATGTGATGTTCGCCGCGATCAAGTATGTCGGCGGCCAGCAGTGCACCGACGACAAGGCGGTGCTGAAGAAGGTGCGTGACCTCCTGGTCGCGGCCAAGCCGAACTGGATCGCCATGGAATACAACACCATCGAGAAGATGGGCGCCGGCGACTTCAAGGCGACCAGCGACTGGAACGGCTCGGCGCTGCGCCAGCGCCTGGCCAATCCGGCCATCCACTTCAACTACCCGAAGGAAGGCTATGGCCTGTGGAGCGACAACGTGGTCGTTCTGAAGGAAGCCAAGAACGTCGAGAATGCCAAGCTGTTCCAGAACTTCATCATGGATCCGGAAAACGCGGCGGGTCTCTCGGCCTTCCATCGTTACGCCAACGCCATCAGCGGTTCGGACAAGTTCATGCCGGCCGACATGAAGGATGCGCCGGAAGTTGTCATTCCGGCCGAAGACAAGCCGCTTGGCGAGTTGCAAAAGATGTGCCCGCCGGAAACCCAGGAACTCTACACCAAGATCTGGACTGAGCTGCAGAAGTAAGCTTCACGCTGCTTTAGCAGACGTCATCGCGGCCGGGGTCGATTGAAATCGATCCCGGCTGTCACTAACGTTTTATCTTCACATTGCAGAAGAAGACGTCACAGGTAGAAAGGGAATATTGCCGTGAATTTTAAATTGTCCGCCGCCACCGCGGCCCTGGCCTTGTTGGCCGCAACCAGCTTCGCCCAGGCCGAAGGTGAACTCAACATCTACAATTGGGGCAACTACACCAGCCCCGACGTCATCAAGAAGTTCGAGGAGAAGTACAAGGTCAAGGTGACGATCACCGACTACGACTCCAACGACACGGCACTTGCCAAGGTGCGCCAGGGCGGCAGCGGCTTCGACATCGCAGTTCCCTCGCAGACCCACCTGCCGATCTGGATCAAGGAAGGGCTTCTGCTCGAGACCAATCCGGGCGGCATGGAGAACGCCAAGAACATCGCGACCGAATGGGCCAATCCAGAATTCGATCCCGGCCGCAAATATTCCGTGCCGTGGGCCTGGGGAACGGTCGGCACCGTCGTCAACACCAGCACCTACAAGGGCGATATCAACACCTGGGGCATCATCTTCAATACGCCCGATGAGTTGAAAGGCAAGGTCAATGTCGTTCCTGAAATGAAGGACGTCATGACCGCCGCGATCCGCTATGTCGGCGGCGAGCAGTGCACGGCTGACAGGGATGTGCTGAAGAAGGTGCGCGACCTGTTGGTTGCGGCCAAGCCAAACTGGGTCGCCATGGAATACAGCGCCATCGACAAGATGAAGGCCGGCGATTTCCAGGCCTCCACCACCTGGAACGGGGCGGGACTGCGCATCCGGCTGGCGCGCCCCGAAGTCCATTTCGGCTATCCGAAGGAAGGCTTCACCTACTGGAGCGACAACGTCGTCGTGCTGAAGGACGCCAAGAACGTCGAGAACGCCAAGCTGTTCCAGAACTTCATCATGGACCCCGAGATCGCGGCCGGGCTTTCCGCCTATCACCGCTATGCGAACGGCATCGCCGGGTCGGAGACGTTCATGCCGGCGGAGATGAAGGACGCACCCGAGATCATTATCCCGGAGGCCAGCAAACCGCATGGCACGATGGCCATGATGTGCGCGGCGGAGACTGACGCGATCTACACCAAGATCTGGACTGAACTTCAGAAGTAAGCAGACCATCGGAGCCTGGCACCAACTGGTGCCGGGCTCTCACATTGCAGGCAGGTGATGCCATGAGTTCCTACCGCAACAGCGATCCGTTGCCGCCGATCATGCAGGGCTCGCCGCCCACGCTGGTGCCGCCGAAGCTCGACTGGGACCGGGCGCCATGGAACCGTTGGGCCTTCCAGCACATCCGCGAAATCCTGCCGACCGTCGAAGTCTGGCGCGGCAATGGCCATCGCCATCGCTTCGAGCGCGCCGAGATCGATCTCGACACGCTGCCGGTCGAGGACAGCGAAGGCAGGCCTTCGACGCTGGCCGGGCTGCTCGACGAGACCTATACGGACGGCTTCCTCGTGCTCAAGGACGGCAAGGTCGCCTATGAGCGCTATTTCAACGGCATGACCGACCGCACGCTGCACCTGTCGCAGTCGATGGCGAAGTCGATCACCGGCTCGGTGTTCGGCATATTGGTCGGGCGCGGCCTGATCGATCCGGCGCTGCCGGTGACAAAATACCTGCCGGAACTCGGCGCTACCGGATGGGTCGGCGCCAGCGTGCAGCATGTGCTGGACATGACGACCGGGGTGCGCTTTTCAGAAGAGTATACCGACCGCTATTCCGAAATCGGCCAGGTCGACGTCGCCACCGGCTGGAAGCCGGTGCCGCCAGGCAGCGATCCGGCCTTCCGCTGGCCTTCCCATATGTTCGAGCTGATCCTTGGTCTCAAGGACACGATCCGGCCGCATGGCGAGAAATTCGAATATCGCTCGATCGAGACCGACGTGCTTGCCTTCATCATGGAGCGGGTGACCGGCAAGCGGCTGGCGCAACTGGTCTCGGAAGAGCTCTGGCAAAAGCTCGGCGCCGAGGAAAGCGCCTGCTTCACCGTCGACAGCGCCGGTTATGCCCTTGCCGATGGCGGATTCAACGCCACGCTGCGCGACTATGGCCGGTTCGGCCAGATGATCCTCGACAATGGGCGCGGCATCGTGCCGGCCGACTGGATCGAGGCAACGCGCAACGGCAGGCATGGGCCGGATTTCAGTTCGAGCCTGCCCGAAGGCAGTTACCGCAACCAGTTCTGGATCGAGGATCCACGCTCGCGCGCGCTGATGTGCCGGGGCGTGTTCGGGCAGATGATCCATATCGACTGGAACACAGGAATGGTCGTGGTGAAGCTTTCGACCTGGCCGGATTTCAGCAATGTCGCCTATTCGGTGGCAACGGTGAAGGCCGTGCACGCCATCGCCGCCGCCCTGGCCTGAGCCCAGAAAAGACCAATCCTAAGAACAAGACCCGGAAGGAACCGCCATGACCGGCAAGACCGCGTTCGAAACCCGATATGGCTTTGCCCGCAGCAAGGTGCAGCTCGCCAACTGGCGTGAAAACCCGTTCAACCGGTGGTCGTTCCAGAACCTTGGCGAACTGGTGCCGACCGCGCGCATCGCGGCTGCGCCGGGCGCCAGCGAAGCACCGGCTCAGGACCTGGGCGAGCTGATCAACGAGAAGGTCGCCATTTCCGGCGGCACTGAGACCGTGGCCGCCTTCCTCGCGCGCTCGAGCACCGATGCGCTGACGATCATGAAGGGCGGCAAGCTTGTCGGCGACTGGTTCGCGCCGCATATGGAATTCAGCGCCCGCCATATCGTCTTTTCGGTCAGCAAGTCGCTGACCGCGATCGTGGCCGGCATATTGGAAGGCGAGGGGGCTTTCGACCCGAAAGCCCCGGTGGCCAGCTACATTCCGGAAGCCGCCGGCTCGGCCTATGGCGACGCAACGGCGCGACATGTGCTGGACATGACGGTCAGCCTCGATTTCGAGGAAGCCTATCTAGACCCGGAAAGCGCCTTTGCCCGCTACCGCCGCGCCACGCTGTGGAACCCAGGCGGCGGCAGCGAAAGCCTGCGCGAATTTCTGCTGACCCTGCAGCGCCTCGCCGAGCCGCACGGCCAGACCTTCCGCTACCGCTCGCCCAACTCCGACCTGCTCGGCCTGCTGCTCGAACGCGCGTCGGGCCAGCGCTTCACCGACCTGATGCGCGACAAGCTATGGCAGCCGCTGGGTGCGGTGGGCGAAGCCTCGGTGGGTGTCGACATGGAAGGCACGGCGCGCACCGCCGGCGGCATTTCGGTGACGCCGCGCGATCTCGCCCGTGTCGGCGAGATGATGCGGCAAGGCGGCATGGCCAATGGCCGGCGCATCGTGCCGCAGGCGTGGGTCGAGGATACGACCAGCACCGGCGGCAGTTCGGATGCCTGGCAGCGCGGCACGATGGTGCCGCTGTTTCCGCAAGGCCGCTACCGCAACAAATGGTACCAGTCGGGCAAGCCGAGCGGCGCCTATTGCGGCATCGGCATCCACGGCCAGTGGCTCTATGTCGACCCGGAGGCGGAAGTGGTCATCGCGAAGATGTCGTCGCAGCCGGAGCCGGTCGACGATCCGCTGGATATCGAGATCGTCGCCTTCTTCGAGGGGCTGACCCGGCTGGTCTGAACCTCCCAGCGCGGTTCCATTCCCGCATGCTTTCCTGTGGACCGCCCGCGACGGTTGAAAACGTCGCGGTTGGCGGGGCCGGTATCTACGCCTATGGTCGCCGCTCCTTTCGACTAGAGCGGGAACGACATGGCATCCGACATCAAGCGCATCGCAGCGATCATCGCCACCGAGATCACCGCACGGCCTGAACAGGCCGCCGCGGCGATCGAACTGCTGGACGAGGGTGCCACGGTGCCGTTCGTGGCGCGCTACCGCAAGGAAGTCACCGGTGGACTGGACGACACGCAACTGCGCCTGCTTGCCGAGCGGCTTGCCTATCTGCGTGAACTCGACGCGCGCCGCGACACGATCCTCGGTTCGATCCGCGAGCAGGGCAAGCTGACGGCAGAGCTAGAGACGAAGATCATTGCCGCCGTCACCAAGGCGGAGCTGGAAGACATCTACCTGCCTTACAAGCCCAAGCGCCGCACCAAGGCCGAGATCGCCAGGGAGCGCGGGCTGGGGCCGCTGGCGGAGGCCATCCTCGCTAATCGTTCGCAGGTGCCCGCCGAACTGGCCTTGGCCTATGTCACCGAGGAGGTTGCCGATATCAAGGCGGCGATCGACGGCGCGCGCGACATCCTGTCGGAACAATTCGCCGAGAATGCCGATCTGGTCGGCAAGCTGAGGACCTACATGAAGGAACGCGCCTTCATGCGCGCCAGGGTCGTCGACGGCAAGCAGGAGGCCGGCGCGAAATTCTCGGATTACTTTGATCACTTCGAGCGCTGGGCCACGGTGCCCAGCCATCGCGCGCTGGCCATGCTGCGCGGCCGCAACGAGGAAGTGCTGTCGCTCGACATCGACGTCGATGCCGACGACACGTCGCCGGTGAAGCCGGTCGAGCGGATGATCGCCAATGCCTATGCCATCGGTGGCAGCCTGCCGGGCGACCGCTGGCTGGCGGAGGTCGCCGGCTGGACCTGGCGCATAAAACTGTCGCTGCACTTGACGCTTGACCTGATGCGGGACCTGCGCGAGCGGGCCGAGGAGGAGGCGATCCATGTCTTTGCCCGCAACCTCAAGGACCTGCTGCTGGCGGCCCCGGCCGGTTCGCGCGCCACGATGGGGCTCGACCCCGGCATCCGCACCGGCGTCAAGGTGGCGGTGGTCGACGGCACCGGCAAGGTGCTGACGACGACGACGGTCTACCCGTTCCCGCCCAGGAACGATGTGCGCGGCACCCAGGCGGAACTGGCGAAGCTCATCCGCCTGCACAAGGTCGAGCTGATTTCGATAGGCAATGGCACCGGCAGCCGCGAGACGGAAAAGCTGGTGGCCGACATGCTGTCCGACATGCCGGCGGATGGCGGTCCCAAGCCGCTGAAGGTGATCGTCAGCGAAGCCGGCGCATCGGTCTATTCGGCGTCGGCAACGGCCGCGGCCGAGTTTCCCGACCTCGATGTCTCGCTGCGCGGCGCGGTGTCGATCGCACGGCGCCTGCAGGATCCGCTGGCCGAACTGGTCAAGATCGAACCCAAGTCGATCGGCGTCGGCCAGTACCAGCACGATGTCGACCAGTACCGGCTCGGCCGCTCGCTGGAAGCGGTGGTCGAGGACGCGGTCAATGCCGTCGGTGTCGATCTCAACACCGCCTCGGCGCCGCTGCTGGCGCGCGTGTCAGGTCTTGGCGCCTCGCTCGCCGACGCCATCGTCGCGCATCGCGATGCCACTGGCCCCTTCGCCAGCCGCCGCGATCTGTTGAAGGTGCCGCGCCTTGGACCTCGCGCGTTCGAACAATCCGCGGGCTTCCTGCGCATCGCCAATGGCAGCGAGCCGCTCGATGCCTCGTCGGTGCATCCGGAAGCATATGGCGTGGCCAAGAAGATCGTCGCGGCCTGCGGGCGCGATGTCCGTTCGCTGATGGGCGACAGTGCTGCACTCAAGGCGCTCGATCCACGCGTCTTCGTCGACGAGCGCTTCGGCTTGCCGACGGTGCGCGACATCCTGGCGGAGCTGGAGAAGCCTGGCCGAGACCCGCGCCCTGGCTTCAAGACGGCGACCTTCGCGGATGGTATCGATGACATCAAGGACCTGAAACCCGGCATGCTGCTGGAGGGCACGGTGACCAATGTCGCCGCCTTCGGCGCTTTCGTCGATATCGGCGTGCATCAGGACGGACTTGTGCATGTCTCGCAGCTGGCCGACCGTTTCATCAAGGATGCGCATGAGGTGGTGAAGGCCGGCGACGTGGTGAAGGTGCGCGTCGTCGAGGTCGACATCAAGCGCAAGCGCATCGCGCTTTCCATGCGCAAGGATGGCGGCGAGGGCGGCGCATCGCGCGGCGGACCGCGCGACAATGGTGGCGGCCGGCGCGCGCCGCGCGGACCGGCGCCGCAGCGCCAGCCTGAAAAGCCGTCGCAGGGAGCGTTTGGTGCGGCATTGGCGGATGCGCTGAAGCGGAAGTAGCTACCAAGCCAGAACAGCCGGCTCCTTCTCAACCTGGCCCGACAGCCAGTCGCGAAAACTGGCAACCGGTGGGTGGCCGCGCATGTCGTGTGGCACGACGAGATAATAGGCACTGCGGCTTTGCATCGGCCGGCCCGGCGCCGGTACGAGCTGGCCGCGCTGCAATTCGCCGGCGATCAGGATCTGCGGCAACAAAGCGACGCCCAGCCCGGCCATGCAGGCCTGTGCTGCCGTGCCGAACTGCTCGAACTGCATGCCCGGTCCGGTAGGCGCGCTCAGGCCCTCATATTCGAACCATTCCGTCCATGCGCCCGGCCGCGTCGCCATGTGCAGAAGCGGCAGGCGGCCAATGTCGGCCGGGGTGGCGATGGCACGGCCGGCGAGGAATTCCGGCGAAGCCACAGGCGCCACGGTCTCATGCACCAGCAAGGTGGAATCGGCATCCGGCCAGTCCGGCATGCCATAATGGATGGCCGCGTCCAGCCGCTCCCTGGCGAAGTCGAAGCGGCCGACACGGGTGACGAAATTGATGGTGATGTCGGGATTGTTCTCGACGAAGCCGGGGATCATGGGCATCAGCCAGCGCGTGCCGAAGGTCGGCAATATGGCAAGGTTCAATATGCCACTATGCCGATTGCTCATCAATCCAAGCGCAGCGTCGCGCAACTGCCCGAGTGCCGAACGCACCGCTTCGGCATAGATTTCGCCAGCCACGGACAGCCGCACATTGCGGCTGTCGCGCTCGAACAATCGGCGACCGAACTGATCTTCCAATAATTTGATTTGCCGACTGACGGCGCCCTGGGTCAAGTCGAGCTCCTGGGCAGCGGCGGTGAAACTGCCCAGACGCGCCACAGCCTCGAAGGCGGCAAGGGCACAGATATTCGGCAAAAGACGGCGCTGGACGTTCATAATTCATTACTAACACTCATGGATTGGTGAAGCAATTTCGTTTGATTTTTTCGGGCCGGAGGCGGATAAGCCGGGGCAATTCAGGATTTTTGTCTGTGCCTGTTCCCCAGGATCGCTGATAGTTTTGGGCGACACGCATGAGTTTGGGAGAGAGCCATGGCCGCCGACAAGAATACATTCGTCTGGGAAGATCCGTTCCTGTTCGAGGACCAGCTGTCGGAAGACGAGCGCATGATGCGCGATGCGGCGGCCAGTTTTGCCGCCGACAAGCTCGCGCCGCGCATCGAGCAGGCCTATCTCAACGAGACTTCCGACCCGTCGATCTTCCGTGAAATGGGCGAGGCCGGTCTGCTCGGCATCACCATCCCAGAGGAATATGGCGGGCTCGGCTCGAATTACGTGACCTACGGGCTGGTCGCGCGCGAGATCGACCGCATCGATTCCGGCTACCGCTCGATGATGTCGGTGCAGTCGTCGCTGGTGATGTATCCGATCCATGCCTATGGCTCGGAAGAGCAGCGCAAGAAGTATCTGCCCAAGCTCGCCAGCGGCGAATGGATCGGCTGCTTCGGCCTGACCGAGCCGGATGCCGGCTCCGATCCGGGCGGTATGAAGACGCGGGCCGAAAAGACCGCGAACGGCTACAAGCTCACCGGCTCGAAGATGTGGATTTCCAACGCGCCGATCGCCGACGTCTTTGTCGTCTGGGCGAAGTTGAAGGGCGAGAACGGCAAGGACGATATCCGCGGCTTCGTGCTGGAAAAGGGCATGAAGGGGCTTTCGGCGCCGAAGATCGGCGGCAAGCTCAGCCTGCGCGCGTCGATCACCGGCGAAGTGGTGATGGAAGGCGTCGAGGTCGGTGAAGATGCGCTGCTGCCCAACGTCGCCGGCCTGAAGGGGCCGTTCGGCTGTCTCAACCGCGCCCGCTACGGCATTTCCTGGGGCGTCATGGGCGTCGCCGAGGATTGCTGGTTCCGCGCCCGCCAGTATGGCCTCGACCGCAAGCAGTTCGGCAAGCCGCTGGCCGGCACGCAGCTGTACCAGAAGAAGCTCGCCGACATGCAGACCGAGATCGCGCTGGGGCTGCAGGCCTCCTTGCGTGTCGGACGGCTGATGGATCAGGGCAAGATGGCGCCGGAGATGATCTCCATCGTCAAGCGCAACAATTGCGGCAAGGCGCTCGACATCGCCCGCCAGGCCCGCGACATGCATGGCGGCAACGGCATCCAGATCGGCTACCACGTCATGCGCCATGCGCAGAACCTGGAGACCGTCAACACCTATGAGGGTACGCATGACGTGCACGCGTTGATCCTCGGTCGGGCGCAGACGGGAATCCAAGCGTTTTTCTGAGCCCTACGGTTCGTCATCCTCGGGCTTGACCCTAGGATCCTGTGTGTTGGTTCGGGTGTAAGGTTGAAGTGGGAAGGAGGCCGAGAGGATCCTGGTCGTCCCCTTCGGCCGAAGTCGCGGCATGGATCCCGGGGTCTGCGCCGCGTCGCTTCGCTCCTTGCTTCGCCCCAGGATGACGAAGATACGAAGGCTTTCGCCGGTCGCGTAGCTCCCGTGGCGCATTCCATAGCCGTTTAAATTAGGTGCAGCGCAACATCCGCTTGGAGATTGGCGGCCAGATGTGTCAGGGTTCAGCGAATTCGTTTGAAACGCTGAATTCCGGGGCCCCATGGCAATTCTGGCAGCCGTCTATCACCTGACCCACTACAAATACGACCGGCCGGTGGTTCTCGGCCCCCAGGTCATCAGGCTGCAGCCGGCGCCGCATTCCCGCACCAAGGTGCTCAGCCATTCGCTGAAGGTCGAGCCGGCCAACCACTTCGTCAATTTGCAGCAGGACCCCTACGGCAATTTCCTCGCCCGTTTCGTCTTTCCCGAGCCGGTGACGGAGCTGAAGATCGAGGTCGATCTCGTCGCCGACATGACGGTCTACAATCCGTTCGATTTCTTCGTCGAGCCGTCGGCCGAGATTTTTCCGTTCGAATATCCCGAGGACATCCGGGACGATTTGACGATCTACCGGACACCGGAGCCAGCGGGTCCGCTGCTGTCGGCCTTTCTAAAGACGATCGATCGCCAACCGGCCAACACCGTCAATTTCCTCGTCGATCTCAATGCCCGGCTGCAGCGCGAGATCGCCTATATCGTGCGCATGGAAACCGGCGTGTTCTCGCCGGAGGAAACGCTGGCTGCCGCCAAGGGGTCCTGCCGGGATACGAGCTGGCTGCTGGTGCAAATCCTGCGCAATCTCGGCATCGCCGCGCGCTTCGTTTCCGGCTACCTGATCCAGCTCAAGCCCGACCTCGTGGCACTTGACGGGCCGCCCGGAACCGCAGTCGATTTCACCGATCTGCATGCCTGGTGCGAGGTCTATCTGCCGGGCGCCGGCTGGATCGGCTTCGATCCGACCTCCGGCCTGCTCACCGGTGAAAGCCATGTACCGCTGGCGGCGACGCCGCATTTCCGCAACGCTGCCCCGATTTCCGGCATGGCGAGCTTCGCCAATGTCGAGTTCGGCTTCGAGATGCGGGTCGACCGCATCGCCGAGCATCCGCGCATCACCAAGCCATTCTCGGATGAGAGCTGGCAGGCGCTCGACGCGCTCGGCAACAAGGTCGATGCCGTGCTCAAGACTGAAGATGTGCGCCTCACCATGGGTGGCGAGCCGACCTTCGTGTCGATCGACGATTTCGAGTCCGCCGAATGGAACACCGCCGCCGTCGGCCCGACCAAGCGCGAAAAGGCCGATGCGCTGATCCGCCGGCTGCGCGAGCGCTTCGCGCCGGGCGGCTTTCTCCACTACGGCCAGGGCAAATGGTATCCGGGCGAAAGCCTGCCGCGCTGGACCTTTTCGCTCTACTGGCGCGCCGATGGAGAACCGGTGTGGAGCGACCCGTCGCTGATCGCGCGGGAGAAAAGCTCGGCCGAAATCGGCCCGGAGCAGGCCGAAAGCCTGTTGGCGGCGATCGCCGGCGAACTCGGCATCGAAAAGACCATGGTCAGCGAGGCCTATGAGGATCCGGCCGAGTGGCTGCTCAAGGAAGGCAAGCTGCCCGACAATGTCGATCCGTCCAATTCCAAGCTGGAAGACCCGGAAGAGCGCAGCCGCATGGCAAAGGTGTTCGAACGCGGGCTGACCAAGCCGTCAGGCTATGTGCTGCCGGTGCAGCGCTGGAACAGCCAGGCCTCTGGACCGCGCTGGCGCTCGGAAAAATGGAAGACGCGGCGCGGCCGGCTGTTCCTGGTGCCCGGCGATTCGCCGGTCGGCTACCGCTTGCCGCTGGGCACGCTGCCCTATGTGCCGCCGGCGCAATTCCCCTATATCGTTCCGGTTGATCCCTCGCTGCCGCGTGGGCCGCTGCCGGCGCGCGAAGCAATCTTGCCCACCGCTGCTCCAGCCGAACTGGAAGGCGCCGATGAAATGGCGCGCCGCCAGCAGGCGGTGTCGTTCACGGCGACGACCGGCCAGCAGGACCGGGTCGAACAGGAGATCACCGAGATCGGCGGCGCGGTGCGTACCGCGCTTTCGGTCGAGCCGCGCGACGGCCGGCTCTGCGTGTTCATGCCGCCGGTCGAGGCGCTGGAGGATTATCTTGAACTCGTCGCCGCCGCCGAGAACGCGGCGAAGGCGATAGGCCTTCCCGTGCATATCGAGGGCTACGGACCGCCACACGATCCGCGCCTCAACGTCATCCGCGTGGCGCCCGATCCCGGTGTCATCGAGGTCAACATCCATCCCGCCGCCAACTGGCAGGACTGCGTGGCGACGACGACGGCGGTTTACGAGGAGGCGCGGCTGACGCGGCTTGGCGCGGACAAGTTCATGATCGACGGGCGTCACACCGGCACCGGCGGCGGCAACCATGTCGTTGTCGGCGGCGCGACGCCCAATGACAGCCCGTTCCTGCGCCGGCCCGATCTGTTGAAGAGCCTGGTGCTGCAATGGCAGCGGCGTCCGTCGTTGTCCTACCTGTTCTCCGGCCTGTTCATCGGCCCGACCAGTCAGGCGCCGCGCTTCGACGAGGCCCGCCACGATTCGCTTTACGAACTCGAAATCGCCATGGCGCAGGTGCCGCATCCCGACCAGGGCAATGCGCCGCTGCCGTGGCTCGTCGACCGGCTGTTCCGCAACCTGTTGACCGATGTCACCGGCAACACGCATCGCTCGGAAATATGCATCGACAAGCTGTTCTCGCCGGATGGGCCGACCGGGCGCCTCGGACTGGTCGAGTTCCGCGGCTTCGAGATGCCGCCCAATGCGCGTATGAGCCTTGCGCAGCAATTGCTTGTCAGGGCGATCATTGCCCGCGCGTGGACAAACCCGCTCGACGGACGCTTCGTGCGCTGGGGCACATCGCTGCATGATCGTTTCATGCTGCCGCACTATGTCTGGGCGGACTTTCTCGACGTGCTCGACGACCTCAAGCTCAACGGCTTCGAATTCCGGCCCGAATGGTTCGACGCCCAGCTCGAATTCCGCTTCCCATTCTGCGGCGAGGTTAGCCAAGCCGGCATCAAGCTGGAACTGCGCCAGGCGCTGGAGCCGTGGCACGTCATGGGCGAACAGGGCGCGATCGGCGGCACCGTGCGCTTTGTCGATTCCTCGGTCGAACGGCTGCAGGTGAAGACCGAGGGGCTGAACCCCGAGCGTCATGCCATCGTCTGCAATGGCCGCATCGTGCCGATGAAGGCGACGGATAATCGTGAGGTCGCGGTGGCTGGCGTGCGCTTCAAGGCCTGGCAGCCGGCATCGGGGCTGCATCCGGCGCTTCCGGTCAACACGCCGCTGGTCTTTGACATCTATGACCGCTGGTCGGGCAGGGCGGTCGGTGGCTGCGTCTATCATGTCGCGCATCCCGGCGGCCGCAGCTACGACACATTTCCGGTCAATGGCAACGAAGCCGAGGCGCGTCGACTCGCCCGCTTCGAGCCGCGTGGCCATACGCCGTCCAGTTATGTGCTGCGCAACGAAGAACCCGCTGAAGATTTCCCGATGACCCTTGACCTCAGGCGGCCTCCAAGACTCTGATCGACGATGGCAAAGGGGAATCACAAGAGGGCACGCGGCAAGCCGCACAATCTGCTGGAGCACTACCGGCCGATCGACGGCGTCGTCGACGAGATGGTCGATGCCCTGGGCAATCCCCGGCCGGTCTGGAAACATTTCATCGAAGCGCTGGAGGGACTGGGACCGGAGAAGCTTGGCCAGCGCTTTGCCCGTGCCGACCAGTATCTGCGCGATGCCGGCGTCTACTACCGTGTCTACGACAAGGCCGGCGCCAATGAGCGGGAATGGCCGCTGGCGCATGTTCCCGTGCTCATCGGGGAAGAGGAATGGGCTGAGATCAGCGCCGGGCTCGTCCAGCGCGCCGAGCTGTTCGAAGAGACCATCGCCGACATATACGGGCCGAACCGGCTGATCGAAAAGGGTATCCTGCCGGCCGGGCTGATCGCGGCCAGCCCAGAATATCTGCGGCCGGTCGTCGGCACCATGCCGGCCAGCGGCCACTTCCTGCATTTCTGCGCCTTCGAGCTTGGCCGTGGCCCGAACGGCCAGTGGTGGGTGCTGGGCGATCGCACGCAGGCGCCGTCGGGCGCCGGCTTCGCGCTGGAAAACCGCGTCGCCACCACACGCGCGCTCTCCGACATCTATGGCGAGATGCATGTGCACCGGCTTGCCGGCTTCTTCCGCCGCTTTCGCGATGCACTGATCGGCATGGCGAAGGAGTCGGACGGCCGCGTCGCCATCCTGACGCCGGGGCCGCTCAACGAAACCTATTACGAACATGCCTATATCGCCCGCTATCTCGGCATCATGCTGCTCGAAGGCGAGGACCTGACCGTTTCAGGCGGCAAGCTGATGGTGCGCACCGTCTCGGGGCTGATGCCGGTCGGCGTGTTGTGGCGGCGGCTCGATGCCGCCTTCGCCGATCCGCTTGAACTGCGGCCTGATTCGCAGATCGGCACGCCGGGGCTGGTCGAGGCGATCCGCCAGGGCGCGGTGTCCTGCGTCAACGCGCTGGGCTCTGGCCTGATGGAGACGCGGGCGCTGCTCGCCTTCCTGCCGAAGATTTCGCGCGCCTTGCGGGGCGAGGAACTTCTGCTGCCGAGCGTCGCGACCTGGTGGTGCGGGCAGGAAACGGAACGCGAGCACGTGCTGGCCAATCTCGACCGCATGGTGATCGGCCCGGCGCTGTCGACGCGGCTGGCCTTCGAGGATGACGACCAGACCAAGCTTGGTTCTGTGTTGTCGTCCGAGGAACGGGCCGAACTCGTCGCCAGGATCGAACGCAGCGGCGGCGACTTTGTCGGCCAGGAAGCGGTGACGCTTTCGACCACGCCCGTCTATGCCGGCGGCAGGCTGGAGCCACGGCCGGCCAGTTTGCGCGTCTGTCTGGCGCGGACGCCGAACGGCTGGACGGTGATGCCGGGCGGTTTCGCCCGCGTCGGCCTGTCGCTCGACCCGACGGCCATCGCCATGCAGCGTGGTGGCCAGGCGGCGGATGTCTGGGTGGTCAGCGACGGACCAGTGGAGCGCGAAACGTTGCTGCCGCAAGAGGGTGACAGTTTCACGCGCACCAGACCGGGCAGCCTGCCCAGCCGGGCGGCGGAGAACCTGACCTGGCTCGGCCGCTACATCGAACGCTCGGAAGACACGGTGCGTATCCTGCGCGCCTATCATGTGCGGCTGGCCGAGACCTCCGATCCCAACATGCCGCTGCTGGTCGATGTAAGAGACTATCTCGAGCCGTTCGGCATCGACGTTGAATCTGCTATCCCATCCGGGCTGATCGGCACGCTTGACAGCGCCGTCTACAGCGCGGGCCAGATCCGCGACCGTTTTTCACCTGACGGCTGGCTGGCGCTCAAGGACCTGTCGAAGACGATTCACCAGTTCGCGACAACGGTGGCGCCAGGCGACGACGCAACCAGGGCGATGACGATCATATTGCGCAAGCTTGCCGGGTTTTCCGGCCTGCTGCACGAGAACATGTACCGCTTCGCGGGCTGGCGCTTCCTCGAGGTCGGCCGTCGGTTGGAGCGCGGTATCCAGATCGCCCGCACGCTGGCCCGGCTGACCAGCGCCAAGGCGCCGGACGGCGCGCTCGACATGATGCTGGAGATCGGGGATAGCGTCATGACCCATCGGCGTCAGTATCCCGTGCAAGCCGGCCGGCGCACGGTGATCGATCTCCTGGCGCTCGATCCACTCAATCCGCGCTCCATCCTGTTCCAGCTGGAAAGGCTCAAGGCCGAAATCGCTCTGCTGCCGCCGGTTGGCGGCGAAGGGCACATGTCGACGGCGGCGAAGGAAATCCTGCAGCTCAACACCCAGATCGCCATCAAGGAGCCGGCGGACATGACGACAAAGGCGCTGGATGATCTCGCCTATGAGATTGGCGGCCTCTACAACAGCCTCGCCAAAGCCTATTTCGGGTAAGGCGGCGTTCAGCATGCTCTATGACATCAGGCTCCATCTTCATTACGACTACGCCGCGGCGGCTGGCGGCGGCCGCCACCAGGTGCGCGTGCTGCCATCGACGATTGCTGGCATACAGCGCGTCATCGCCGCGTCGCTGTCTTTCGTGCCGGCGCCCAACGAACGTTCGGATTTTTCCGACTTCTTCGGCAACAATGTCACCTCGATCGCCTTTCGCGATGCGCATGATGAACTCGACATCAGGATGAGCGCGCGCGTGTCCGTGTCGCGGCCGGAACCGGGGCTCGACGTGTCACCCGACATTGCCCGGCTCCGGCAGGAACTCGGCGCGGTGCGGTCGCTGTCACCGGCTTCGCCGCACCATTTTCTGTCCGCGAGCCCGCATTCGAGCATCGACGCCGCGATCACCGCCTATGCGCAGGACAGCGCCATGGGGTCCGCCGTGGGCACGGCGATCGATCTGTGCAACCGCATCCACCACGATTTCACCTATGATGGCGATGCAACCACGGTTCGAACCAAAGCCAGCGATGCCTTCAGGCTGAAACGCGGCGTATGCCAGGATTTCTCGCACATCATGATCGCCGGTTTGCGCGGGCTAGGCATTCCGGCCGGCTATGTCAGCGGCTTCCTGCGCACCATCCCCCCCAAGGGAAAACCTCGTCTGGAAGGCGCCGACGCGATGCACGCCTGGGTGAAGGTCTGGTGCGGCCGCGATGCAGGGTGGCAGGAATTCGATCCGACCAACGGCATGCGGGCCAGCAACGACCATATCACCGTCGGCTACGGCCGCGACTATTCCGATGTGGCGCCGATCGTCGGCGTTCTGAAAACCACGGGCGGACAGGTTGGCGAGCAGGCGGTGGACGTGATCCCGGTCGTACTCGAAAAGGCTTGACGCGCTAGCGCCCTTGGCGGCACAGAGATCGTAAGCGGCATAGAGATCGCTTCCCAAAATCGAGCGGGGCGGCTATCCTGTATTGGCATGGGGGTCACAACTGCTAGCGCATGTATATGACACGAACATGTGGAGTTCGTCATATTGAAAGCAGTCAGCATCGTTATCCCTGCCCATGATGCAGCGGCAACCATAGCGGGAACGCTGGCGTCTCTTCGCGCAGAAATGAAAATCATCGGCGAGATATTGCTGGTCGATGATGCCTCGTCGGACGGGACGGCGGCGGTTGCGGAGGATGCGGCCTCGCAATTGGGACTTCCGTTGCGCGTGCTTCCGGCCAGTTGTCGTGATGCGGGCGCAGCCCGCAATCTCGGCTTGGCGGAAGCGCGGTGTCCATGGATATACATGATCGACGCGGATGACCTGCATATCGAGGGCGGCCTTCGATCCCTGCTGCTTCGGTCGGAAGCCCAGCCAAAGGCGCAGATGATCGTCGGCGGCTTCCGGCGGCGGGTGAATGGCCAGGATCGGCAGATCAAGGTGCCCGGCGGTTACACGACCGCCTGTCTCGCAAACGCTTCGGCCTATGTGAGAGGCGATATCCGGTCGGTCGCCGTGGGCAGCGTGCTGGCGTCCCGAATAGCCATTGGCGAGACGAGATTCCCGGTCGGACTGGCCTATGATGAAGACACGCTTTTCTGGGCGCGGTTGATGAGCAAGGCGTCCCTTGCCATGATCTCGCAACCCGTGATGATCTATGAGGTTTCGCCGGAGCGGTCCGACAATCGTTTCACCATCAAGGCGGTACGACGCTTCCTGGACTGGCGCCGGGAGCTGCGCACGCTGACCGATTGCGGGATTCCGAAATCGGCGCTCAAGACAAGGGAAGGGCTGGTTGCCCTGAAGATTGCCCGCGTCCATTACGCGCGCGGCGATCTGGAGACCGCGGCCCGCTTCCTGGCTGTTGCCGCGGCCGCGCCGAAAGCGAGATCGGAAGCTTGGCGCTGCCTGCGTTATCAATTCAAGCTCGCGGCACGCCGCCGGTTCTCCATGCCGAAAGTGCACCTGCAGAGCGCTCTGTAGTCTACCGCACATCACAAGATGGTTCTTGACGCGGTTTCGCGAGGCGAGGGAACCAGCGGGCGGCAAGCAGCTTATCCATGGGAAATTCTCGTGGAGGACAGATGCTCGACACGTCCGGGCCACAGCTTGCCGGAGATGCCGCACCGAAGAACAGGGCGCAAGCCTCCGCCCACCGGGCCTCGCTGGCCTATGTCAGCGATACCGAACCCGGCATTCGCCGCTTGCGTGCCGGAAAAGGCTTCACGTACAAGTCTCCCGACGGTCGGACCGTTGGCAAAAGCACTGTCGATCGCATCAGGGCGATCGTCATCCCGCCGGCCTGGACGGATGTCTGGATCTCGCCCGATGCCGACGGTCATATTCAGGCCACCGGCAGGGATCAGCGCGGGCGCAAGCAATATCGCTATCATCCGCAATGGGCTGATGTGCGCGATGGCGCCAAATATTCGAGCCTGGTCGCCTTTGCCGAAAGCCTGCCCGAATTGCGGCGCCGGATCGATGCCGATCTGCGCCGCCATGGCTTGCCGTTCGAAAGGGTCGTCGCGGCAATCGTCTGGCTGCTCGACAACACGATGATCCGGGTCGGCAACGCAGCCTACGCCCGCGACAATAAGAGTTTCGGGCTGACCACGCTGCGCGACCGCCATGTCAATATCGTGGGCTCAAGCCTGCGCTTCGCCTTCAAGGGCAAGTCCGGCAAGGAATGGAAACTGAAACTGGCCGATCGCCGCATCGCCCGGATCGTGCGCGACGCCCAGGATCTGCCGGGCCAGACGCTGTTCCAATATCTGGACGAAGACGGACACCGGCATCCGGTGCGGTCGGATGATGTCAACCGCTACATCCGGGACGCCGCCGGCCCGGACTTCAGTTCCAAGCATTTCCGCACCTGGGGCGGCACCATCCATGCCGCGTCCCTGTTTGCGCGGACGGACCTGCCCGACAGTCGGGGGCAACAGAAAAGAGTGATGAACAGCACCATCGACAAGGTTGCCGAACGGCTTGGCAACACACGCGCCGTCTGCCGCAAATGCTATATCCATCCGCAGGTCTTCGAGGCTTGGACGGAGGGGCGATTGCTTGACGAGATGACGGATGCAAACAAGCACAAGCGGTCGATAGATGGTCTCGACGATGAGGAAGCGCTGGCTCTGAGATGGCTCAGGGCCCGGGAGGGCTGACCGAAGTTCAGATCGCGCCCGGATGCCTCGCAACTGGAGGATTTTTTTATCGACGCCATGTCGGGATCGGTCCTACTGTTTCGTCCTTTGATCGAGAAAAGGACTGACCATGCTCTACGCCATCCTCTGCTACGCCTCCGAAGACGTCGTCTGCTCCTGGAGCAAGGAACAGGACGACGAGGTGATGGCCAATCTCCTCAACGTCCAGGAAAAATACGCTCAAGCGGGACGGCTTGGTCCGGTGGCGCGACTGCTGCCGACGACGGCGGCGACAACGCTGCGGAAGGTCAAGGGCGAATCGGTGGTCATCGACGGGCCGTTTGCCGAGACCAAGGAACAGTTTCTCGGCTTCTACACGCTCGAATGCGCCGATCTCGACGAGGCCGTCGAATTCGCGCGCGAACTGTCCGAGGTCAATCCGAGCGGCGGCTCCTATGAGATCCGGCCGGTTTCCATCTTCAATCCCGCCAGGGTTCCTACATGACCGAACTCGCCTGGATCAGCACGGCGATCAGCACGGCGCGCCCGCAGGCGATGGGCGCGCTGCTGCGTTATTTTCGTGATCTCGATGCGGCCGAGGAAGCGTTCCAGGATGCCTGTCTCAGGGCGCTGAAGAACTGGCCGCAGAACGGACCGCCGCGCGATCCGGCCGCCTGGCTGATCTTTGTCGGCCGCAACAGCGGCATCGATGCGGTGCGCAAACGTGCCAAGCAGGCGCCGCTGCCGGAAGAGGATCAGATCTCCGACCTCGAAGATGCCGAAAGCGATATCGCCGAACGGCTGGATGGTGCGCATTACCGCGACGACATATTGCGGCTGCTGTTCATCTGCTGCCATCCGGACCTGCCGGCGACGCAGCAGATCGCGGTTGCGCTGCGCATCGTCTCCGGCCTCACGGTCAAGCAGATCGCGCGCGCCTTCCTGGTCGGTGAAAGCGCCATGGAGCAACGCATCACCCGTGCCAAGGCGCGCATCGCGGACGCCGGCATGCCGTTCGAGACGCCAGGCGCGGTCGAGCGCTCGGAACGCCTCGCTGCCGTGGCCGCCATGGTCTACCTGATCTTCAACGAGGGCTATTCGACCAACAGCGGCGAAGCGCCGGCCCGTGCGCCGCTGTGCGAGGAAGCGATAAGGCTGGCCCGTTTGCTGCTGCGGCTGTTCCAGACCGAGGCCGAGATCATGGGGCTGACGGCGCTGCTGCTTCTCCAGCACGCGCGCGCCCCGGCCCGCTTTGACGAGAACGGCGAGATCGTGCTGCTCGAAGACCAGGATCGCAGGCTGTGGAGCCGCAAGATGATCGACGAGGGCCTGGCGCTGGTCGACAAGGCATTGCGTCACCGCAAGCCCGGCCCCTATCAGGTGCAGGCGGCGATCGCGGCGCTGCATGCGCGGGCCGAAAAGGCCGAGGATACCGACTGGGTGGAGATAGACCTGCTCTACAGTCTGCTCGAGCAGATGCAGCCGTCGCCGGTGATCACCCTCAACCGCGCGGTCGCGGTCTCCAAGGTGCGCGGGGCGGAGGCGGCGCTCGCCATGATCGAGCCGCTGGAGCAGCGGCTGTCCGGCTATTTCCACTTCTTCGGTCTCAAGGGCGGCTTGCTGATGCAGCTTGGCCGGGGCGAGGAGGCGCGCATCGCCTTCGACCGCGCCATCGCGCTTGCCAACACCGCCGCCGAGGCCGCCCATATCCGCATGCATATCGACCGGCTGATGAAGGAAGGTGTCGCGATCGGCACAATCCAGAAGGCGCACTGAACCCCACCTGGCTCAATCCTGCCGTCCAACCTTGGACCATGCCGGGGTGGCGATTTTTCCACCAAACGAGTAATGCCAATCCATCAACGCGCCTCGCATGCCCATGGGCATTGTGAAGGCATGGCGGAAGGCTTTGGCCGAGGTGCTTTTGTTTATGCATGTCGTTGTCCCAAAACCGCTGGGCACTTTTGGGCGACATACAATTATAAACGGCGGGATATGAAAGGGATGAACATGACGATAGCGAAGGAAACGGCAGAGCTTCTGGGCAAGCTTGGTGTTGCCGGTGGCGTGCTTACGGGTGGCGACCTGATCGTGCGGAGCCCGGTGACGGGCGAAAAGATCGCGGCGCTGAAGACGATCTCGCCGGCCGATGCGGCCAAGGCGATCGATGGCGCCCACAAGGCGTTCCAGACATGGCGGCTGGTGCCTGGTCCCAAGCGCGGCGAACTGGTGCGGCTGCTGGGCGAGGAACTGCGCGCCCACAAGGCCGAGCTCGGCCGCCTGGTGTCGATCGAGGTCGGCAAGATACCGTCCGAAGGTCTGGGCGAAGTGCAGGAAATGATCGACATCTGCGATTTCGCGGTTGGTCTGTCGCGCCAGCTCTACGGCCTCACCATCGCCACCGAACGTCCGGGCCATCGCATGATGGAAACCTGGCATCCGCTTGGCGTTGTCGGCGTCATCTCCGCCTTCAATTTCCCGGTCGCTGTGTGGTCGTGGAATACGGCACTCGCCCTGGTCTGTGGCGATGCCGTGGTGTGGAAGCCGTCGGAGAAGACGCCGCTCACCGCACTCGCCTGCGAGGCCATCTTTGCGCGCGCGGTCAAGCGTTTTGGCACTGACGCGCCAGAAGGCCTGCTTTCAGTGCTGATCGGCGACCGTGCCGTCGGCGAGATCCTGGTCGATCATCCAAAGGTGCCGCTGGTGTCGGCCACCGGCTCGACGCGCATGGGCAGGGATGTCGGCCCGCGCCTGGCCAAGCGCTTTGCCCGTGCGGTGCTGGAGCTTGGCGGCAACAATGCCGGCATCGTGGCGCCCTCCGCCGATCTCGACATGGCGCTGCGCGCCATTGCCTTCGGCGCCATGGGCACCGCGGGACAGCGCTGCACGACGCTGCGGCGCCTGTTCGTCCATGACAGCGTCTACGACCAGCTCGTGCCGCGCCTGAAGAAGGCGTATCAGAGCGTCTCGGTCGGCAATCCGCTGGAGACCACGTCGCTGGTCGGCCCGCTGATCGACAAGGCGGCGTTCGATGCCATGCAGAAGGCGCTCACCGAAGCCACCGCCCATGGCGGCAAGGTGACCGGCGGCACGCGGGTCGAGAACGGCCATCCCGATGCCTATTATGTGCATCCGGCCCTGGTCGAGATGCCCAAACAGGTATCGCCGGTGACGGAAGAGACCTTTGCGCCGATCCTCTATGTGATGAAGTATTCCGACTTCGACGCGGTGCTCGACGAGCACAATGCGGTGGGGGCCGGTCTTTCCTCCTCGATCTTCACGCGCGACCTGCAGGAATCCGAGCGGTTCCTTGGTGTCGACGGATCGGATTGCGGCATCGCCAATGTCAATATCGGCACGTCGGGCGCCGAGATCGGCGGTGCGTTCGGTGGCGAGAAGGAGACGGGTGGTGGCCGTGAATCAGGTTCCGACGCCTGGAAGGCCTATATGCGCCGCGCCACCAACACGGTGAACTACTCCAAGGCGCTGCCGCTCGCCCAGGGTGTTTCGTTCGACATCGAGTGAGGAGACGACAATGCCGGGGCGGCTGCATGGCCGCCCTGGTCTGTTCTCCGCTCAATCGCCTTTTGGAAAACTGGCCGAGAAGGCCGCATCGATGATGGCCAGCTTCACGGCCTGGGCGGCCATGTATTCCTGGTAGAAATCGCTGGACACCCACATCACCGAATTGCAGCGTTGACCGAGCCAGCCGATGCTGCCGAGCTCTTCAGCGGCGCGCAATTTGCGCGTCAGGTGGGTTCGCGAGAGTTTGAGCCAGTTTGCGAAGTCTCCGATCGAGAGCACGCCGGTTGGAATCTGGCTGAGGCCGGCATTGTCGGGATCGACGCCCGATATCAGCCAATCCATGACGACGCCGCCATTGTTCAGCCAGGTGAACAGCGAGAAAGTCCGTTTGGGCTCGCGCACCGGATTTGAAGACAGCAGGCCGTCGGCCACCAGCGGCTGCAATCGGGCAAGTCCGTCGGGGCGGGCGAGGAAGGTGGCCATCCGGTTCGCGCCATCAAGACTGTCCAGCGTTCGCAGATGCGCAAGGACCCAGCCGGCCACCACTTCCAGCGAGGCCGCCACCGGCTGCAGGGGACGGATACGGCCGTCCTGGGTCGAGGGCAGCAGCTCAATGAAGTTGTAGTGCAGCATCTCCTTGACGAAGGCGTCGGCTGTGTTGCGGCTGGCCACGGAATTCTGCCGGATCACGTCGATGAAACGCGCCATCGTGAGCTCTTTGCGATAGTCGTCGGGCTCCCGCCTGAAATGCAGGGCAAGACCAATATGGGCCATCAGCCATCGTTGCTGGGTCGCGAATACCGAGGAAAGCCGCGGATTTGTCCGATAGAGCTGGTTCATCGCCTGCGCCTGCGCCCGCACACCGCGATGCAATGCCGGGTGGGCGGCAATATCTTCCAAGGTCAGCGTCATTCTTCCCCGCTGCTGTCAGCTTCAATGCTGCGAAGACGCAGAATCACATTTTCAGCCTTCTGCGCCTGTGTCCAGACGTCGGTCGCCAATAGTGGGTGAGTGTATGCAGTCGGGAGGAATTTACAAAAGCGACTCATCGTCTCGGTGAATTCAGAACCGCTTGGCTCTTTGTTCCGAAGTCACTCATAGCCTAGACTGTTCTGTGCCTCTTTCTGGATTGGTCCCTTTGCGCGGCGTTTCTCAATTGCGCTGTGACGGCGGAAAACAGGCCGCGAACGCACTATCGACAATTGCCAGTTTGGCGGCCTGCACGGTCATGTATTCTTCATAGAACTGGCGCGACAGCCACATCACCGAATGGCCGCGTTCGCCAAGCCAGCCAACGCTGCCGAGATCCTCGGCGGTGCGCAGCTTGCGGCCAAGGTGGGTTCGCGAGAGCTTGAGCCATCTGGCGAACTCTCCGATCGAAACCACGCTGGTCGGAATCCGCTCCAGGCTGGCATGGCCTGGATCAATGCCCGACATCAGCCAATCCATGACGATGCCGCCATTGTTGAGCCAGATGAACAGGGAAAAGGTCTGGTTGGGTTCGCGTACCGGCTTTGAAGCAAGCAGGCCGTCAGCCACCAGCGGCTGCAGTCTGGCCAGCATGTCGGGCTGTTCCAGGAACCTGGCCAGCCGGTTGCCACCATCGATATGATCCAGCGTCCGCAGATGGGCCAGAACCCAGCCCGTGAATGTCTGGATAGTAGCAGCCGTCGGCTGCAATGGGTGCGTCCGGCCATCCCCGCCTGCCGCGTACTCGGCAATGTTGTAGCGCAGCATCTCCTTGATGAAGGCGTCAGCCGTATTGCGGCTGGCCACCGCGTGGCGATGCACGACCTCGATGAAACGCGATACCGTAAGCTCCTTGCGACGGTCGCTCGGATCGCGTCTGAAATGCATGGCAAGGCCGATATGACCCATCAACCAACGCTGTTGCGTGGCAAAAATAGAGGCCAGCCGGGGGCTGTCTTCATAGATTCGGATCAGCGCCAGCGACTGCTCCTGAACGTAGCGATGCAACGCCGGATGGCCGGCAATGTCTTCCAAATTCAGCATTATCCTGTGGCGTTCCGATTCAATCCCAACAGCGGAGTCTTGGTCCCAATTTTCCAGCCTTCAGCACGTGTGTCCAGACGTGCCAAAATGCTGAGAATAGGCCCAGCCCGGGGGCGACAGGTTGATAGCGCGGCTTGCTAACTGGTTGCCATAGCTTGGAAAACCCCTCCCAATAATAGTCAGTCGACCGGGTCTGCCAGCCGCATGGTGGCCATCGGCCAGGCAGCCGGATCGGAGCTGCTGTCTTCCTGACCGGTCGTGATAGCCGGGAGCGCCGGCCAATGGCCTGGCGCATTGCCGCGATCATCGCCATGCCCCCACGGCTTTGATCGAGGCTCTCTCCAGGCCGACAGCCAAGAGCCGCGCCGCTTTACTGCGTCGCGGCGGCAAGCACGGGTTCAGGCTTGTTCCAGCCGCCGCCCAGAGCCTGGAAGAGACTGGTCGCCGCAAGCGCGCGGTTCAGGCGAACTTGCACCAATGAGGATTCGGCGGAGAAAAGCGTCTGTTCCGTCTGCAGGACGGTGACCAGGTTGACCGTGCCGCCGTTCAATTGCGCCTCGGCCACCTGGAAAGCCTTGCGGGCGTTGGTCACGACGTCGTTTTGCAGCCGCATCTGGATCGTGGTCTGTTCGAGCGCAACCAGCGCCATCTCCACATCCGCGAAGGCCGAGAGCACCGCCTTGCGATAGGCCTGCAGGTCTTGCAACTGCACGCCGCTCGCCTGCTTGAGCTCGCTCTTCAGCAGGTTGCCGTCAAGGATCGGCTGCGCCAGGCTGGCGGCAAGCGTGTAGTACCAGGCGCCGGGACCGAACAGTGAGGAGAGCGCGGCACTCTGGAAACCCGTCGTGCCGGTCAGCTGGATCTGCGGCAGGAAGGCCGCGCGTGCGGACTCGACACTGAAGTTGGACGCGGCAAGCTGCGCCTCGGCCTGGCGGATATCGGGCCGCTGGACCAGAAGTTCCGAGGGCAGGCCGGGGGTCACGCGCGGTATGGATATGCGCGACAGGCTCTGGCCACGCACGTTGAAGTTGGCTGGCGCGCGCGCCACCAGCACGGCGATCGCCGCGATGTTCTGCCGGCGCGTGACCTCCAGCGGCGGGATCGAGGCCCGCACGGTCGCGACCAGTGCCGCCTGCTGCGAAACATCGAGCTGTGTGGCCGTGCCGCCGGTGAGCTGCTTCTGGATAAGATTGAGGATGCGTGTCGAGGCGGCAAGATTGTCGCGCTCCACCTTGATCTGGTCCTGGGCGGCCAGGATCTGGAAATAGGTGTTGGCGACCGCGACGGTTGTGCTGAGGGCGACGACCTCGCGGTTGTAACGGCTGGCCAGCGCGTTCTTCTCGGCCGCGTAGAGCGTTGCGCGGTTCTTGCCCCAGAAATCGAGCATGTAGCTCGCCGTGAGGCCGAGATTGAACTGGTTGCTGTTGTTTCCCTGCTGGCGCAACCGTTCGGCCGACGCGCCGGCCGACAGGCTCGGCAGCAACGGCGCGCCGGCGACGCCGGCCTGGGCGTCGGCCTGGATGATCTGCGCCACGGCCACGGCGATGTCCAGATTGGAGGCCTGAGCCTGCTCGACCAGGCCGGTCAGTTCCTCGGAGCGGAAGCCGCGCCACCAGTCCAGTGACGGAACGGCGGCATCGGGATGGCGCGGGCCATTGCCGTAAGCCGCCGGAACCTCCAATGCGGCGTCGGGATGTTCAGTGTTGAGAACGCAACCCGACAGGCCAAGCCCGATCAGACCGACAAGCGTCAACCGACTGAGCCGGGAGCCAATGCGGACTTGCCAGCGTCTCAGGCTCATCTCACTCTCCCGGTTGCGCAGTTGGCTGCCGCGGACGCCATGACCGTGAACGCAGCCGCCGGCCCCAGTTCCCGAATCGGTCGACATAGATGTAGATGACCGGAGTCGTATAGAGGGTCAGAACCTGGCTCAGGATCAAGCCGCCGACGATGGCTATCCCTAGGGGTTGGCGCAGTTCGCTGCCTTCGCCAAGGCCGATGGCGAGCGGCACGGCGCCGAACAGTGCCGCCATGGTCGTCATCATGATCGGGCGGAAGCGCAGCAGGCACGCCTGGTAGATGGCGTCATGCGCTGACATTTTCTCGTTGCGCTCCGCGGCCAGCGCGAAGTCGATCATCATGATCGCGTTCTTCTTGACGATGCCGATGAGCAGGATGACGCCGATCAGCGCCATGATGGAGAACTCGATGTTGAACACCGACAGGGCCAGCAGCGCGCCGACCCCGGCCGAAGGCAAGGTGGAGAGAATGGTCAGGGGATGCGCGTAGCTTTCATAGAGGATGCCGAGCACGACATAGACGGCGATGAGCGCGGCGAGAATGAGCAAGGGCTGGTCGGACAGCGAGTCCTGGAACACCTTGGCCGTGCCCTGGAAAGTGCCATGGATGGTGGTGGGCATGCCGATACGGTCGGCGGCCGCATTGATTGCCGCCACCCCATCGCTGAGCGCAACGCCGGGCGCCAGGTTGAACGAGAGCGTCGTGGCCACGAACAGGCCCTGGTGGTTGACCGCAAGCGGAGTGCTGCCGGGGCCATAGCTCGCGACGGTCGCCAGCGGCACCATCGTCTCGGTGCTGGTGCTCACGGCCGAGCCCGTCGAGGCGGCGGACTTGCCGGTGCTGGTTATGGAGTTGGTGGCCTGGTTGCGCGCGGCGTCGCCCGCGATCGAGGCGGCGCTGTTGGATTGTCCCCGCGAGACGAAGGTACCGGCCACCGCGTTGCTCGACTGCGATCCGCCGACCGATCCGCCCGATGTGCTGACATAGACCTGCTTCAGCACCTCGGGGTTCTGCCAGTATTGCGGCGCCACCTCCATGATGACGTGGTACTGGTTGCGCGCCACATAGATGGTCGAGACCTGGCGCTGGCCGAAGGCGTCGTAGAGCGTGTTGTCGATCTGGCTCACCGTAATGCCGAGGCGCGCGGCCGTATCGCGGTCGATCACGACATCCGCTTCAAGCCCCTTGTTCTGCTGGTCGCTGTTGACGTCGGTGAGCTTCGGTTCCGTTTGCAGCGCCGCCGCGAGCTTTGGCGCCCATTGCGCGAGTTCCTCGAAACTGTCGCCCTGCATGGTGTACTGGTACTGGGCATTCGACTGCCGTCCGCCGACGCGGATGTCCTGTACCGCCTGCAGGAAAAGGGTGGCGCCAGGCACCACCGCCAGCTGGCGCCGCAGCCGGCCGATCACCTGGTCTGCCGAGATCTTGCGCTCTGACAGCGGCTTGAGCGACACGAACATGAAACCGGAATTGGTCTGGCCGCCGCCGGTGAAACCGACCGCGGCGTCGACGGCCGGGTCCTTGCTGACGATCGCGGAGAACTGGCTGAGCTTCTGCGACATGAGCTGGAAGGAGGTCGCCTGGTCGGCCTGGATCGAGCCGGTCAACCGTCCGGTATCCTGCTGCGGGAAGAAGCCCTTGGGAATGGTGACGTAGAGATATCCGTTGAGGCAGAGCGTCGCCGCAAGCACCGCCATGATCAGCAAGGGATGGTCCAGCGCCCAGGAGAGCGTGCGGCGATAGAAGTTCAGCATGCCGTCGAAGACGCGCTCGCTGAAGCGATAGAGCCGGCCATGCTTGCGGCCCTGCTCGCCGCGCAGCAGCAGCGAACACATCATTGGCGTCGTGGTCAGCGAGATGGCCAGCGAAACCAGGATCGCGGCCGACAGAGTGACGGCGAATTCGCGAAACAGCCGGCCGATGATGCCGCCCATGAGCAGGATCGGAATGAAGACGGCGATGAGCGACAGGCTCATCGACAGGACGGTGAAGCCGACCTCCTGCGCCCCCTTGATCGCCGCCTGCATGCGGCTCATGCCGGCGGAGGTGTAGCGCGAGATGTTCTCCAGCACGACGATGGCGTCGTCGACGACGAAGCCGGTGGCGACGGTCAGCGCCATCAACGACAAATTGTCGATGCTGAAGCCGAGCAGGTACATGACGGCCAGCGTGCCGACCAGAGATACCGGCACCGCCACGATCGGCACCAGTGCCGAGCGCACATCGCGCAGGAAGGCGAAGACGACCAGGATCACCAGGCCGATGGCGATCATGAGGGTCTGCCCGACCTCCAGCAGCGAGGCTCGGATGGTCGTCGAGCGGTCGACGGCCAGTGACAGGTCGATGGCCGGCGAGATCGAGGCCCGCAGCGACGGCAGAAGCGCCTTCACGCGGTCCACCGTCGCGATGATGTTGGCGTTGGGCGACCGGTTGAGGATGATGAGAACCCCCGGCTTGCCGTTGGCGAGGCCGGCATTGCGGATATTCTCGACGGAATCGTTGACCTGTCCGACGTCGGAGAGCCGCACCGGCGCGCCATTGCGATAGGCAACGATCAGGGAGCGGTAGTCCGCGGCCTGGGTCGCCTGGTCGTTGGCATAGATCTGGTAGCGCTGAGGGCCGACATCGATGGCGCCCTTGGGGCTGTGGGCGTTGGCGGAGGCAAGTGCCGCGCGCACGTCTTCCAGGCCGATGCCATAATTGTAGAGCGCCTGCGGGGTCAGTTCGACGCGCACCGCGGGCAGCGAACTGCCGCCGACGGACACTTCGCCGATGCCGTCGACCTGGGCGAGCTTCTGCGCCAGCACCGTGCTGGCGGCGTCGTAGAGCTGGCCTTTCGACAGCGTGTCGGAGGTCAGCGTCAGGATGAGGATCGGGGCGTCGGCGGGGTTGACCTTGCGATAGGTGGGATTGGAACGCAGGCTGGTCGGCAGGTCGGCGCGCGCGGCGTTGATCGCCGCCTGCACGTCCCGCGCCGCGCCGTCGATGTCGCGGTCGAGGCCGAACTGCAAGGTGATGCGCGCGCTGCCGACGCTCGAGGACGAGGTCATCTCGTTGACATCGGCGATTTCGCCCAGATGCCGTTCGAGCGGGCTCGCCACCGTGTTGGCCACGACCTGCGGACTGGCGCCCGGCAGCGACGCCTGCACCGAGATCACCGGGTAGTCGACCTCGGGGAGCGGCGCTACCGGCAGTTGCGGGTATGCCACCATCCCGGCCGCGAACAGGCCGAAGGTCAGCAGGATTGTCGCTACGGGCCGCCGGATGAAGGGAGCCGACAGGTTCATGGCGTGGCGTCCGCCTCGGAAAGATCGGGCTCGATGCCCTGGAAGCGGGCGGCAAGACGATCGAACCAGAGATAGATCACCGGCGTCGTGAACAGGGTCAGCAACTGGCTGAGCAGCAGGCCGCCGACGATGGTGACGCCGAGCGGATGGCGGAGTTCCGAGCCGACGCCGGTGCCGAGCATCAGCGGCAGCGCGCCGAGCATCGCCGCCAGTGTCGTCATCAGGATCGGGCGGAAACGCAGCAGGCAGGCCTGGTAGATGGCGTCGCGCGGCGCCTTGCCTTCGTTGCGCTGTGCGTCGAGCGCGAAGTCGATCATCATGATCGCGTTCTTCTTGACCACGCCGATCAAGAGGATGATGCCGATGATCGAGATAATGGTCAGGTCCTCGCCGGCGATCATCAGCGCCAGCAAGGCGCCGATGCCGGCCGAAGGCAGCGTCGACAGGATCGTGATGGGGTGGATGAAGCTCTCATAGAGCACGCCCAGCACGATGTAGACGGTCACCACCGCCGCCAGGATCAGGAACAACGTGTTGCTGAGCGAAGCCTGGAAGGCGCGCGCGGCGCCCTGGAAGGTGGTGATCACGCTGATCGGCATGCCGATGTCGTTCTGCGCCTGCTGGATCGCGGTGACCGCGCCGCCGAGCGACGCACCGGGCGCGAGGTTGAACGAAAAGGTGGTGGCGGGGAACTGCCCCATATGCGTGATCTGGAGCGGCGCCGTGTCGACACGCGTTTTCGCGACCACGGCAAGCGGCACGGGGGCGCCGCCCGTCGAGGAGGGCAAGTAGACCGAGGACAGGGCGCGCAGCGAATCCTGCAACGATGGGTCCGCCTCGAGAATGACCCGGTATTGGGTGGACGTGGTGAAGATGGTCGAGACGATGCGCTGGCCGAAGGCGTCGTAGAGGGCGTTGTCGATCGTCGCCGGCGTGATGCCGAAGCGCGCGGCCTGGTCACGGTCGATGTCGACGAAGACCGCAAGGCCGGCGTCCGACAAGTCGCTGGCGACGTCGGCGAGTTGCGGCAGCGTGTTCAGCTTGGCCAGCAGCTTCGGCGTCCATTGCGACAGTTCGTCGGAATTGGCGTCCTGGAGGACGAATTGATACTGCGTGCGGCTGACCGTGCCGTCGATGGTCAGGTCCTGCACCGGTTGCAGATAGAGGCTGACGCCGACAGTCGAGGCCGTGGCCTCCTTCAGCCGCTCGATCACCTGCGTGATGTCGGCGCTACGCTCTTCATGCGGCTTGAGGTTGATCAGGATGCGGCCGACATTGAGCGTGTTGTTGGTTCCGTCGACGCCGATGAAGGATGACAGGCTGTCGACATCGGGGTCCTTGAGAATAATGGCGGCCAGCTTTTGCTGCCGCTCGGCCATGGAGGCGTAGGAGACCGACTGCGGCGCCTCGGTGATGGCCTGGATGACGCCGGTGTCCTGCACCGGGAAGAACCCCTTGGGGATCACCACGTAGAGCACCACCGTCAGGACCAGGGTGGCGGCCGCCACCACCAGCATCAACGTCTGCCGGTCGAGCACCCAGGTCAGCGCATGGCCGTAGCCGCGGATCACCCAGTCGAAAAATTGGCGGCTGCCGCGCTGGAGGGCGTTCTCGTGCACCGCGGCCAGGGGCTTGAGCAATTTGGCGCAGGCCATCGGCACCAGCGTCAGCGACACCACGGCCGAGATCAGGATGGTGGCGGCGAGCGTTATGGAGAACTCGCGGAACAGCCGGCCGACGACATCGCCCATGAACAGCAGCGGGATCAGCACCGCGATCAGCGACACGGTCAGCGATATGATGGTGAAGCCGATCTGTTCGGACCCCTTCAGCGCCGCCTCCAGCGGCGTATCGCCTTCCTCGATGTAACGGGCGATGTTTTCGATCACGACGATGGCGTCGTCGACGACGAAGCCTGTCGCGATGGTCAGCGCCATCAGCGAGAGATTGTCGAGACTGAAGCCGAACAGGTACATGACGCCCAGCGTGCCGACCAGCGACAGCGGCACCGACAGGCTCGGGATCAGCGTGGCGCGCGCGCTGCGCAGGAAGACGAAGATGACCAGCACGACCAGCATGATCGCCAGCGTCAGCTCGTATTCGACGTCGCGCACCGACGCGCGGATGGTGGTGGTGCGGTCGGTCAGCACCGCCACGTCGACGGAGCTTGGCAGCGATGCCTGCAGTTGCGGCAGCAGGGATTTGATGCGGTCGACGACCTCGATGACGTTGGCGCCGGGCTCGCGCTGGATGTTGACGATGATGGCTGGCGTGGTGTTCATCCAGGCCGCCAGCTTGTTGTTCTGGGTGCCGTCGATGATCGAGGCGACGTCGCTCAGCCGCACCGGTGCGCCGTTCTTGTAGGCGATGATCAACGACCGGTATTCGTCCGCGCTCTTCAGCTGGTCGTTGGCGTTGATCGTGTAGGCTCGCGACGGGCCGTCGAAATTGCCCTTGGGCGTGTTGACGTTGGCGCTGCCCAGCGTCGTGCGCAAATCGTCGAGGTTGAGGCCGTAGGCGGCGAGCTTGCGCGGATCGGCCTGGACGCGCACGGCCGGACGCTGGCCTCCGCTGAGGCTGACCAGGCCGACGCCGGCCAGTTGGGAGATCTTCTGCGCCAGCCGCGTGTCGGCAAGCTGCTGGACATCGCGCAGCGGCATGGTGGCCGAGGTCAGGCCAAGCGCCAGCACCGGCGCATCGGCGGGATTGACCTTGGCGTAGATCGGCGGCGCCGGCAGATCGGCCGGCAGCAGGTTGCCGGCGGCGTTGATGGCGGCCTGGACTTCCTGCTCGGCGACATCGAGCGAGATCGCCAGGCTGAATTGCAGCGTGATGACGGAGGAGCCGGCGGAGCTCACCGAGTTCATCTGGTTGAGGTTGGCGATCTGTCCGAGCTGGACCTCCAGAGGTGCCGTAACCGAGGAGGTCATCACGTCCGGGCTCGCGCCCGGATAGAAGGTCTGCACCTGGATGGTCGGATAATCGACTTCCGGAAGGGCCGACACCGGCAGATAGCGGTAGGCCAGCATGCCGGACAGCATGATTGCTACCATGAAAAGCGATGTCGCCACGGGCCTGAGAATGAAGGCTCTCGACGGGCTCATTGCTGCTGCCCGGTCTCCGAATGGCGATGCTTGCGGCCCTGGCCTTTGTGCTTGGTCGCATCGCCCGGGTTCGGATCGTCCGTCGGCTGCTGTCCCGCTGGTGGTGCCTGCGCCTGCGGTGTCTGTGCTGGCGTCTGCGTCTGTCCTGGCGTTTGCGCCGGTGTTTGCGCTTGCGCGGCTGGCTGCGCCGATGTCGCCGGCTGGCCGTCCTGCTGCAGGTTGATCTTGGCGCCGTCGCGGAGCTTGTCGGCGCCGTCAACCACGACGCGGTCGCCAGGAATCAGGCCCGACAGCACCTCGATACGCTCGCCATTGGTCACGCCAAGGGTGATCTTGCGCACCGAGACGGTGTTGTCGGCGTCCACAAGATACACGAAGGTGCCGGGCACGCCGCGCTGCACGGCGGCGGTCGGCGCGATCGCCACGTCCTTGTGCTGGTCGACCAGAAGCTCGATGTTGACGAACTGGTTGGGGAAAAGATTGCGCGTTTCGTTGGTGAAGGCCGCCCGCAGCTTGATGGTGCCGGTGCTGGAGTCGATCTGGCTGTCGAATGTCTCCAACTGGCCATCGGCGAGCTTGTTCTTGCCGGTCTTGTCCATCGCTGTGGTGGGCAGCGTGGCGCCCTGTTGCATGCGCTGCGCGATCGCCTGAAGTTGATCTTCCGGCACGGTGAAGATCACGCTGATCGGCTGGATCTGGGTGATGACGACGATGCCATTGGCGTCGCCCGGCGTTACATAATTGCCCTCATCGATTTGCCGCAGGCCGGCCCGCCCATCGATCGGCGCCAGGATGCGGCAATAGCCGAGATTGACGGTGGCGGCCTGGATCAGTGCCTTGTCGATCGAGACCGTGGCTTCGTCCTGGGCGACGAGGGCGACCTGCGTGTCCAGCGTCTGGCGCGGCACGGCGTTCTGGGTCGCCAGCCCCTGGTAGCGCGCGAGATCGACCTGCGCGCCCTTGAGAAGCGCCTGGTCGCGATCCAGCTGGGCCTGTGCCTGGGCAAGTGCGGCCTGATAGGGGCGAGGATCGATCAGCGCGAGCAGTTCGCCTTTCTTGACGTCCAGGCCTTCCTTGAAGTTCACCTGGATGAGTGGTCCGCTGATCTGCGACTTGACCGTGACGGTGGCAAGCGAGGTGACCGTGCCGAGCGCATCGACGGTGACGTTGATGGTGCCCTTCTCGACCGTTGCCGTGCCGACCGACATCGGCTGTGCATTTCTTCTGTTGCCTGTCTGGGGAGGGGTGACCACGGGGCGCTGATACAGATAGGCACCGGTGGCCGCGATGATCAGAAGGAATATGACCCAGCCAATCCAGCCGCCGCGCGAGCGCTGCCGCACTGCGCCTTTCTCCTTGGGCAACTCCACAGTCTGGTCCATGGCAACGATCTTCGGTCCCTTCGCCAACCCATATGGCCGAAATCGAACCAAGTCGAATTAACAGTTGGACAGGTTCAACCGCTGCCCAGGCGCGCCGTTCCACACCCTATGATTGTATCAGGCAACCATAGGGAGTGCCATGGTTTGTCGTGCAGGCGTCGGAAACCGGCCGTGGCTTCCTCAACAGGGAGGCCATGGCCAGGCAGGATACCGAACTTATTGCGCCGTCGTGGCGGGTTGTTGCGGCGTTGCGGCTGGCTTTTGCATCTGCTGCTGCTTCTTCAGCTTGGCCGCCGCCACCTGCTTCTTGTGAAGATGATGGCCGGCGACGCATCCGCCGACCGCACCCAGCACCGCGTGATGGCCGGCGTAGTGACCGGCCACGGCACCGGCGGCGCCGCCTGTCAGGCAGCCGATTGCCTGCGCCTGATTGCTCGCGCCAACCAAAGCGAGAATTGCAGATGCGAGAAAGATCTTTTTCATGGGGGCCTCACCAAATCCGTTTTTGCTCCGGCCCTGCACACGGGAATCGTGCATTTTGCAGCGATAAGAACCGGTGCCTTCATGGAGTCCGACCGATTCTTGGCTTAAATGCGGCGCAGGCGTTGGCACACTTGACGGAGCGTTGGGCGAGGTGCTGGGCGATCCAGGCCGGTATCGGAGGATTTTCCGGCATGGAACTTTGTCGGGGCGACAGCGTTCATCTACCAGATCGCTTCCCTTCGCGATCTTCTCTTATCCCACCTAAAGTGCCCCGCGGGCTCAAACCGGCGGGGCTTTTTTGTGGTATCTGAGGCGGTGAGGGGTTTTTCGCCCTGATTGGCAAGTCGATCACCGTCGCCGAAGGGCGGCTGTATTCAGCGGCCGCCACGGCTTCGATCAGCAGATCGAGCGCCTCCCGCGTCTTGCTGCTGGTCTCGTCATCACCGCGAAGTGCGTCGTAGGCGCGCTCAAGATGGACGCGAGCGGCCGAGAATTCGCTTTTCATCGTTTCCTCCGTGATCCCGCGCTAATACACAGTGCCGCGCCGATGGAAACGAAGCGCCAATATCCACAGTTGGATTTGAATAAAATCCGCCAGGTCCTGCGATCGCTGGGTGCCCGCCGAGACCATTCGGCGCCGGCGGCGGAGAACGCCCGCCCTTGTTGCTCTAAAGGCGAACGAAGGCGGTCAGCGGCAAGTGGTCGGAGGCAACCCGTGAAAGCGGCGTGTCATGTGCTTCCACGGCCGAGATCATTCCGTGCCGATTGGCCATGATGCGATCGAGCGCCAGCAGCGGCAGGTTCGACGGGAAGGTGGGGACGGCCGGCGGCAGCGGACCAAATGTCGTGTGCAGCGTGTTCAGTGAGGAGCGGTTTCCGAGCCGCCACTCGTTGAGATCGCCGAGCAGCAATGTCGGCGTCTCGTCGGGGCTGTTCATGATGTCCAGCACCACGCCGGCCTGCCGGGAGCGGGAGCGGCGCAGCAATCCGAGATGAGCAGCGATGACGCGCAGGGTCCGGTTTCCGTCCAGGTCGATTTCCGCCACCACCGCGCCGCGCGGCTCCAGTCCCGGAAGCTTGATCTGATGAACGTCGCGAACGACGCCCTTCTTGAACAGCAGGACATTGCCGTGCCAGCCGTGCCCCTTGCCATTGGCCGAGATCGGCACCGGCACCAGGCCAGTGTCGGATTCCAGCCGAGACAGGTCGAGAAGCCCGTCGCGATCGCCGAAGCGGTTGTCCGCTTCCTGCAACGCTATGACATCCGGGTCGATTTCGCGGATGACGCGGCTGGTCCGCTCTGGATCGAACCTCCTGTCGAGGCCAATGCATTTGTGGACATTGTAGGAGGCAACCAGCGTTCCGGTCGTGCCCGTCCGCTTGGGCGAGCTGGCGTTTGCCTTTTGCATCCTCCTGTCGCGAATGGAGAGAAGCATGCTTGCCGGGAGGCTACGTCCAGTTCTCTGCATGTCCCTGCTGTTCGTCCTCGCTGCGTTCAGGATTTGACCTGGCTATTACTGAAATAGGCGCTGTCGGTGAATGTTCCATGTCTTGACCGGGCGAGGCTCGTAAAAGAGCTAGAGATAGGGCGAGCCAAGCCATAGCAGCTTGTCGAGCAGGCGGATGACGAACGGCCGAGCCCTCAAGGTCTCGAGGGTTACCGGTGTGGCGGACGCCATGGCCGATCCGATCCGGCTTTCAATCTCCGCGGCAAAGCCGGCATCGAGAACCTCCAGGTCGATCTCAAAGTTCAGCCGCAGCGATCGGGCGTCGAGGTTGGAAGAACCGACATAGGTCCATACGCCATCGATCGACAGCAGCTTCGAATGATCGAAGGCGCCATTCGCGCGCCAGATGCGGCAATAATTCTTCAGGATCTGGTCGAATTGCGCGGTCATCGCACGATCGACGAGGAAGAGATTGTTCACCGCCGGAACCACGACATCGATCTCGACGCCGCGCCTGGCCGCTGTCGTCAAGGCGCTGATCAGCTCTCGGTCGGGCAGGAAATAGGGCGACATGATGCGGATCGATTTGCGGGCGACCGAGAAGGCGCCGATCAGCAATTTGTGGTTTGTTTCGATGCTGCCATCAGGACCGGAGGCAATTGCCCGCGACATCATCGGCAGTCCGGGGGCTGGCGAAAGTGGAGCCACCAGCCACTCGTCGCCCTTGAGAGCTTCTTTGGTGGCGAAGCGCCAGTCCTCGGCTGCGATCGAAAACAGGTCGGCCACGATCGGCCCGGTGACGTGAAAATGCGTATCGTGGGCAACGGCGGTGCCGACAAGCTCGGCGGAGAACGCCTTGCGGATGTTCATCCCGCCGGTAAAGGCGACCGCGCCGTCGACCACCAGGATTTTCCGGTGCGTTCTCAGGTTGGCATAAGGCAGGCGCAGTCCCATCACGATGTTGCCGTTGAAGAGGGCGGCAG
This sequence comes from Mesorhizobium shangrilense, assembly GCF_040537815.1. Classification (NCBI taxonomy): domain Bacteria; kingdom Pseudomonadati; phylum Pseudomonadota; class Alphaproteobacteria; order Hyphomicrobiales; family Phyllobacteriaceae; genus Mesorhizobium; species Mesorhizobium shangrilense. The sequence goes on from NZ_JBEWSZ010000002.1 coordinate 400,052, forward strand.
TGACATTGGCGTCGCGCAGATGGCCGATAATGCTGGGGACGGAGTACCGGGCCCCGACAGCATCGATCAGCACGCGCACGCTGACGCCGCGCCGCACGGCTTCGGCGAGCGCCTCGACGAAAAGCAGACCGATGGCGTCATTGTCGAAGATGTAGGTTTCAAGCAGGATGCTGCGCCGCGCGCCGCCAATCGCCGCGCACATCGCCGAATAGGCCTCGTCTCCCGTCTTCAACACCGCAATTGCGTTTCCCGGAGTCAGGGCACGCCGCGCCACCCTGTCGCCCAGTATCTTCAGGCCGGTGAAGCGCGGGCCATATTGCTCGACGACCAGGTTTTCGGCGGCCTCGGTGCGAAGCGCGTCCGCCGCCGTCGCGCTGCCTGGAAGCAGCCGCTGCGCGCTGATCGACGCGCGACGAATGCGATTGATGCCCGCCACCGCATAGACCAGCACGCCGATGATGGGCGACAAGAGCATGACGCCGACCCATCCGGTGGCTGAGCGCACGTCCTCCTTGGTCATGGCGGCATGCGCGATGCCGACCGTCGCCATCACCACCGAGATGATCGCGAGAATCTGAGGCCAGTGAGTCGCCAGGGTCTGCCACATGGCCAAGACTATCCAGCGAGCGATTGCAGAACGCAATGCAGCCCATCACGCTTCGGTGGCCTTCAGGGCTGGAGAACCGAGCTTTCCGCTTGGTTCCACTCCGGGGCGGCTTCCGCAACACGCCGGCTCAATTCGGCAAGGAACCTGTCGAGGTCGGCTGCAAGCTCATCTTCGGATTCGAGGCCGATGCTCAGGCGCAGCAAAAGGTTCAAGCTGTCGAGGGGCTAGAACGCGTGCAGAAGCGACGCCCGGTGCATGGCGCGCAGAAGCGCGCCGCGTGAATCCGTTCAACGCGACGCGCAGTAACCTGGCCGAGACCACCTGGTATCTTAGGGCGGCCAGGCCGCCCCCAATGACCTGTAACGTCCCATCTGGCGCTCAGTCCTGGCGCAGGAAGGCGGCGTCCTCGCGCAGCACGACAACGGTCGGCCTCTGTGCGGAGAAGCCGTCGCGCAGCGCGGCTTCCAGTTCGCCGGTGCTTTGCGGGCTGGCGGTGAGACAGCCATAGGCCTCGGCGAGTTTGATGAAATCCGGATTGTGCTGGTTGACGCCGATGGTGGGGATGTCGCGGGCGATCATGCCGTCGCGGATCTGAGCGAGGCTGTCATTGTTCCAGAGCAGTACGACCAGCGGCAGCTTCTGCTCGACCGCGGTGCCGAGCTCCTGCAGCGTGAACTGGAAGCCGCCGTCACCGACGATCGCCATCACCGGCCGGTCCGGCGCAGCGATCTGTCCACCGATCGCCGCCGGCAAGGCATAGCCCAGTGTGCCGTAGCCTGCCGGGAAGAACCATTGCTTTGGCCTTTCGGTGGGGAAGAAGGCATAGCCGGTGTAGGCGAGCTGCGTCATGTCGGTGTAGACGACGCCATCGGCGGGCAGAGCGCGGCGAAGCGCGTCCAATACCTTGACGTGCTTGCGTTCCAGCGGGGTCAGTGCGGCCCGCTCGGTTGCCCGGACACTGGCGATTTCGTTCGAACCGCTGAAGCCACCCGCGGTGACCTGGGGCAGGGCGGACAGGATCATGTCGATCGCTTCGCTCGAATCGGCGTGCAGCGCCACCGTCGCGTCATAGTCGCGAGCGAGAGCCGCCGCGTCGATGTCGATGCGGATGATCTTGCCGGTCATCGGCAGGGGACCGTCCAGCCAGATGTCGGGCTCCGCCAGTTCGGTGCCGATGCAAAGCACGACATCGGCGGAGGCGATCAGAGCCTGGGTGGCCGGCCGGTCGAGCGTGGCTTCCAGGGCAAGCGGATGCGAATCCGGGATCGCGCCCTTGCCGGCGATGGTCGGCACGACAGCGGCGCCGACCATCTCCGCCAGCTTGCGCAACCGATCGCTGGCGCCGAGGCTGCCACCGCCGGCGATGATCACCGGCCGTTTCGCCGACGCGAGCAGCTTCGCGGCCTCTGCCGCATCCTCGGCGACAGGCGCGGGCCGGCCGCGTGCGCTACGCCGCGTCACCGGCTTGTCGTCCATTGCCTTGAACACGTCGAGCGGAATGGAAATGTGCACGGGTCGCGGGCGTCCGGTCTCGAATACGGCGAAGGCGCGCGCCACCAGTTCGCGCACCTGCTCGGGATCAGAGGCGATCGCGGAGAACGCCGTCAGCGGCGCGGTCACCTGAGACTGATCGGTGATTTCATGCAGGCGTCCGCGCCCCATGCCGAGGTCCTTGTTGGCGGCGACGCTCGAAATCAGCAGCACCGGCACGCTGTCCGAATAGGCCTGGCCGAGCGGGGTGGCGGCATTGGTGACGCCCGGTCCCGAGATCAGCAGGCAGACGCCGGGGCGGCCGGACATGCGGGCATAGCCATCGGCCATGAAGCCGGCGCCCTGCTCATGGCGTACGCCGATGTGGCGGATGCCGGCGGCATTCATGCCGCGATAGGCCTCCAGCGTGTGCACGCCGGGCATGCCGAAGACAGTATCCACGCCATAGGCTCGCAAGAGCTGCATCAACCGGCTGCCACAGGAAATCGCGTCGGACATTTTCATCTCTCTCTTCGGGTTCATTTCGCGGCGTCGGCGAGGCCGGACAGGATCGCACCATATTCGTCGGCGACGACGAGCAGACCGGCGCCGAGCTCCAGCGCGGCCGTCCGCTCGGTGCGCGTCCAGGCCGGCATGATCCACGGCTTGCCCGCCGCGCTCGCGGCGGCGGCGATCCGCCGGATGGCGGCCTTGTCCTCGCCGGTGTTGCGATAGGCGCCGCGCCCACTGTCCAGCGACAGATCGCTCGGCCCGACGAACACGCCGTCAACGGTCGGCAAGGCCAGAATGGCCTCGACGTCGTTCAGCGCGGCCGCCGATTCGATCATCGGATAGCAGCGTGTGTTGATGTTTTCCCGCTCGTAATAGTCGGGCGAAACGACATTGTAGCGTGCGGGACGCGTGCCGGAGAAACTGCGATTGCCGAGCGGCGGGTATTTTGCCGAAAGCGTGACACGGCGCGCATGTTCGAGGTCGCCGATATGCGGAATGATGACGCTGTCGCAGCCCATGTCGAGCGCCTGCTGGATAGGGATCGCTTCAGGCCCGAGCACCTTGGCGTGCATTTTCATGCCCAGCGCCTTGCCGAGCGCGACGATGCGGTCGGTGGCCTCGAGATCGAAGAGGCCGTGCTCGATGTCGAGCACGATATGCCGGTAGCCGATGTCATGGGCGATCTCCATCATCGCCTGATGCGGGGTCGACAGCCATACGGCGAAATGTTCGATCTGCTCAGCCATGCGACGCCTGATCCTTCTTGTTGCGTTCGGCGATCATGCCGTCGATGTCGACGAGATCCTGCAGGCGTGCTCCGGCCTCGATTTTTCGCACCCAGCTGCCTTCATCCTCCTGGTCGAACAGCGCCACGGACGTGACCCCGTCGACCTGTTCGGGTGGCAGCACGAGGATGCCGCAATCGTCTGCGAGCACCGCGTCGCCAGGGTTGACGACGACGCCGCCGCAACCGATCGGAATATTGAAGCCGCCACCCAGGTTGAGCAGCTTGGTGGTGATCGGCGACACGCCACGCGCCCATGTCGGCACGCCGGCGACGCGGATCGCTGCGGGATCGGTGACGACGCCATCGATGATGACGCCCGCGAGGCCGCGCACCTTGGCCACCGCCGCCATGAAGCCGCCCCACGGCGCATGCCGCTCATCGCCGGCACGGTCGATCACCAGTATGTCGCCTGGCCGCACACGGTCCATCGCGTAGTACAGCAGTGTGGAGTCGGCACCGGGGATCGACACCGTCACGGCAGTTCCGGCAACGCGGACGCCGTCGATCAGCGGCCGGATGTCGGTGCGCATGAAACGGTCGTGCAGATAATGACCGACGGTCGCTGCCTCGACCCTTGCGAGACGCTCGATCAGCGAGCGATCGAGCGGGGGAGGGATCTGTTTGATCCTGTAGGAACGTATGCTCATCGAATGTCCTAGTCTTTCAGGAGGTGAATGGCTGCGGAGGGGCAGGAGACCGTGACCGGTTGCCCGATGGCGACCGTGTCCGCGCCGTCGGTGTTGCGCGCACGCACGGTAATGGTCTCTCCACTGGCGAGGCGTACGGCATAAAGCCGATCGGTGCCGATGTAGACGGTCCCGGCGACCGACCCGGCGAAGCACGTCGCCGCGGACCCGTCGGCCGAGGCAAAGCTCAATGCTTCGGGGCGGACGGCGAGCGTGCAGGATTGATCGACGTCGAATGCCCTGTTCGCGCGCAGCGAAAAGGCGGCACCGCCGGCCTCGACTTCGAAAAGGCCGTCGCGCTTGCCACTTACCGTGGCCGCCAGCATGTTCATGTCGCCGATGAAGCCGGCGGTGAAGCGATCCGCGGGACGCTCGTAGATGCCGATGGGATCGTCGACCTGCCGCACCAGGCCTGCGCTCATGACCGCGATGCGGTCCGACATGGTCAGGGCTTCTTCCTGGTCGTGGGTCACGAAGACGAAGGTGATGCCCAGCCTGCGCTGCATCTCCTTTACCTCGAGCTGCATCTCGCGCCGCAGTTTCAGGTCCAGCGCGCCAAAAGGTTCGTCGAGCAGGAGTACGGACGGCTCATTGACGAGGGCACGCGCCAGCGCCACGCGCTGCTGCTGGCCGCCCGAGAGTTCCGACGGCTTGCGCCTGGCAGCGTGGCGCATGCGCACCAGGTCGAGCGCGGCGCAGACCCGATCGCCGCGATCCGCGCGCGGCACGCGTTTGACCGCCAGGCCGAAGGCGACATTGTCCTCGACGTTCAGATGCGGAAACAGCGCGTAACTCTGGAAGACGGTGTTCACGTTGCGCAGATGCGCCGGAAGGTCGGAGACATCCTGGCCCTGCAGCAGGATCCTGCCCTTGGTCGGCGTCTCGAAGCCGGCGATCATGCGCAATGTCGTGGTCTTGCCGCAGCCCGACGGGCCGAGGAACGTGAAGAACTCACCCGCCGCGATGGTCAGGTTCATGTCGTCGACAGCCAATTGCTGCGACGCCCCGTCGAACGCCTTGCTGACGCCGATCAACTCGATCGCCGGGCGACCCGTGCCGCCCGCGAGGTTTTTCTGCTCGATGGTCATCTACAAATCCGGCTTGTTGCGGTGCTGCTCCAGGCCAGGCGGCAGGAAGCCGCCCAGCCTTTCGCGGTTAGGCCCCCTCATTGCGCCGTTTTCACCTTCGTCCAGCCGTCCTGGTAGAGTTTCGTGGCATCGCCGGTGTCGAGGATGAAGTCGACTTTCTTGAGCGAATCCGCCGGCGGATAAATCGCCACGTTGCCGGAAACCTCCTTCGGCAGCAGCGCCTTGGCGGCGTCGATCACCGTTGCCGATTTGCTGAGATTGGCTGCCTTGGCAGCGACCTCCGGTCGCATGATGTAGTCGATGAACTTGTGGGCGGCATCGACATTCTTGGCGCTCTTGGGGATCGCAAATCCGTCGATCCACATCGAGCCACCCTCTTGCGGAATCACGTAGCGCACATTCGGGCTCTCGCTGAGGATCTGCGTGATGTTGCCATTCCAGGCCTCGACGATGCAAGCTTCGCCGGACGCCACCAGCTCGGCGAAGTTGGTGCTGTTGTAGCCGCCGAGCACCTTCTTCTGCTCGATCAGCGATTGCGTCGCCTTTTCGATCTCGGCCGCATTCGTGGTGCCGGCACGGAAGCCGTTGACCTGGAGGCCGACGATGTAAGCGGCCAGCATGTTGTCCAGCATGTAGACGCGGCCTTGATACTGGGGGTCCCACATCGCCTTCCAACTGGTGATCGGCTGCTTTACGCAATCGGTGTTGTAGGCGAGCCCGGTGGTGCCCCAGATGTAAGGCACGGAGTGTTTTTGGCCGGCATCGTAGGAGACGTTCTTGAAGTCCTCCGAAAGGTTGGAAAGATTAGGTATCTTGGAATGGTCGAGTTCCAGCAGCAGCCCCTGCTTCGACAAGACCTGCACGGTGTACTGGCTTGGCTCGATCAGGTCGAAGCCCGAGGCGCCGGCGGAGAGCTTGGCCATCATGGTCTCGTTGGAATCATAGGTGTCCATCGTCGTGGCGATGCCGGTTTCCTTGGCGAAATCGTCGACGATTTCCTGCGGCAACTCGCTTGCCCAGGCATAGATGTGAAGTTCCTCGGCAGAGGCGGCCAGGCTTGCAGCCAGCAGCGCCGTGGTGGCGAGAAGCAGTTTGTATTTCATCATGGCAGTTCCCCTTTGTTTTGGGTGCGTCTAGCGGCCTAGCGCACCGTCTTTAGATAGCGTCCCAGCACCAGCAGGATCGCCAGCACGTTGACGCCGATGAGAATGGTTCCGAGCGCGTTGATCTTGGGAGTGAGCCCCGTCTTGAGCATCGCGTAGATCTGGATCGGCAGCGGCGTTGTTCCGACGCCCGACACGAAGGTCGACATGACGAAGTTGTCGAAGGAAATGACCAGCGAAAGCAGGACCGCGGACAGTATGGCAGGCGCCAGCAGCGGCAGCGTGACGCGCATGAAGATCTGCCGGCTGTTGGCGCCGAGATCCGCAGCCGCCTCGTCGAGGCGCGGGTCCAGTCCGGCCGCGGCGGCGCGCACGATCAGGAAGGTGAACGGCGCCGAAACAAGCGTGTGTCCGGCGACCAGCGTCGAATAGCCCAGCGTGACGCCCGACCAGACCGTGGCGACAAGCAGCCCGACCGCCAGCACGATCTCGGGCAGAACCAGTGGCGCGATCAGGACGGTGGAGAACAGGTTCTTGGCGGGGAATTTCCGCTTCACGACCGCGAGCGCAGCGCTGGTGCCGATCACCGTGCTCAACAGCGCCGAGATGGACGCCACGATGGCGCTGACCTTGATGCTTGCCTGCAAGCCGCGGTCGCTGAAGACCTGCGCGTACCAGTCGAGCGAGAACCCGGTCCAGACCACCGTGGAGCGGCCGCTGTTGAACGAATAGGCGACCAGGATCACCAGCGGTGCGAACAGGAATACATAGCCGGCAAATGTCAATACCGGGACGAACAGCGATGACGGACGGAATCTTGTCATGCCCGCGCCGCCTCGACCCGGCTGAGCAGCCGCATGTAGAAGATGATCACCACCGACGACAGCACCAGCATCACCACCGACACGGCCGCGCCGAGCGGGATGTTGCGAAATTCGAGGAACAGCTGGACGATCAGGTTGCCGAGAATGATGCTCTTGCCGCCGCCGAGCAGAACAGGAATGGCATAGACGCCCATCGCTGGCACGAAGACGAACAGGATTGCCGCCATGACGCCGGGCAGCGAAAGCGGAAAGGTTACCCGCCAGAACGCCTCCAAAGGGCTGGCGCCGAGGTCGTTGGCGGCCTCGATCAGGCGGCGGTCGATGCTGTTCAGCGAGGCATAGATCGGCAGGACGGTGGTCGGCAGGAAGGCATAGAGCATGCCGACCAGCACCGCCGGATAGGTGCCGATCATGCGGATGGGCTCATCGACAATGCCAACTCCGGTCAGAAGTCCATTGAGCGTGCCGTTGCGGCCGAGCAACACCATCCAGCTCGACATGCGGATCATGAAATCGACCCAGAACGGAATGAGCAGCAGTGCCAGCAGCAGAGTGGCATAGCGACCGGCGCGGAAGACGATGAAGTAGGCGATCGGGTAGCCAAGCAGGACGGAGATTGCGGTGGAGGCGAGGGCTAGGCGCAGCGAATTGAGGAAGATCGGCAGGTAGGTCGCCTGGAACAGTTCGCGGTAGCTGTCGAGTGAGAAGCCGGTGACGACGGCGCCATAGGCGTCGCGTCCGGCAAAGCTGTAGGCGACGACGATGAACAGCGGAATGGCCAGCAGCAGCACGGCCATGATCAGCGAGGGAGCGAGCATCGCCAGCGTGGTCAGGCTGTATGCTCGCTGGCTCATCTCACGCCTCCGTCGTCTGCCGAGCGGGCGGCACCTTGGCGGGGCGCACCACATCCACCCCGCTGATCGTCAGGTGATCGCGCATGGCCCGCTCGGCTCGGTCGGGATCGTGCGCTTCCAGCGCCGAGCGGATGGCGTCGAAATTGTCGAGCTCGTCCTGCATCAGCGTGACCGGCATATGCGAGACGTAGAGGCTGCGCACGGACAGAGCGTAGAGGCGGGTCAAAGCCTGGGCGAGATAATGGTTGCCGCTCGCCTGTGCCACCAGCCGATGCATGCGTTCGTCGATGCCGAGATGCCAGTTTATGTCCGGCTGGCGCTCGTCCACTCCGGCCCGCGCCTCCGACATCAGCGCCGCGAACTCGGCAAGCTGCGCCGGCGTGATGCGCACGGCGGCCATCCGCACGGAAAGGATTTCCGAGTGCAGGCGGAATTCATGCAGATGGAAGAAGTCGGCAGCCGATGTCGCCGACACGAAATAGCCGCGCTGCGGCACCGACAGGACGAGATCCTCCTGCGCGAGACGCTGCAGCGCCTCCCGCAGCGGCGTGCGCCCGACCGAGAGCATTTCCATGCATTCACGTTCGTTGATCGGCGAGCCGGGTTTCAAATCGGCGCGAATGATGGCGGTCCGCAGCCCCTCATAGGCGGTGTCGCTTTGGCGTTTCTTGGGTGCGCTTGCGAGCATTGGTTGCCATATATCGAAAATATATTTTCAATATACAATCGCAGGAGCGGTGGCCTGTCAACCCTCTGCCTGCTCGACAAGGGCCGCGGCCGATGGCGGCCGGAGGCAGCCCAGATTGTGAGAAGCTGCTGGGCATGGGGGGCATCAGCCTGTGCTCGCCCTCAAAGAGGGCTGAGCTCACAGGTTGTTCCGGAATTGAAGGATGTTCCGGATCGTTATGCAAACCAGTTTCTGCTCCGCGGGCTGATCCCGTCGGACCTGTTTGGCGCGCCGCAGCTGCTTCGCTTCACCCTGCCGATCGCCACGGCACCGGAGTTTCCGGACGGCTATGTGACGGGCCTGGGCGATCTGACGCTCATGGATATCTTCGTCTTCCCGGGGAAAACCGTTTCATTCGGCGCCGGTCCCCTCGTCGTCCTGCCAACCGCAACCGATGAGGCGCTCGGCGCCGGGAAATGGCAGGCCGGGGCGGTTGGCCTGGTCATCGCCCCGCAAAGCTGGGGCCTGCTCGGGGGGCTTGCGACATATCAAGCTTCATTCGCCGGCCAAAGTGACCGCGAGAACGTATCGACAGCTACCTTTCAGCCAATCGTGAACTACAACCTCAAGGACGGTTTCTACCTGCGATCCTCCGCAACCTGGAACTTCGGCCTCGAAAATGGCGACTACGCGATCCCCGTCGGGTTCGGCATCGGCAAAGTCTTCCAGGTCAGCGACAAGGTCACCATGAACGCGTTCGTCGAGCCGCAATACACGGTTTTCAGCAGAGGCAGGGGAAACCCTGTCTGGCAGATTTTCGCTGGCGTGAATTTCCAGTTCTCCCTGGCGAAGAAGTAGGTCTCTTGCCGAGCGGCTTTGCCGCCGCTATCCGCCAGAGCCTCCAGCAAGAATTGTCAAATGCAGACTCGGCTGCGGTTTTCCTCATGCTTTGGCTCGGGTCGGACCAATGTCTACTGCCTTCCTGAACGGGTGGCCTTTATTCTTCGGTCAGTGCGATGCAGGCTTCGTCAACGGTGCTGCCAGCCGCGTCGCGGTGGTGCTTCGAATGGGATTGCAGGGTGGCTGCGATGGCCTTCCCCTGGCAGAAGCGGGACATAGTGTACTCCAGTTTTCCCGTAAGAACCCCGCAGCATACTCAATTCAGCCTCGCCGCCTGGATATTTTCTCCTACAGAGGCGAAATAACAGGTCTCAATTCCTTGATTGGGAGGGGATTGCGCTGAGATTCGTCACCTTCGGTTTGATCGCCGCCGAACGATGGCCATTTTGTGGACCGTCGTAGCCATAGCTAAGCGGATCGGGAAATGGTGCAGGAATGCTGTGTGCTATGAGAGAATTCGAAACATAAGGCAGGCCAGCTGCCTCATGTTTCGATAAATGTCTGATTTTCTTCAAGAACTTTGGTAGCGGGAGAGGGACTTGAACCCCCGACCCCAGGATTATGATTCCCGTGCTCTAACCAACTGAGCTACCCCGCCAGGGCGGTGAAAGGCCCGAAATCCGCCTTAAATCGAAAGGCATGTCGAGGCGTTCACCAAGGTCGGGCGGATATAAGGTTGGGAGGGTAAGCCTGTCAAGCATCGAAGCAACCAGTACGCCGGCATATTGTCATTCGCGAAAAGCTTCCCTGCCCAGGCATTTCAGCACAGGTGCCGGGGTTGAGTTCGACGGGGCACGCCGCTATGTCTCGGCCACGAATATTTCGAGTTCAACACGATGAAGCCGCGCATAGCAGTCCTCGGTTGCGGATACTGGGGCAGCAACCATATCCGCACCCTCAAGGCGCTTGGCGCCCTGCATGCCGTTTCCGACGCCAACCGCGCCCGCGCGGAAGGTTTCGCCAGCGAGCAGGATTGCCTGGCCATCGAGCCTGATCAGCTTTTCCTTCGCGACGATGTCGACGCAATCGTCATGGCGCTGCCGCCGCAATTCCACGCCGACCTCGCCGTGCGCGCCGTCGAACACGGCAAGGACGTGCTGGTGGAAAAGCCGATCGCGCTGACGGTCGCGGACGCCGAGCGTTCGGTGCAGGCGGCCAAGGACAATGGCCGCGTCTTCATGGTCGGCCATGTGTTGCGCTTCCACCCCGCCTTCGAGATGCTGAAGACGCTGATCGACAAGGGGGAACTGGGCGAGGTCAAATACATCCACTCGCACCGGCTCGGGCTCGGCAAGTTTCACACCGAGAACGACGCGCTGTGGGACCTGGCGCCGCATGATCTGTCGATGATCCTGGCGATCACCGGCACCGAGCCGATCGAAGTGCGCGGCGAGGGCGCGGCCCTTCTCGACAATCTCAGCGATTTCGCGCATCTGCACATGCGCTTTCCCAACGGCCTGCGCGGCCATCTCTTCGCGTCGCGGCTCAACCCTTATCGCGAGCGGCGGCTGACTGTTGTCGGAACCAAGGCGATGGCTGTCTTCGACGATGTCGAGCCCTGGGAGCGCAAGCTTGCCGTCTACCGCCACGCGGTGTGGCAGGACAGCGGCCAGTGGGCGTTCACCGCCAATGAGCCGTCCTATGTCGCGGTGGGCGAGGGCATGCCGCTGACGCGTGAACTCGAACATTTCATCCAGTGCATCGAGACCCGCGCCGAACCGCGCACCAGCGGCGAGGAAGCGATCAGGGTGCTGCGGATCCTGACCGCGGGCACCGTCACCCACAGCAGGTCCAATCCCTGAAAGAAAACGCCGCTGCTCTAGACTAAAGCGCGCCACGTCTGAACGGATTCATGCCGACGCGTTCTAGGGCTTTGTTTTTATGCATGTCGTTGTCCCAAAACCGCTGCGCACTTTTGGGCGACATGCACTAGAGTGGTTCATCGTTTCACGGAAACGCAGAACCGCTCTATCTCCCTATTTTAACGGAATTCCGGACGGAAAACCGCTACGCACTTTTCCTGTAATTGCACCAGGCGCCTGATCCGATTCGAACGGATCAGGTCGTAACGCTTGCCGCCTGCCTATTCGGCGGGAATCTGCGCCGGCCTGGCGGCGAGCCGGCTCAGCATCGCCTCGGCCTCGGCGCCGCGCTCGGAACGCTCGATGAAGCCGCCGCCAAACACGCGGGCCTCGTTGCCGTCGTCGGAATAGAGCACGCAGGCCTGTCCCGGCGCGATGCCGGACTCGCCGTCGGCCAATTCGACCGAGGTGACGCCGGCCTTGTGGCGCAGCATCGCCGGACGTGGCGGCCTGGTCGAGCGGACCTTGGCGAACAGTTCCAGCCCTGCCGGCGGGATGTCGGCCAGCGAACCGTCGCCCAGCCAGTTCATGTTGCGCAGATAGATCTTGTGCGTCTCCAGCGCCTCGCGCGGGCCAACGACGACGCGGGCCCGTTCTGCGTCGAGATGGACGACGTAGAGCGGCTCGCCCGAGGCGATGCCAATGCCGCGGCGCTGGCCGATCGTATAGCGCAATATGCCTTCATGGCGGCCGAGCACGCGGCCGTCGATGTGGACGATGTCGCCCGGATTGGCGGCGGTCGGCTTCAGCTTGGCGATGATGTCGGAATATTTGCCCTGCGGCACGAAGCAGATGTCCTGGCTGTCCTGCTTGGCGGCCACCGTCAGCCCCATCTCCTCGGCAATGGCGCGAACCTGCGGCTTCGGCAGGCCGCCGAGCGGAAAGCGCAGATAGTCGATCTGAGCCTGCGTGGTGGCGAACAGGAAGTAGCTCTGGTCGCGGTCGGCATCGACCGGCCGGAACAGCGCGCGGTGGGCGCCGTTGGCGCCGGAGCGGATGTAATGGCCCGTCGCCAGCGCGTCGGCGCCAAGTTCCTTGGCTGTGGCCAGAAGGTCGGCGAACTTGACCGTCTGGTTGCACGAGACGCATGGGATCGGCGTTTCGCCGGCAACATAGCTTTCGGCGAACGGATCGATGACCGCCTTGCGGAAACGCTCTTCATAGTCGAGCACATAGTGGGGAATGCCGAGGGTCTCGGAGACGCGGCGGGCATCATCAATATCCTGCCCGGCGCAGCAGGAGCCAGCCCGGTGTGTCGCCGCGCCATGGTCATAAAGCTGCAGGGTGACGCCAACGACGTCATAGCCCTCGCGCTTGAGAAGGCCGGCGACGACCGATGAATCGACGCCGCCCGACATGGCAACGACGATGCGGGTATCTTCAGGGCGTCCGGGAAGATCGAGACTGTTCATGGTTCTTTCATTCTGCACGGCGCTGAATGCCGATGGCCGGAATATAGGTCAAGCTTTCCGGGCGCGCCAGCTTTGAGGTCGCGCCGATTTTCACGGGCGAATTCCTCACATGTCGGCAGATGGTTCAAATGCCGGCGAAAAGACTAACGCAGCGTTCATGATCCTTACCTAGTCATTAGGGTCTGCTTAGGCAATTTTTAAAGCTGTGGCGGTAACGTGGTGGGGATTGGGTCTTTGAGTTTTTTGTAGAGAGTACGATGACCGATCTGGTTAGACCGCGAGTCAAATATGTTATCGGGCCTGACGGCAGCCCTCTTACGATTGCCGATCTGCCGCCGACGAATACGCGTCGCTGGGTCATCCGGCGCAAGGCGGAAGTGGTTGCAGCGGTGCGCGGCGGGCTTTTGAGCCTTGAAGAAGCGTGCCAGCGGTACAAGCTGACCACCGAGGAATTCCTGTCCTGGCAGGCGTCGATCGATGAATACGGCCTTGCCGGGCTGCGCACGACGCGCATCCAGCAATATCGACACTAGGCTGGTCTGACAAAGAAAAAGGGCGCGGTATCCGCGCCCTTTTGTTTCGCCGCGACGATTCTTGTTTCAGACCGTCAGCACCACCTTGCCGATCGGCCTGGTGCCGAGAAAGCTATGGGCCGCACCCGCCTGATCGAGCGGAAACGTCTTGGCCACGTGGACCACGAGTTTCTTTTCGTCGATCAGTTTGCCAAGTTCGATAAGACTGGCGCGGTCGGGCACCACGGACATGCGCTCGACACGAATGCCCTTTTCCTTGGCCTGCGCCTTGGCCGCGTCGCTGACATTGAGCAGCGAAACCAGCACGCCGCCCGCCTTGATCACCTTCAACGAGTGTTCGGCATGATCGCCGCCCACGGTCTCCAGCACCAGGTCGACATTGCCAACGCTGCCGGTGAAATCACCTTTGGTGTAGTCGATGACCTCGTCGGCGCCGAGCGAACGGACGAAATCCAGCTTTTCGGGGCTCGCCGTGGCGATGACATAGGCGCCCAGTGCCTTGGCGACCTGCACGGCCAGATGCCCGACGCCGCCGGCCGCGGCATGGATCAGCACGCGTTGGCCCGATTTCAATGCGCCATGGCGGACCAAGCCTTGCCAGGCCGTCAGCCCCGCCAGCGGCAGCGCCCCGGCGTGGACATGATCGATGCCTGCGGGCTTGGGGGCCATTTCATCCGCGGGCACTGCGGCCAGTTCGGCATAGGCCGCCGCCTGCTTGGGAAAGCGCGGCATGCCGAACACGGCATCACCGACCTTGAGGCCTGTCACGTCCGGGCCTAGCGCCTCGACGGTTCCCGATACATCCCAGCCGAGAATGAAGGGCGGTTCGCCGAGCAGCGGGAAATAGCCGGCGCGCACGGCGCCGTCGACCGGGTTGATGCCGGCCGCCTTGACGCGGACAAGCACTTCGCCGGCCTTGGGCTGTGGGTCGGGACGATCGGCGATGACAAGGACGTCGGGTCCGCCGACGGAATTCTGGATGATGGCACGCATGGAAGTCTCCTGCTTGTTCATGTGCCACTATCATTCGGATAGTAATAATCTCTTGTCTAGTATGTACCTTTTCTATATATAGGCACCCTATGGATAGTGAAGAGAGTTCCCCATTCGGCTATGATGCGTACCGGCGCACGTGTCCGTCGCACACGGTGCTGGAGATGCTGGCCAGCAAATGGGTTTACCTGGTGGTGTGCGCGCTGCGGCGGGGCCGGATGCGCAATGGCGAGCTTGCCCGCAAGCTCGAGGGTATCACACCAAAGATGCTGACGCAGACGCTGCGTGTCCTCGAACGCGACGGCCTTGTGCGGCGAGAAATCTTCCCGGTTATCCCGCCGCGCGTCGAGTACGAGCTCACCGAACTCGGCCAGAACCTGGCGGGGTTGCTCAGTCAGATAAGGGCCTGGTCGGAACAGCATGCGCCCGACATCAAGGAGGCGCGAGCCCGCGCGATCATGGAAGGGGAAGCTGCCTAAAACGTGTCGCGTCTGAAGAGATTCATGCGACCCACATCAGGTTCTTGATTCTTATGCATGTCGTTCGCCCAAAACCGGGGCTGCTTTCGGGCGACATGCAGTAGGGCGACGCATGCGCCCCTGATTCAGCCATTCGGATCGCCAGTCGCCGGCGCTTGCGCGGCGACTCTTGCCTCAGCCAATCATGGCGCTGCGGCCACCAATTTCCGTGTCGCGGATCTTGGTGTCGCGCGACTCCAGCATTTCCGCCTTGGACAGCTCCGCTTCAGCTTCGCCGAGTAGTGATTCGGCGGCACTTCGTTGCTGTGCGAGGTCGCTTTGCGAATTTCTGAGGTTGTCGCGGCGCAAGCGCGCCGCCTTGGCGAAGGTCGGATAGGCGAAATGGTTGATGTCGGTGATGCCAGCCTTCTTCTCTTCAGCGGTGATCTGAAGCTCCAGTTCGACGGCCATGCGTTCGAACTCGGCAATCATCATGTCGAGCTGCAGCAGCTGCCGGCGCTTCTCGTTCACCTGAAACTGTTTCAGACGAACGAGGTTTTCACGTGACTTCATGATTCGGTACTCCCGGAAACGCACACCCGCACATATCGTCCAATCCGCTCAGAAAGGCCCAAGCGTCACCCGTGTCCACCGGCTTTCCCCGAACTATGGGAAACAAAATCCTAAAGTTTTTTGCCGGCGGTAACCATTCGTTTACGGGCATTGTTAATCATACGGCTCAGGACTTAAGGCCGGGTAAAAATTCCGGCTAGCGATGCGGAGCGCGGCCGATGAGTCCCTTGAGTCACTTAGGCTGGATTATTAATGTGTTGCATTAGCGATTTGGGTCTGTGATTCATTATTAGATTCAAGAGGGTGTAGAAAGGGGTTAAAAAATCTGGTACCGTTATGGATGCGGAATTAGGTTTTGTTAACCATTCGATGGCAGCCTCTGCACTAGGCAATCACTGCTACCGGCCCGATGGGTCGCGAAATGGTCCGGCAGCAGAAAAGGGGAATGAAATGCGTGTTCTGCTGATTGAAGATGACAGTGCAACCGCACAGAGCATCGAGCTGATGCTCAAATCGGAAAGTTTCAACGTCTATACGACGGACCTCGGCGAAGAGGGGGTCGATCTAGGCAAGCTCTACGACTACGACATCATCCTTCTCGACCTCAACCTCCCGGACATGTCGGGTTATGAAGTGTTGAGAACACTGCGCCTGTCCAAGGTGAAGACGCCGATCCTGATCCTGTCCGGCATGGCCGGCATCGAGGACAAGGTGCGCGGCCTTGGCTTCGGCGCCGACGACTACATGACCAAGCCGTTCCACAAGGACGAGCTGGTGGCGCGAATCCACGCCATTGTGCGCCGTTCCAAGGGACATGCTCAGTCGGTCATCACCACTGGCGACCTGGTCGTCAATCTCGATGCCAAGACCGTCGAGGTCGGCGGACAGCGCGTGCACCTGACCGGCAAGGAATACCAGATGCTGGAGCTGCTCTCGCTGCGCAAGGGCACCACACTCACCAAGGAAATGTTCCTCAACCACCTTTATGGCGGCATGGACGAGCCGGAACTGAAGATCATCGACGTCTTCATCTGCAAGCTGCGCAAGAAGCTCGACGCGGCTTCCGGTGGCCAGAACTATATCGAGACGGTCTGGGGTCGTGGCTATGTGCTGCGCGAACCGGAAGATATTCGCGTCAGCGCCTGAGCGAAAACCGCTCGTTCGATTCGTTCCCCATGAAAACCCGGCCTTGGCCGGGTTTTGCTTTTATGCGTTGATGGTTGCGTGAATCAGGCGGCGACTTTCAAGGTGCGGAAACGCTCGAGCAGCTGCGGCCGGTTGAACGGCTTCAGCAGGTAGCCCTGAGCGCCGGCGCGCTTGGCCCGCATGATCGAACCCACGTCCAGTTCGACCAGGGAAATCAGGATCTGGGGTGTCACCGGGGCTTCCATGGCGCGCACGCGGCGGATGAAATCCACGGCCTGCATGTCGGGCAGGGCGCCATCGACGACAATGACATCGGGCATGTCGGCTGCGCACATCTCGACCGCGTCAAGCCCGCTGGCCGCTTCGATGACAATCATGTCGGAGCCGCCAAGGATGCGCTTTGCAACCTTGCGGATGACGCTTGAATCGTCGACGAACATGCAGCGTTTCATTCGGGGTCCTCTTTGCCATGTGGACGATCTGGGCCATGTGGACGATCTGGCAGCGGGGCATCTGGGCGCCACGCTAGAACAATCTGGTAAAGAAGCTGAAAAGCCATTAGGTAAAATTTTTGCAAAGATGCTCTTTGATGCGATTTATTCACCGATGCTTTCGACAGTCTGACGAAAGAATCTGGTTCAAATGGATTGCAATGCCCTGGAAGGTATTGCCCGAAGAGAATACTTCTATTTCTCTTTCGGACGATAAAATGCGATCCTGAAAGCCGTTTTGCGACCTTCAGGACAGCGCCTTTGATTGAAAATCTCAGGCTGCGGTAAAGGCGATTTCTTCCGCCGTGGCGTGGATCGATATCGTCATGTTGGCTTCGCGCGCCAGAAGCAGCGTGTAGTAGGGCTGCACGGAATGGGCGTCGATCGGTTCCTCGGGCTTATTGCCGGAATGCAGTTCCAGGAACTTTGGCGGCACGCGCAGCATCGGGCCGCTGGCGGCAAGCGCGAAGCGTGGTTCGGTTTCGAGATTCTCGAGCGTGACCGTCAGTTTGCCGCCACGCGGAATGGCGGCATTGGCGACGAGGAGGAGGTTGAGCAGCAGCTTGACCTTGTTCTTGGGCAGCAGCGCTCGGGTGCCGTTCCAGATCAGTTCGGGCTTCTCGTTCTTGAGGAAGGCGATTGCCACGGCCTCGGCGTCGCCGGTGTCGATCAGCATGCCGGCGGAGCCTGCGGCGCCGAAGGCGATACGGGCGAACTGCAGGCGGGCCGAAGCGTTTCTGGCGCTCTGGCGAATGAGCTTCATGGCGTCTTCGTCGGCGCCGCCTTCGTCGAGCAACTCAAGCCCGTTGTTTATGGCGCCAACCGGCGAAATGATGTCGTGGCAGACCCGGCTGCACAAAAGCGCTGCGAGGTCGGGTGCGGAAAGGGTGAACAGATCGGACATCGGCGAAAATCCCTGCAAAACTTCACAATTCATGGCCGAGCGATCGATTGTCTCGCCTGCCGACACGAATCACGCTTTTCTCCCCGGGACCCTGAATACACAGTGCCCGTGCGAGCAGCAACAAAACCAAAATTGTCGTTATCGAAAAATGGTGCGTTCACGCAGGGTACGACTGCCTGAGCGGTGCGAAACCAGCCTTCGAACCGCCACGTTCATGTGAGAGCTTAATGGTTGAAAAAGAATTACGGCATAGTTTGCCCGTAACAGTCATCCTTAACGGCCGCCAAAGAGCCGTGCGGGTGCGAGGCGTCGGCGAAAGTGCTCCATGACGGAGATTGGAAGCATGTTTTCCCGATATAACGGCCGGACTTTTTTCCGTGTCATCTCAATGACGATTGCGCTCATGGGTGTTCTCGTCTTTTCGACCTCGGCCCTGCGGGCCCAGGAATACACTGCTCAGGAGATCGTAGATTCCGGTCACAAATTCTTCGGCGCGACATCAGGCGGTCTGGCGACCGTCGTCGAGAAGATTTTCGCTTCCTACGGCTTGCCCAACGGCTATCTGCTGGGCGAGGAAGGTTCGGGTGCGCTGATCGGCGGCCTGACCTATGGCGAAGGCACGCTCTACACCAAGAATGCCGGCGATCACAAAGTATTCTGGCAGGGACCGTCGCTCGGCTGGGATTTCGGTGGCGAGGGCTCCCGGGTCATGATGCTGGTCTACAATCTCGACGATGTCGGCAACCTCTACAACCGCTATGGCGGCGTGGCCGGTTCCGCCTATGTCGTGGCCGGTGTCGGCTTCAATGTGCTGAAGAACAACAATGTGCTGCTGATTCCGATCCGTACCGGCGTCGGCGCCAGGCTGGGCATCAATCTCGGCTATCTCAAGCTGACCGAGCGGGCGACCTGGAATCCGTTCTGAGCCGCGTGTGGTTTGGCATCGGGATCCCATCCTTGAGGCCGTGAATCCGACCAATTGCCGCGGCAGACTCTTGCCGCGGCGCTGGATTTCCGTCATGCGAACGTGGCACAGTTCTGCTCTGGCTGTTGGTTGCCGTCCATACGGGTTGTCGCTTTGGTTCAGTCGATCCTGTTCTTCGCCCTTGGCTTTCTCGTTGCCGGCTTCCTGGCGCTGCTGGTGGCGCCGGCAATCTGGCGCCGCGCGGTTGCGCTGACGCGCAGGCGCGTCGAGGGTTCCATGCCGCTGACGCTTCCCGAAATCCAGGCCGACAAGGACCGCATCCGCGCCGAGTACGCCATGATAACGCGCCGGCTTGAAATCGATGTGAAGTCCTTGCGCGCGAAGTCCGCCGAACAACTCGTCGAGATCGGCCGCGCACGGGAAGCGCTGAAAGGCCTCGCGGTCGAGCGCAAGGACAAGAACGAGGCGCTTTCCGAACTGGAGGCCAAGAACGAGGCGCTGCGGCACCGCGAGGAGCAATTGCAGCGCTTGTCGGACAGGATGACGGAGACAGAGCGCAAGCTGGAGAAGCGGGCTTTGGAACTCGAGAAGCTGGAGAGCATGTATGACGACGCCAGTTTCTCCTCCAGCAGCCGCCAGATCGAACTGGTGGCGCGCGAATCCGAATTGCAGAAGCTGGCCGACGACATCGCGGCGTTGCGCGCCCAGCGCAAGGAGGCGGACCGGCGCAGCCAGGAGATCGCTGCCGAGAGCAAGGCGGCGCGAGATGCCTTGAAGGCGGAAAAGAAGAGAACCGGCGAGTTGGACAAGAAGATCGAGCGGCTGCTCGCCACGCTTGCCGATCGCGAGGACAAGCTCGAGCGCCGCGAAAAGGAGCTGATGCGGCTGCGTGAGAAGGCGAAGGGCGAGGGCGCGGACAATGCACCAGCCTTGCGGCTGGTCGAGGCGCAAGGCAATCCTGTCGATAAAGGCGCCAAGGGCGACGAAATCGAAAAGGCGATCGCCAGGCTCGACAGCGAGCGTGAGCGGCTGGAAGCCAGGTTGACGACGCTGGCTCGCGAGAACAAGCGGCTGAAGACGGATCTTTCCGCCTTCGAGGCGACGAAAGCCGCGAATGGCAACGACGCCAGCCATGCCAGCGCGGCATTGCGCGAACAGATGAGCGAACTGGCGGCGGAAGTCGTCAATCTGACGGCGAAGCTCGAGGGGCCGGATTCGCCGATCGCCAAGGCGCTGGCAACCCCGCAGGACGTGCGCCCTTCCAGCGGCGAACGCAGTCTTGCCGACCGTGTACGGGCACTGCAGAAGGCAGAATCGTCGAGCTGAGGGTCAGCGTCCCCGCTGCGAAAAATGATGCAGCGCGATGGCCGACGCCGCGGCGACGTTCAGGCTGTCGAAGCCTGCCGACATGGTAATCCGCACTGTATGCAGTCGGGCTAGCAGGTTCTCCGGCAGACCCTCACCCTCGGTGCCGAGATAAAGGGCCAGGCGTTCCGCTCCCTTTGCTTGCCGAATGTCGGTCTGTCCGCGCGGTGAGAGCGCGAATTGTTCGAAGCCGTGGCGAACAAGCGTTGCCGTGAAACCGGCGGTGCCGGTGAAGGACGCAAAGGGGACTTTCAGCGCAGCACCGACGGAAACGCGGATCGCCTTGCGGTAGAGGGGATCGCAGCAGGTGTCATCCATAAGCACGGCATCGGCGCCAAACGCCGCGGCGTTGCGGAAGATCGAGCCCATATTGTCATGATTGGCGATGCCGATGGCCACGACGACCAGAGCGCGGGCCGGCAAGGTATCCAAGAGGGCCTCTGCTGGCAGGTCGGTGCCCTTGAGGCCGATAGCCAGTATCCCGCGATGCATGTGGAACCCGGCAATCCTGTCCATGACCTCAGCGGCCACGACAAAGACCGGCAGGCCGGCGGGCGCCTTGCGCAGCGTGTCGGCAAGGCCGGCCAGGCGGTTTTCCAGGACCAGCACCGATTCGGCCGAGAACCTCAGGCCCGAAAGCAGCATGTCCAAAACCACCTTGCCTTCGGCAATGAAGCGGCCCTGCCGCCCGACGAGGTCGCGCTCGCGGATGTCGAGATAGGCGGCGACGCGCGGGTCATCCGGGTCGTCGATACCAATGGGGACCATGCGTTCCTCGGCGGCGCATCGGTCCGAAGATCGGAATCGACCTCTCGGCAAGCACGATGCATGGCTTCAAAGCTTCAGAGCGAGGCCTCCGGCAGGAGGCCTCGCTCTGAAAATCACAGCAGGTAAGCGGTGAAGATGCTTCCTGGTCAAGCCCTGGCGCGGCGAAGACTATACGCCGCCTCGGGCTCCTTACCTTCGCCGAAAATGCCGTCCAGCATGGCGAGAAGCTCATGCACGGCCTCGGACTTGCAGGAATAGTAGATCATCTGCCGGTCGCGGCGAGTGTCGACGAGATCAAGCGCCCGCAACTTGGCGAGATGCTGCGACAAAGCGGATTGGCTGAGCATCACTTTCTCGGCGATCGCGCCGACCGACATTTCGCCGTCGGCGAGATAGCTCATGATCAACAGTCGCTTCTCATTGCCCATCAGCATGAGAAAGGCGGCCGCTGATTCGGCGTTGGCGATTAGCTTTGTCGAGACCATCGATCCCCCATGTCTTTCTGCTGACCGGACGCTATGGGGGCGATAGCGTCTGGTTCCATAGATTCACTCGTCAAATCGCGCTGGCGATTCAGTGTCGATATAAAAGGTAGATCATTTCGCTCAAATCTCAAGGCTTGCTTTCGATCCGACGCGATTAACTGCCAGACTGTGAATAATCTGCCTCACGGCCGATCCTGGCCATGTCGACCAGAACATGCCGTAATTTGTTCGCCGCCTCCAGTGGACTGGGGAAGAAAACCCGGCAGGTCTCGTCGCCGGATACCAGGTCCATGCCGTCGGCATCAAAACCGGTGAGGGTCCATCCGTTGCCCGCCGCCTTGGCAAAATGCTGTGCATAAACAGCGATCGCGTCGAGATGGTCGGCGTTCATGTGGTCGAGCGCCGATTGTTCGCTCGCGGCAAGCTCCTCGACGATCGGTCCGGTGGTGACCAGATCGGCGCGCTCGAGCAGATAGGCCTTGCCGAACCCGCCGTTCAGACTGGCCCGCTCCGGCTCGAGGCGAAAGATCGAGAAGTCGCCAAGCCCGGCATAGAGTTTTGCCTTGGGATTGCGGTTGAGATAGCGCCGCTCGGCGTTGGCGTGCTCGCTCGATCCGCGCTCAAGCCTAACCGCCCGGCAGACCAGTGTCAGGCGCGGATGCGCCAGAGCGTCACCTTTGCCGGGTTCGCCGACAAGCAGAGAGCAGCGCGGGTCGGCAAGGATCGCGCCGGTATGGGCCGACAGCATCGACACCAGGATCAGTGGCACGCCGTCAATGTCAGTGGCCACGCCCACCCGGCTGGCCAGCGGTGCGCCGGTGCCCGGCTCGATCACGGCCAGCGCGCCGAAACGGGCGCTGCGCAGCAACGTCTTCGCCAGCCGGATCGCCTCGGCATCGGTTTCGCGAATTACGTCCTTCTTGCGATCTTCCAAGGTCCTCGTCTCGCTAAGTTGATTTTCTTCATCCACTTATCAGGCGATAGCACCGGGTTTGGCAAGGGCAAGCTTTTATTTCGGCGCCATCCGGATGGCGCCGTCGAGGCGGATGGTCTCGCCGTTCAGCATCTGGTTCTCGATGATATGCAGCGCCAGCGCCGCATATTCGGAAGGCTCGCCCAGGCGGGACGGGAAGGGCACGGCGGCGCCGAGCGAATCCTGCACGTCCTGCGGCATGCCGGCCATCATCGGCGTCTTGAAGATGCCGGGCGCGATGGTGCAGACGCGGATACCGGAGCGGGCGAGGTCGCGCGCCACCGGCAGCGTCATGCCGACGACGCCGCCCTTGGATGCTGAATAGGCGGCCTGGCCGATCTGGCCGTCGTAGGCGGCGACCGACGCGGTGTTGACGATGACGCCGCGCTCACCGCCTTGCAGCGGCTCCAGTTTTGCGGCTCGGTCGGCGACGAGGCGGATCATGTTGAAGGTGCCGATGAGATTGACCTCGATCACCTTGCGGTACTGGTCGAGGGGATGCGGGCCGTCCTTGCCAACCGTCTTCACGCCGATGGCGATGCCGGCGCAATTGACGAGGATGCGCGGTTCGCCAAGCTTGCCCGCTACCTCCACGACCGCTGCCGCGCCACTGTCGGCGCTGCTGACGTCGCATTGGACGGCAATGCCGCCGATATCGGCGGCCACCTTTGCCGCCCGCTCGATGCCGACGTCGAAGATGGCGACCTTGGCGCCCTTGGCGGCAAGAGCACGCGCCGTCGCTTCGCCAAGCCCCGACCCGCCGCCGGTGACGATCGCAATGTGGCCGCTCGGGTTCATGTCAATCTCCTCCACCGGATGGCAAACAGGCTGTGTTGCCAGGGCGGCATAACAGCACCCGGATGGTCAGGCAATCGCGGCCATGTGCGCGCCAACCCGCGCCTGATCGGCATGGCAGACTTCGCCGGTGAGCCTGGCAACCGCGCCGGGCAAGATCTCATGCGACAGCAGCCGGTCGAGATCGACCGGGCGTGGCATGGAAATCTGTCCGCGCGGGATCCGCTTGAAGCCGAGCGGGCCGTAGTAAGGCTCATCACCGACGAGCATCACCGCGGGCACGCCGGCCTTGGCAGCGGCTTCCAGCGCGATCGCCACCAGACGGCGACCGATGCCGAGGTTCTTGTAGGCTGGCCGAACGGCAAGCGGCCCAAGCATCAAGGCGCGACCGGCGCCGGCCGCGATGCGGGTCATCCGCACCGAGGCGACGACGATATCACCGTCGACCGCGACAAAGGACATCGACCGCTCATGGCCACCGGCTTCGCGGATCTTGTAGGCGGCCAGCACGAAGCGGCCGGGCCCGAAGGCTTCGTCATTGATGGCTTCGATCTGGAGGTCATGCGCCGGGGTTTCCGGCAGGTATTTCACGTCGGCAAGGCTCATGGTCTTTGCGTTCCGGTATGCGAGGAAGGTTCGCTGCAAACGGCAGCATTCGCCAGTCAGCGCTTCATCAAGCGCGGGCGCCCTTTCGTCGTCGGTCAAACCGGATCAAAGCAAAGTCGAACATGCGGATTTTCCGCTAGCATCAATTCTCGGCCACCGCAATCGACCCTTTCGCTGGCCCTATGGATTGACGATCTGTTCAGCGCTGTGGGTTTCCGCATCGCCGCTGCACATCCTACATGGGGTGCGAACGCGAAAGGGATGTTTCATGGGATTGCTGGTCGAAGGCAAATGGCAGGACCGCTGGTACGATACCGGAGAGAGCGGCGGCAAGTTCGTGCGCTCGCAGTCGCAATGGCGTGACTGGATCACCCGCGACGGCACGCCCGCCGAAGGCCGCGGCCGCGGCTTCAAGGCCGAACCCGGCCGCTATCACCTCTATGTCTCGCTTGCATGCCCCTGGGCGCACCGGACGCTGATCTTTCGCGCGCTGAAGGGGCTCGAGGACATCATATCCGTTTCGGTGGTTCATCATTTCATGGGTGCTGACGGCTGGACATTCCTGGCCGAGGACGGCGCGACCGGCGACACGCTTTACGGGCTCGATTTCCTGCATCAGATCTACACCAGGGCCGACCCCGCCTATTCGGGCCGGGTGACCGTTCCGGTTCTATGGGACAAAAAAGAGCAGACCATCGTCTCCAACGAATCCTCCGAAATCATCCGGATGCTGAACTCAGCTTTCGACGAATGGGGCGATGCCGGCCTGGATTTCTATCCCGAGAACCTGCGTGGCGAGATCGACGCGATCAACACGCTGGTCTATCCGGCGGTCAACAATGGCGTCTACCGCGCCGGTTTCGCCACCACGCAATCCGCCTATGAGGAAGCCTTCGGCGACCTGTTCTCAGTGCTCGACATGCTGGAGGACCGCCTTTCGAAGCAGCGCTACCTCGTTGGCGACCGCATCACCGAGGCCGACTGGCGGCTGTTCACCACGCTGGTGCGCTTCGACCCGGTCTATGTCGGCCATTTCAAGTGCAACCTGCGCCGCATCGCCGATTATCCGAACCTGTCGAATTATCTGCGCGACCTCTATCAGGTCCCCGGTGTCGCCGGAACGGTGAACCTGCATCACATCAAGGCGCATTATTACGGCAGCCACGAGACTATCAATCCGACGCGGATCGTGCCGGTCGGCCCGGAACTCGACTATGGCGGGCCGCATGACCGGGCGCGGTTCGGGAAGGCGGCGTGACCTACCAGTAGGGCGAGGGCGCTTCCCCTCCGAAAACCTCTGCGATCCGCCGCAATGTCGCAGGCGTCGTGCCCTCGGGCAGGCCGTCGAGCGGGAAGAAGCCGGCCTCGGCGATCTCATGGTCGGGCAGCTTTGGCGTCGTCTGGGTGAAGCTCTCGATCAGGTAGAAGCCGACATGATCGCGGCGGCTGGCGCGGCGGTTGAAGTGCATGGATTTCAGCATCGGCGGGGCGGTCAGCGCGACGTTGCCTTCTTCAGCGAGTTCACGCGCCAGCGCCTCGGCCATCGTCTCGCCGACTTCGACACCGCCGCCCGGAAGCTGCCAGCCGGGCACATAGGTGTGGCGGATGAGGAAGACGGAATTGGCTGAAGCGTCATGGATCAGGCCGCGCACGCCAAGCGTCATGGGGCGCCTCAGCACGAAATAGAGGTGGAACAATCGTCCCCTGAATCCCGGCCAGCCGGTTTGGCGAAAAGCGGTCTCGGGATCGGTCGCCATCAGTATCGAAACCGTGGGTGGAAAGGTGCACGCGCGTCGCCTATGAAGGAAGAATGTTCAGGCTCGCGCATATTTCCGATGTCCATCTTGGGCCGCTTCCCGATGTATCCTATCGCGATCTCGCCTCCAAGCGCGTGCTCGGCTATGTCAACTGGCAGCGCAACCGCCGCCGCCACATGCATGACGCCGTCATCGACGCGATCGTCGCTGACATGAAGGCGAGCGGGCCTGATCATCTCGCTGTTACCGGCGACCTGGTCAATCTGGCGCTCGACGGCGAGATCGAAATGGCAAGGCATTGGCTGGAGGCGCTGGGTTCGCCGCATGACGTGTCGGTGGTGCCCGGCAATCACGATGCCTATGTGCCTGGCGCCTTCGACAAGATCTGCCGGTCCTGGGCGGCGTGGATGACCGGCGATGGCGTCGATGGGCCGATCGACCGCAATGCCTTTCCCTATCTGCGGGTGCGCGGCGATGTCGCGCTGATCGGTGTCTCGACGGCGCGCGCCACGGCACCGTTCATGGCCAACGGTTTCTTCATGGAAGGCCAGGCGGAACGGCTGGGCGCGATGCTCGACCAAGCCAAGGAGCAAGGCCTGTTCCGGGTGATCATGATCCACCATCCGCCGGTGCGCGGCGCGGTTTCGCAGCACAAGCGGCTGTTCGGCATTTCCCGCTTTCACAAAGTGGTTCGCCGGCATGGGGTGGAGCTTGTCCTGCACGGCCACTCGCATTTGCCGTCGCTGTCGTTCATCGGCGGGCGCGGCTTGAAAATTCCGGTGGTGGGTGTTGCCGCCGGGGGGCAGGCGCCGGGCGGCAAGCATCCGGCGGCGCAGTACAATCTGCTGGATATCGAAGGCGAAAAGGGCAGGTGGCGAATACGGCTGACGCGGCGCGGCCTCACCGGGCCGTCCATACCGCCCAGCGACCTGCAGACGCTGGAACTTGGCGTCGAGACGGCGCCTCAGCTGGTCAGAAGCTGATCTTCATCGCCAGGATACGGTCCCAGAAGAACACGACCGACGCGGCCAGTCCGACCAGGGCGCCGGCGGCGATCAGGCCAAGGCCGGACAGGAAGGCGGACCAGACCTTGCCGCGCGTGGTCGACCGTAGCGGCGGTTCGGCTTCCGGAACCGCGGTGCGTCTTATACCTACGATAGCCGGCTCGGCGCCGCCTTCCATCATCTTCTGGCGCTCGACGACGCGCTCGGCGACGTAACGCGTCACCTGGTCGGCGACCGGCTTCATCTCGGTCGATTCGGCAAGCACCACGCGGCCGATCCTCGTGTCCTTGAGGAAGCGATAGGTGCGGCGGTCGCGGCCCATGGCGACATGGCTGACGGCGTCGATCCACAGGCGCGGCTGCAGGCCGGACGACAGGGCGAAGTCGAAATTGTCCATGTCGGCGGGCACATCGGCAAAGACGGGCGCCAATTCAGCGGCAAGCAGTTCGAGGCGCATGCGATGCGCCTCGCGCATATCGACGACGACGTCGTCGCGGTCGGCAAAAGCGTTCTTCACGTCACGAATGGCATCGGACAGTTTTCGCGACGGATCGATGGGGGTGATTTTTTCGCCTGCGTCCTTCATCGGCGTGTGCCTCGCGGTTTGGTTAACACCCGGTTAACACAGCCGCCGGCAAATTGCACTGACGAGAGTGGGTGGGAACTGGGGGCGATCAGCCCGCCGCGGCGGCGAGGTTTGGACGACGAGACCGGCCGCGGCGGTTCATGTTGCGGCGAATGATTTCGGCGACGAGGTCGGGCGCTTCCTCGACCAGCATGTGGCCGGCCTCCAGCACATGGTGGAGGTGAAATTGCGACGGCAGGTCATCGGCCTGGGTGACGGGCAACACGGTGTCATCGGTGCCCCAGGCCACCATCACCGGCATGTTCAAGGCCTCGAGCCATTGGCGCGGGATGACGCCTTGCCGGTCGTCACGGGTCATGGCGGCGGCGATCTCGACGAGTCTTGCCGCCTGGCCGGGACGCCCGCGCATTTCAAACAGGACATCCACTGTGTGTTCCGCGGGCACCTGGTGCGGACCCGACATGGCGGCTAGGCAGGCCCGGATCTCGTCCTTGTCCACGGCGGCGGCGAAGCGGCGCAACAATGCCGCGTTGATCTCGTGACCAAAGCCGCCCGGAGCCAGAAGCGTCAGCGACGCCACGCGTGCCGGCTCCGCGGCCGCCATCAGCGCGGCAACGGCTCCGCCCATCGAGTGACCGACGATATGGGCCCGCTTTATACCGCGCGCCGCCAGGTCGGCAAGAATGGCATTGGCCGCCACCTTGGCCGGGCCGGCGCCCGGAAAATCCAGCGAGAGTCCATGGCCGGGCAGGTCATAGGCCAGCGTCCGCGCGCCGTTCAGCAAAGGCGCGGTCACGTCGCGCCAGACATCATGGCCGCCGCCGAATCCGTGCAGCAACACGATGACCCTCGGGCCAACGCCCTGTTCCGCAGCATAAAGTGATGAGATCATGAAATCAGATGGGTTTTAACACAGCAGGACGCCAATTGTGGCTGGATTGCTCCATGTCCAACAAGATGGCCAGTAAAATTTTCGCGACTGGTCGGCCAACCAAAAAGGATAGTGTTGGCGTATATCAGCTCGCGCCGCCGAGCCCGGCGGCACGCAAGGCCTCGACCAGTCGGTCGGTCAGATCGGCGGGATATCGCCTCTCGACGAATGTCGCGCGCGGATCGGCCGCGAATTTCGGAAATTTGGCTGTCAATTCGTCCAGAAGCCTTGCCGCCAGTGCGTCGCGCCCAAGGCTTCTGGCGCTGATCAGCCGAGCGGCAAGATAATGTGATTTCGCTGCCGTGGTTCTGAGCGCGGTGCTGGCGGCGGCGGCCTTCTTCATGTCGCCAAGCATGAATTCACCGACGAAGAGCCCGAAATCCCACCATGTCGGGTGCCCGCTGGACGTGTCCACCGCGTGGGCCATGATCGGCGTTCCCTCGGCATATTTGCCAGCAAATATCAGCCCGTAGCCATAGGCGGCGGCCATTGCGAGGTCATATGGGTTGAGTTCATAGGCCTTGCGCATCCAACTGATGGCTTGTTCCGCGTTGCCGACACGCGAATTGATGTAGCCGTAGGCGCGATGCGCATAGGGGCTGGTCGGCCCCATCTGCACACCACGATGAGCAAACGTGAGCGCCTTGTCGATCGACGCATCGGGCGGATAGGCGTAATGGTCGCTAACCGCCTCGAGATGTAGCGAGGCAAGCTCCGAATAGACGAGCGACGACTTCGCACCACGGCTGGCGAGACTTTCGAGACAGCGATAGGCAGCCTCGTGGGTCTTGTCGTTCTGGTCGAGGTAATATTTGTCGTTCAGGATCAGGCATTGCGTCAGGTCGGTCTGCAGGTCGCTCTGTTCGATATAATTATAGATGGTGCCGGAGGCGGGGGCGGCTGAGCTCAGGATGGCGGCGACGCTGTCTTGGACAGCGGAAGGGGCGCTGTCGGCGGCAGTCAGGCTGCGTGACATCAGGACACGACCGGTGGCAACGCTCTGAAGCTCGAGGGTGAGGTCGCCCGTGTCCGGGCCCGGCATGATGTCGAAGACGAAGCTGGCGGCGTCCGCGACAGGATCGGGCACCCTGTCGGCGTCACGGCTGATGAAGTTGACGGTGTCGAAGCCGGTCAGCCCGGCGCGCAGCGAGGCAGCGACACGGCCGGCCTCGGCGCTGCTGGTCCTCATGGCGATGTAGACAAGAGGAAGAGTTTCCACCGGCGCCGTCGAGATGCTGCTGGTCGCTCCCGCGGTCTCGATCGTTGATGGCGCGTCACCACCCGCCAGCAGGTTGCCGCTGCCTTGCCGCAGGATAAGCACCGCCAGCATGACGATGACGAGGGCGATCGCCGCCCAGAAGAATTGGAGCTGCCTGAGCACCGAGACCGCCGGCGCGGCTGCCGGCGGAACCGGCAAAGCGGCTGCATCGGCACTGACGTGTGCGTCGGCGGGCTGTCCAGGCAGGGTGGCAATAGCCGCCGGGGAGGCGACCGCTTCTACCGGCTCGGGCAAGCGGATGGCGTTGAGCTCATAGGCTGGAACATAGCCGCCGCGCGGGATGGCGATGCGGACCGGCTCGTCGATCCCCTCACTGGCGAAATACTGCTGCAGAAGCTCGCGCAACCGGCCCGCCTGCACGCGCACCACCGCATCGGTCGACGAATCGAAGTCGCCGTCCTTGCCGAAGACATCCATCGCGATCGAGAAGCCCTTGAGCCTGTCAGCTTCGCCGGCCTGTTCGCGCTCGACAAGGTAACGGAGCAACTCGCGCGCGCGCTCGGACCTTCCAAACGTTTCGCTGGCAAGCAGTCGCTCAAGTGTTTCGCGCACTGCGGGGGCGGCAGGCGGGGTATGCTGCAAGTGTCGATCCTCTCGAAGTCGGCACAGGTTAAGGTCTGATCATATAGGTCCGGCACCAGCGTACAAGCGCGGTCATATTATGTGATCACGTACCTCACCGGATAATTTTCCGGTGGTCAACACCCTGACCCGGCAAACCGATCTGGTCTGCCGGGTCATGTGAAAATCAGGCTGTTGGCAAGTGATGCCTACATCTCGTCCGGACCGTGGAAGATCAGCCGGCCTTGCGGCCGACAATCCGGTTGGCGGCGGACACCACGGCTTCCAGCGAGGCGGCCACGATGTTGGTGTTGATGCCGGCACCGAACAGCTTGCCGCCGGGATATTCCATCTCGACATAGGAGATGGCCGAGGCGTTCGAGCCGCGCTGCATCGAATGCTCGGAATAGTCGAGCACCGACATCTCCACGCCGACATGGCGTGACAGCGCGTCGACGAAGCCGTCGATCGGGCCGGTTCCGGTGCCGGATATCGTCACCTCCTTGCCGTTGTCGAGGATGACCGCCTCGACAACGCGCCGGCCCTTGACCTCGGTGTCCGGGTAGGTGTGATGGTCGAGGAATTTCAGGCGCGCGCCCGGCTGGTCGACGTAAGTTTCGAGGAAACGTTCGTAGATCCGCTTGGCCGGCACTTCCTTGCCTTCCGCATCGGTGATCGCCTGGATCTCCTGGCTGAATTCGATCTGCAGGTTGCGCGGCAGGTTGAGGCCGTGGTCGGCCTGCAGCACATAGGCGATACCGCCCTTGCCTGACTGCGAGTTGATGCGGATGATCGCCTCGTAGCTGCGGCCGACGTCGGCCGGGTCGATCGGCAGATACGGCACTTCCCACAGGCTTGTGTTGGCCTTCTTCAGCGCCTTCATGCCCTTGTTGATGGCGTCCTGGTGCGAGCCGGAAAAAGCCGTGTAGACGAGTTCGCCGACATAGGGATGGCGCTCAGGGATCCGCAACTGGTTCGAATATTCGTAGACGTCCTTCATCCGGTTGATGTCGGAGCAGTCCAGTTCCGGATCGACGCCTTGCGTGTACATGTTGAGCGCAAGGTTGACGATGTCGACATTGCCGGTGCGTTCGCCATTGCCGAACAAGGTGCCCTCGACGCGGTCGGCGCCGGCCATCAAGGCGAGTTCGGTGGCGGCGACGCCGGTGCCGCGATCATTGTGGGGATGCAGCGAAATGATCAGGTTGTCGCGATTATCGAGGTGCCGGATCATCCATTCGATGCGATCGGCATAGACATTCGGCGTCGAGGATTCGACCGTCGACGGCAGGTTGACGATCAGCTTGTTGTCGGGCGTCGGCCTGACGATTTCGGTGACGGCGTTGCAGATCTCCAGCGCCACTTCGAGCTCGGTGCCTGGAAAACTTTCCGGCGAGTACTGGAAGCGGTAGCCGCCGCCGGCCTTTGCCGCCATGTCGGTGATCAGCTTGGCGGCGTCGGTGGCAATCCGCTTGATGCCGGCGACGTCCTTCTCGAAGACGACGCGGCGCTGCAACTCGCTGGTCGAATTGTAGAAGTGCACGATCGGGGTCTTCGCCCCCTTGAGCGCCTCGAAGGTTCGGGTGATGAGTTCGGGACGGCACTGCACCAGCACCTGCAGGTCGACATCGTCGGGAACATTGCCTTCTTCGATGCACCAGCGGGCGAAGTCGAAATCCGTCTGCGAGGCCGACGGGAAGCCGATCTCGATTTCCTTGAAGCCCATGTCGAGCAGCAGGGCCAGCATGCGGGCCTTGCGTTCGTGGCCCATCGGGTCGATCAGCGCCTGGTTGCCGTCGCGCAGGTCGACCGAGCACCAGATCGGCGCCTTGCCGATGACCTTCGAGGGCCAAGTGCGGTCGGCGAGGCCGACAGTCGGATAGGGTTGGTATTTTCGGACGGCGTCGGGCATGCCGCTTGGCCTACCCTTGGCCGCGTCATTGCCGGCTGCCGCGGCATTCGAGCGGATGTCTTCGCGTGCGTTCATTGTCTTGTCTCCCGGCGGCTCGCGGGTCCGCCTTCAGGCGGATTTGGTGCCGAGCGGCGCCTTTACCAGATTTCATTCGCTGATTGTGAATTGCCAAGGAGCATGCGCGTGAGCGGCGGTTCGACCGCCGGGCGCTCCTTCAGCGAGCCCGGCGATCGCCGATAAGGCCGAGAAGAAGCAGGGTGGAAGCAAGCGCGCGCGCGGTCTGGCCGGCAAAGCCGGTCTGACGGGAAGCGACGGAGGGCGCGCGCGTGTTCATGGCGGTTCTCATACAGGAGCCGCCAAGGGGAGGCAAGTGGGCTGCGGGGCGGTCCGTGCTGGACACTCTTTCCCATGCGCGGCAAATGCGCCACACTTGGCGGCCGGCGAGGCCTCGCGGCCTCGCCGGCCAGGAGGGGTCGTCCATGAACTTCGTGTTCTTCTCGCCGCATTTTCCCACCAATGGCGCCGATTTCTGCGATCGGCTGAAGAAGGCCGGCGCCGCCGTGCTCGGCATTGGTGATGCGCCCTTCGATGCGCTGGACGGCAAGCTGAGGGCGGCTCTGTCGGAATACTACCGCATCCCCGACATGGAGGACTATGACGCCGTGTTCCGGGCGATCGGTCATTTCATCCACAAATGGGGCCGCATCGACCGCTTCGAGTCGCTCAACGAGCACTGGCTGGAGCTGGAAGCCAACATCCGCACCGATTTCAACATCTATGGCACCAAGCTCGATTTCGTGAAGAACCTGAAGCGCAAGAGCCGCATGCGCGCTTTCTTCCGCAAGAGCGGCGTCGAGACCATCCCACAGCGCAAATGCTCCGATCGCGCCGGGGCCATGACCTTCATCCGCCGCGTCGGCTATCCCGTCGTGGTCAAGCCGGATTCCGGCTCCGGCGCCTCGAACACCTACAAGATTTCAAGCGCCAGGGAACTTGACCAGTTCTTCAAGGAAAAGCCGGCGAATGTGAACTTCGTCATGGAGCAGTTTATCGAGGGGTTGGTAGTGACCTTCGACGGGCTGGTTAACAGGGACGGCGAGGTGGTGCTCGCGGCCAGCCATCGCTACGACCAGAGCGTGATGGATGTGGTCAACAGGGACCGGCATATGAGCTATATCTGCTTTCCCCGGATCAACCCGGCAGTCGAGGAGGCTGGCCGCAAGATTCTGAAAGCATTCGACGTTCGCGAGCGCTTCTTCCATATCGAGCTGTTCCAGACCACGGACGACCGTGTCATCGCGCTCGAGGTCAACATGCGTCCGCCCGGCGCCTGGATGACGGACGCCATCAATTACACGTTCGACATCGACGTCTATGCCGCGTGGGCCGACATGGTGGTGAAGGATGCCGCCGGCGGACCCTACGAGGGCAAGTATTTCACCGCCTATGCCAGCCGCAAGCGGCACCTGGCGTATCTGCATGGTCACGAGGACGTGCTGGCCGCGCATGGCGACAAGATCGTCCACCACCAGGCCATCGAAGAGGTTTTCAGCCGCGCCATGGGAAATTACGCCTACCAGATGCGGTCGAAAGACCCAGAGGCGCTGCGCGCCGCCGTCGATTACATCCATGCGGAAGAGGCATAGGCCCGATGGACATTTCCTACCACAAGGGTTTCAGCCGTAACCTCGGCCGCGACATGGAATACAAGCGTTACGGCCATGCCGGCCGCCCGGTGGTGGTGTTCCCGACCTCGCAAGGGCGCTTCTACCAGTTCGAGGATTCCGGCGCGGTCGCAGCACTTGCCGATTTCATCGACACCGGCCGCATCCAGTTGTTCACGCTGGACGGCATCGATTCGGAATCCTTCTTCAACAAGCATGCCGATGCCGCCCACCGCATCGGCCGCCACGAAGCCTATTTCCGCTATGTGCGCGAGGAGGCGTTACCGGAGCTGGTGTCGACAGCCGCCAAAGCCAATGGCGGGCGGAACTTGAAGCCGCTGTTCTGCGGCTGCTCGATGGGCGGCTATCATTCGTCGAACTTCGTCTTCCGTTTTCCCGAACTGGCCAGCGGCGTCATCGCCCTGTCGGGCGTCTATTCGAGCCGCGATTTCTTCGGCAAGGCGCTCGACGGCGAGATCTTCTTCAACTCGCCGCTCGACTACCTGCCTGGCATTGTCGACCAGAAGCTGCTTGGCCGGCTGAAGGCGCTCAGGCTGATCTTCTGCTGCGGGCAGGGCGCCTGGGAAGAGCGCATGCTGGTCGAGACACGGGCGCTGGAGCAGATCCTGCGCGACAAGCACATTCCCGCTTGGGTCGACTATTGGGGCGGCGATGTCAGCCATGACTGGCCATGGTGGCACAAGCAGCTGGTCTATTTCTTCGCCCGCTGGCTGGACGACGACCTCATGCACCGGCTCGACTGATGGATACGAACTGTCCCATCCACCGCTTTGTCGAGGCGACCAATGAAGGTGACACGGAAGCCTTTCTGAGCATTTTCACCAACGATGCCGTGCTGATCGACTGGGGTCGCAAGTTCCGCGGCCGCCAGCAGATCGCCCAGTGGAACGAAACCGACAATATCGGGGTTCAGTCCAGGCTGCGCATCGTCAGCATCGCCGCGTCCAAGGGCGCCTGCCGCGTGCGCATTGCCGTCACCGGCAATGGCTTCAACGGCGAAGGTGACATGACCTTCAAGCTGGACGGCGATCTCATTTCGAGCCTGGTGATCGCCTGACATCGCCGGCTACGCTTCCTGGCACGCCTCCAGAGCAGGCGGCTCTTGTTCAGACGCCGGTCCGCGCCGAAGACCGAGGAAGACGACGATAGCGGTCACGACGGTGACGGTTGCCAACACCATCAGCAGGATGTCGAAGGCGGTCTCGTAAGCGTGGACCAGCATGGCTTGGTCGGCTTGCGGCAGGCTCTTCGTCGCGGCGGAACCAAGATTGCCGGTGACGAGCAACTGGGCCGCTTCGGTTGCGTTCGAGGCAACGCCTCGCGCGGCGAGCTGCGCGGCTGTGAAACCGGAAAGAGCCGCGCTGACGATTGCCAGGGCTACACCCTCGGAAGCGATGCGGGTGGTGTTGAAGATGCCTACAGCCATTCCTGCGCGCTCCTTGGGCACGACGCTGACGGCCAACCCGTCCATCAACCCCCATGGCAGGCTGATGCCGATACCGATTGCCAGGAGCGGAGCCACCACCGCGAGACTGCCAGCCGGAACCTGGCTGAGCCAGACGAGCCCGACCGCAGCAATGAGCAGGCCGATGCCACAGAGCGTGGCCGGTGCGACCGAGCGCGCCAAAAGGCCGGCAAGCATCGGCAGGACCAGCAAGGGCCCCGACAGGCTGATCATCATTTGCCCGGCCTGGACCTCGGTCATGCCCTCAATGCCGATGAAGCGGATCGGCAACAGCACCAGCAGCACCACGAAGGCGTAGGCGGGGGCGGCGGCCAGAAGCTGAACGCCGACGAAACGCGGATAGCGAAACAGCGTGAGATCCAACATCGGCCGGCGCACGCGCCGTTCAACGACGACGAAGGCTGCCAGGAAAAGCACGGCAACGGTGAGCAGTGCCAGCACGAAGGGGCTCGTCCAGCCGCTTTGCGGGGCGCCGAGCACGCCATAGGTGAGCGATGCGAGTGCCAGCGTGAAGGTGGCGGCGCCTGGCCAGTCAACGCCTGCCGCATCCGGGTCTCGGGATTCGCGGAGATGGCGCGCGCCGAGGATGAAAGCCACGACCGCCAACCCGACGACGAGAAGGAAGATCGAACGCCAGCCGAAGGCATCGATGAGCATGCCGCAAGCGATCGGCCCAAAGGCGAGCCCGATGCCGAAGCTGGTGCCAAGCAGGCTGAACGCACGCAACTGGGTTGGTCCTTCGAATTCCTGGGCGAGGGCCGATGCGCCGCCGGCAAATGCCGCCGCGCTGCCGATGCCCTGAGCCGCCCTGAAGACATCGAACCAGACGATGTCAGGTGCCAGCATCGCAGCCAGCGAGGCGAGGACATAGGTGAACAGGCCGGACAGGAATATCCGCTTGCGGCCATGATTGTCGGCGAGAGCGCCAAGCGCCATCAGGCTGGCGCCGAAGGTCAGCATGAAGGCGTTCGTCACCCAGTTGAGTTCGATCGGGCCGCCGCCCAATTCGCCGGCGATGCGCGACAGGGCAACAGCCGGCCCGATGAAGGTCAGCGGCATCGTCATCGCGGCCAGGCATACCGAGAGAAGGACGAGCCAGCGCTGCGCCGCGCCGGCGGATCGGTTTTTTAACGTCATGGATTTTCCTGTCCTGAAGGAGAATTTTTCGCGGCCGCCGGCATCGCAAGGCCTGCGGCTGACCTCTGCCAACAAGGTAGGCCGGCGACATTCCCAGCAGAATGGTGGTAAATCTCCATTCATCCCGGAATGAAACGCTCGAATGGATGGATTTATGGATCGTCTCAGCGGCCTTTTGGCCTTTGCCCGTACCGCCGAGCTCGGCAGCTTCGTCGCCGCGGGCCGGGTGCTCGGCCTCTCCGCCTCGGCGGTCGGCAAGAGTGTTGCCAGGCTGGAGCAGGAACTCGGCGTGCGCCTGCTTCAGCGCAGCACCCGACGGATCGGACTGACCGAGGAGGGGAGCCTGTTCAATGAACGGGTCCGCCGCATCCTCGATGACATAGACGATGCCGAGGCGATGCTGTCGCGAACGCGCGAGACGCCGCATGGCCGGCTTCGTGTCTCAACGCCGATCGTCACCTACCATATACTGTTGCCGGTGCTGCCCGCGTTCATGGCGCGCTATCCGGACATCGAACTCGACATCGACTTCAACGACCACATTGTCGATATCATCGAGGAGGGCATCGATGTTGCCATCCGAAGCGGCGACCTGCCGGATTCGCGGCTGCTGGCGCGGCCTCTCGGTCCTTTCCGCCTGCATCTGTGCGCGGCTCCATCCTACCTCGAGCGCCATGGCGTCCCAGCGACGCCGGACGATCTGCGGTATCATCTGGGCATCCGCTTTCGTTTTCCCAACAGCGGCAAGGTGCAGGAATGGCCGCTGACCATGGGCGCGGAGGTGGAGACCCGTACCGTGCTGACCTGCAACAATATGGAGGCCTTGAAGGGCGCGACGATCAGCGGCCTCGGCATCGGCTGCATGCCGGATTTCCTGGTGCGCGATGCGCTGGCCGCCGGCACTTTGCGCAGCCTTCTCGACGAGCATGTCGATGGAAGCGGCCAGTTCAGGATGTTGTGGCCGTCCAATCGCTACCTTTCGCCGAAGGTGCGCGTCTTCATCGACTTCCTGTCCGAGAAGTTTTCCGGGGAGCGGTAAGATTCAGCACCACATCGACCACGAGATGGGCTGCCATGCAGGAGGCGGGCATCACGGCCTTGTGACTGCATATATGAAGGTAAACTTTGCAGTTTACATTCATATATGCGAGAACGTCGCTATGAATGATGATCGCAACCACCAGAATGATCCCGATGCCGCGCGCGCCCTGGCTGTCGCGGAAGAGCTTCGGGTCGTGGTCAGCAGGCTGAAACGGCGTCTGCGTGAGCAGGCCGATGTCGGTGACCTGACCTCCTCGCAGAAGTCGATGCTGCTGCATCTGGAACGTGAAGGTCCAGCGACAGTCACGGTACTGGCGCGGGCCCAGAACATGCGCCCGCAATCGATGGGCGCCATCGTCTCAAAGTTGGAAGTGGCCGGTCTGGTGGATGGTGCACCGGATCCGAGCGATGGCCGGCAGACCATCCTCTCGCTGACGCCCGCCTGCCGCGAGATGATTACGGCCGGGCGCGCAGCCCGCCAGGACTGGCTGTTCCGCGCCATCCAGACGAATCTTGATCGCGAGGAGCAGGAGCAATTGGCTGATGCCATCGAATTGCTCAAGCGGCTCGCCGCCTCCTGATCACCATCCATATGTGCGCGCCGTTCCGGTCGCCGAAAGGAACACCATGGCAGTGACCACGCTTGACCAGAAGACGGCGCTTGTCGTTATCGACCTGCAAAAAGGCATCGTCGCGTTTCCCACCGCCCATCCGACCAGCGAGGTCGTGAGGCAAGCAAGCATACTGGCGGATGCGTTCCGCAGTCGCGGCTTGCCAGTCGTGCTCGTCAACGTTGCCGGCGCGCCTCCTGGTCGAACCGAACATCCACCTCGCGT
This sequence comes from Mesorhizobium shangrilense, assembly GCF_040537815.1. Taxonomy (NCBI): domain Bacteria; kingdom Pseudomonadati; phylum Pseudomonadota; class Alphaproteobacteria; order Hyphomicrobiales; family Phyllobacteriaceae; genus Mesorhizobium; species Mesorhizobium shangrilense. The sequence continues at coordinate 438,034 of NZ_JBEWSZ010000002.1, forward strand.
AGGCGCCTTTCCCCAGGGCTGGGCTGATCTTGTCCCCGAACTGAAGCAGCAACCGACAGATCACACGGTGACCAAGCGCACGGCGGGCGCTTTCGTCAACACGGATCTCGAAGCCTGGCTAAAGGGCGAGGGTGTCACCCAGGTGGTGATCGTCGGCATCGCCACCAGCATGGGCGTCGAGGCGACTGCGCGCCATGCCCGCGATCTCGGCTTCAACGTCACGCTCGCCGTCGATGCCATGACCGACACCAATCTCGATACCCATGCCAGCAGCATCGCGCATGTCTTTCCGAGGCTGGGTGAAACCGGCACGACGCGGGACATCCTCGATCTCTTGGCGAAAAGGAGTGCCTGACGATGCAATGGATCGATTATGTATCCTACCTGTTTGGCGGCGCTTTCCTGACGAATGCCGTGCCGCATTTTGTCAGCGGGGTGATGGGGCGGCCCTTTCAAAGCCCTTTCGCCACGCCGCGCGGCGAGGGGCATTCCTCCTCGACCGTCAATGTGCTGTGGGGATTCCTGAACCTGGTGATCTGCTATCTGCTGGTGATCCGCGTCGGCGACTTCGATCTGCGCTCCACGGCTGATGTCGTCGCGCTGGGACTGGGGGCTCTCCTGATCGGATTGTTTACGGCACGCCACTTCGGCCGCTTCAACGGCGGTAACTCTCCCGTCGACGGATGAGCGATCCCGCCAAGGGCACGTTTCGTTCGTTAGCCGGCTTCAACTACCGGCTCTGGGCCGGCGGCGCGATCGTGTCCAATGTCGGGACGTGGATGCAGCGCACCGCCCAGGACTGGGTGGTGCTGACCCAACTGACCCACAACAATGCGACCGCCATGGGCGTGGTAATGGCGCTGCAGTTCGCGCCGCAGATCTTGCTTTTGCCATGGACCGGCTTTGCCGCCGATCATCTCGACCGTCGCAAGCTGCTGCTGGTCACGCAAGGCGCCATGGGCCTGCTCGCGCTCGGCCTTGGCCTGCTCACCATCACCGGGCTTGTCCAGTTGTGGCATGTCTATCTGTTCGCGTTCCTGCTTGGCTGCGCGACCGCGTTCGACTCGCCGGCGCGCCAGACATTCGTCTCCGACCTGGTCGGCGAGGCCGACCTGTCGAATGCAGTGGCGCTGAACTCCACCTCGTTCAACGCGGCGCGGATGATTGGCCCGGCCGTCGCCGGTACCCTCATCGCTTCCGTCGGCTCGGGCTGGGTGTTTCTCATCAATGCGGCGTCGTTTGCAGCCGTGCTTGCCTCGCTTGGCTTGTTGCGTGTCGGCGAGCTTCACCTGAAGGACAAAGCACAGCGAACGAAGGGCAGTCTTGTCGAGGGCTTTGCCTATGTATGGGGCCGTCCCGACCTCAAGGCCATCCTTTTCATGCTGTTCCTGATCGGCACGTTCGGGCTGAATTTTCCGATCTTCATCTCGACCATGTCCGTCTCGGTCTTTCATGCGGGGGCAAGCCAGTACGGGCTGCTGACGTCGACGATGGCGATCGGCTCGGTCGCCGGCGCATTGCTCGCCGCCCGGCGCGAGCAGCCCCGCATGGTGTTCCTTCTGGCTGGCGCGGCGGTCTTCGGTTTTGGCTTTGCGTTGGCCGCGCTCATGCCCAACTACTGGCTGTTCGGCCTCTCGCTCATCGTCATCGGCGTTTCCGCGCAGACCGTCACCACCTCGACGATCAGCCTGGTGCAGCTGTCGACCGAACCGGCCATGCGCGGCCGCGTCATGGCCATATTGCTGGCCATCACGCTCGGCGGTACGCCCATCGGCGCGCCGATCGTCGGCTGGGTGGCCGACAGTTTCGGCCCGCGTTGGGCGCTTGGCGTGGGGGCGCTCGCGGGGCTGGCGGCGGCTGCCATCGTGGCGCGCTATCTGATGCGCTATCACCATATGCGGCTGCTCGTGAATGCCGGACGCGCGCGCATCGTCATGGACGCCGACGCGGCCCTGGAGCATGCATGACGAAGGGATAGCGGCGCCGAAGTGGACGCGCCTTGGCGTCAATCGGTCTTGGCGGGAGACAGGCCGAAGCCGCCCACGGGGTGAGTTTCTATGCGGAATTCCATGCCGGCAATCATCTGGCGTGCCTCGGCGATGGCTGCCTGCACTTCCGGCAGCTGCAGCGATGCCTTGTGGCTGGCGGCGTCCGTCCACACCTCCGTCACCCAGATCGCGTCGGCGTCGGCCGGGTCCCTGGCGATCACATAGCTCAGGCATCCCGGCAGCGCGCCGGTGCTGGCACGCAGGATGTCCATCACAGCATCGCGCTGGCCGCGCGTCGCCCGCATCTTGCCGATCAGTCCGTACATTCCATTTGTCTCCCTTCAAAGCCTCCGACAGCATGCGAGCCGCCAGTATGCAGTTCGCGGTTCAAGGCATCAACTGGCCGCCATTCACCTCGATCACCTGACCGGTGATGTAGCCGCTCAGGAGATCGGAGGAGAGGAACAGATAGGCGCCGACGCAATCCTGCGCCGTGCCGGCGCGACCCTGCGGGATGGTGGCGACCATGCCCTTCATCTGTTCGTCGGTCGAATAGCGCTCATGGAAAGGGGTGGCGATGGTTCCGGGCGCCACCGCGTTGACGCGTATGCCAAAGCCGATCAGTTCCTTGGCCATGCCGCGCGTCACATTGGAGACGAAGGCCTTGGCCGAACCGTAGAGCCCGGCGCCGCCGCCGGCGCCGTTGCGCGCGGCGATCGAGGATGTGTTGACGATGAAGCCGCCCTGTTTCTTCAGCCACGGTATCGCCTTGCGCGAGGCGGTCAGCACGGAGCGGGCGTTGAGGTCCATCACCGCATCGTAATGCGCCTCGGTCTGCTCCGCATAAGGCACGCGGCCGAGCATGCCGCCGGCATTGTTGACCAGGCCATCGAGCCGGCCGAAATGCCCAGCGCTGTCCTCGACGACACGCTCGACATCGGCAGGCACCGAAAAATCGCCCTGGACGAGAAACACCTCGCCGCCGCCGTCACGGATGGTGCCGGCAAGTGTCTCGGCTGCTTGCCGGCTCGAATTGTAGTGCAGCGCAACCCGGCTTTTTTGCGCGGCATAGGCCAGTGCCAATGCTGCCCCTATCCCAGTCGAGGCGCCGGTGACGAGCACCGCCTTGCCGGCGAGATCGGGGATCGAGAGCGTGTTTTGCGGCACCGCAATTCCTCCAGGGATTTCCAATGAGCCTGGCTGTTCCCGGCCTTCTCAAGACTGTGCACTATGGCCGCAGATACGCATAGCCCTGGCGTTGCAGTTCGGCGAGCTTGACGACACCGCCCCTGTCGGCGGCATGAAAACCGTCGAGCAGGTCGGTCAGCGCTATGTCCATGCCCCGCATGGTGTTGGCGCAGGCATAGGGGCTGAGGCCTTGCTGGGTCAGGCCGGAGAGACGGCTGGAGATGGCCCCGGAAGCGCTCTTCGACTTGAAGGCGGCAAGTGCGGGGCCATGCACGACCAGCACGATCTCGACATTGCCGCCTGTGCCCTCATAATGGTTTTTGATGTTGCCGAGCACGAAGCCGACCTTGTCGACGTCGCTCAGATGGTAGGCGACCTTGGGCTTCTCTTCCGCCGTGGCCGCTGCCGCCGTTCGCAGGCCGAGAAGCGTTCCTGCTCCGGCAAGAACCACGCGAAAAATGTCGCGACGTCGCATCGCATCCTCCTCCTGTGCCCGTCTCCCACGAATTGCGTGGCCCCAACCACGATCCTAGCATAAAATGGAACAGCGTCCTGTCGATGCGAGGAGGGGTCACATGGCGTTGAAGGCAATTCTGGGCGCCGGGTTTGGCACGGCGCTGCTTGCCATATTGCCCTGCGCGGCCTTCGCCGATGACGCGCCCAAGCTCAGCGAACTCAGCCCGGACGGCAAGGATGCCTGTTTCGGGCGCGTCTATGATGCCGCCCATCTCAAGGCGCACCCGCAGCAGAAGGTGGCCCGGATTTTCTTCTACTACGGCCATGATCCGGTCAGCCGTCCGAACGAGGAGCCGGCGCCCGGTTCCGACACATCCTACAACGCCTTTATGACGACGACCGTGCGCGGCGCCAGTAAGCCCGACTGGGCCGGTGGCTGGTGCAATAGGCAAGATCCCAATGACAAATCCAGCGGCATCCACTGCGGCATGGATTGCGACCGCACCTTGGCGTCGCTGAAAGTCGATGACAAGGGCCGCCTTGTCGTCTCGGATGTGCAGCCCGATCTCTATCTCGATGCGGGGTCGGAGGAAGAACTGGGCACCGCCGAATACAACAAGCAGGCGCTGGGCAAGGAGGATGACGGCTTCCTTCTGGACCCGATGCCGTCAGCGACCTGCAAGGCCGAGTTCGCGCGCATCGATCCGATCGATCCGGCGCTCGGCGCACCGCTGCGCGAGCGGCTGAAGCCGGACCAGGCGTTTTGCTATGGCCACGACTATGATGATGCGCATATGGCTGGTCATGCCGGCCAGATCACGCAGTCGATCCGGGTTTTCCGAGGACCACTTGAACTGGCCTCGTTCGCCAAGGATGGCGATGCTTCCAACTGGCCGGATGGCGCCGATATTGCCGTGTCGGTGACCACGCGGCAGAAGTCGGGCAAGGTCACGCAGATCTATTCCTGCCAGGGCGAGGCGGACCAATGGCGTTGCGCGGCGAGCGCCAAGATGAGCGACTTCTCCTGCGACGTCACACAGAAGGAAATCTTCCTGCGCCGCGGCGCCGATGGAACCATGATGCTGGCCAACCCCAACAGCGGGCTCCCGGTCGTCGACCTCTGTTCGAAGGCGGCCGACGGCAAGACGAAATCCGACGACAAGGTCTACCGCCTGCAGCCAATGCCGCAGTCGGCCTGCGCGCCGTAAGGCATGCCGATATTCAGGTGATGCCGGCCTGCGAATCGCGGCTTCCTGCGCTTCCGGTGCTCACGTACTTAAAGTACGCTCCGCTCCGGTTCTCGGAAGCCACCATTCTCGGCTCGGCCTGACCTGAATCTCGACAGACCTTGGCAAATCGCAAGCCAACGTGAGGTTACGCGAACGGAACGGCCGTCGTGCCCTTGGGCAGCTTGGCTTCTTCCTCGGGCTCGACATGGATGATAACGCGAACCGAGGGGATTTCGGCCCTCAGCGCGTCCTCGATGCGGTCGCAGATGACGTGGCTGGCGCCGACCGACATGTCGGCATCGACAACCAGATGGAACTCGATGAAGGTGGCGCGGCCGGCGATGCGGGTCTTCAGGTCGTGGACTTCCAGCGCGCCCTTGCAGTTGGCCGAGATGATGTCGCGGATGTGGATGTGTTCCTGCATGTCGACGGCGCGGTCCATCAGACCGTTCATCGACGAACCGATGACATGCCAGCCCTGCCACAGGATGTTCAGCGCCACGATGACGGCAAGTGCCGGATCGAGGATATGCCAACCGGTGAGAATGGCACCGACCAGGCCGCCGAAGACGCCGATCGAGGTGACCACATCGGTCATGATGTGATTGCCGTCGGCGATCAGCGCCGGTGACTTTTCCGCCCGGCCGGCGCGGATCAGCAGCCAGGCCCAGAAGGCGTTGATCGCCGTGGCTACGCCGTTGATGGCCAGGCCCTTCCAAGGCTGTTCGAGAGGGGCGGAGGCTTGCCAGGAACGCCAGACTTCGTTGAGGATCAGGAGTGCCGCAAGGATGATCAGCACGCCTTCGAGCACGGCCGAAAAATATTCGGCCTTGTGATGGCCGAACGGGTGATCCTGGTCGGCCGGCTTGTGGCTGACCTGGATCGCCCAGAAGGCGGCGATCGAGGCGATGACGTTGACGATCGATTCCAGCGCGTCGGAATAGAGCGCCACGGAGCCGGTGACATACCAGGCGGCGAGCTTCAGGCCGAGCACGACGGCAGCAATGATGATCGACCAGAAGGCGAGCGCTGCCACCTTCTTCTTGGCCGCCGCCTTTGCCTCGATCGCCATCATGTTACCGGCTTCGACCATATCGTCAGGCTGCCTTTTCCTTGGCCTTGCGCGGCAGGTGCGCGACGATGTTCTCGATGATGCGCATGCCGGCATTGTGGCCGAGCGTCATGATCGATTCCGGATGGAACTGCACCGCGGCGATCGGCTCCTTGCGGTGCTCGAAGGCCATGATGACGCCGTCCTCGGTCTCCGCCGTGACGATGAAATCGTCGGGCAGCCGCACCGGGTCGGCGAAGATCGAGTGGTAGCGGCCGACGGTGACTTCCTTGGGAAGGCCGGAGAAGATGATGCCCGGCTTCGACACGCGGATGCGCGACGGCTTGCCGTGCATCGGTATGTGCAGCTGCCGTAACTCGCCGCCATAGGCCTCGGCCAGCGCCTGCAGGCCAAGGCAGACGCCGAAGATCGGCAGGTCGCGGGCGCGCGCCTTCTTGATGGTGGCGGCGCAATCGAAATCCTTGGGCGTGCCAGGGCCGGGCGAAAGCACGACGAGGTCGGGCTTCAGCCGGTCGAAGACTTCCTCGGGCACCGGCGTGCGCACGGTCGAGACATTGGCGCCGGTCTGGCGGAAATAGTTGGCCAGCGTGTGGACGAAACTATCCTCGTGGTCGACCAGCAGGATGTTGACACCGTCGCCGACGCGCGCGGTGGTGCGCTCGGTGCTGGCGGCGTTGCCGGCCTTGGCGTCGCGGATGGCGGAGAGCATGGCGGATGCCTTCAGTTCGGTTTCGGCTTCTTCTTCCTCGGGAACGCTGTCGAAGAGCAGCGTGGCGCCGGCACGCACTTCCGCGATGCCGTCCTTGATGCGGATGGTGCGCAAGGTCAAGCCGGTGTTCATGTCACCGTTGAAGTTGACCATGCCGATCGCCCCGCCATACCACGCGCGCGGGCTCTTCTCGTTCTGCTCGATGAAGCGCATAGCCCATAATTTTGGCGCGCCGGTGACGGTGACCGCCCAGGCATGCGACAAAAACGCGTCGAAGGCGTCCATGCCTTCGCGCAGCCGGCCCTCGATATGGTCGACGGTGTGGATCAGGCGCGAATACATCTCGATCTGGCGGCGGCCGATGACGCGCACCGAGCCCGGCTCGCAGACCCGCGACTTGTCGTTGCGGTCGACGTCCGAGCACATGGTGAGCTCGGACTCGTCCTTCTTCGAGTTGAGCAGCTTGAGGATCTGCTCCGAGTCGGAAATGGCGTCGTCGCCGCGCTTGATCGTGCCGGAGATCGGGCAGGTTTCGATGCGGCGGCCGTTGACGCGCACGAACATTTCGGGCGAGGCGCCGATCAAATATTCGCCTTCGCCCAGATTGATGAAGAAGGAGTAGGGCGAAGGGTTGATGGCCTTGAGCTTGCGGGAGATATCGGACGGAGCCGTCTCGCAGCGCTCGTAGAACATCTGGCCGGGCACGACCTCGAACAGGTCGCCGCGCTTGAACGAATCCATCGCCTTGCGCACGATGTTGGCATATTCACCAGGTTCATGATCGCCGCGCGGCGGAATGCGGTCGGGGCTTTTGAATGGCTCGACGACTTCGTCGCGCGGCAGTCCTTCCGTCGAAAACCCGTCACCGGAATAGTCGTAGCGGTCGGTCCAGGCCTTGGCCGAATAATGGTCGACGACCAGGATCTCGTCGGGCAGGAACAGCACGAGGTCGCGCTGGCTCTCCTTGCGCTCAAGCTTGTGGTCGACCGGGTCGAACTGGAAGGCGAGATCGTAGCCGAAGGCGCCGTAGAGACCGAGATTGGCATCTTCCGCGGTCTTGAACAGCGCCGTGATGGCGCGCAGCACGGTGAAGACCGAGGGAACGCGGCTGCGCTCCTCCTCGGTGAAGACACGGCCGGGCTTGGCGACGTCGAGGCGGATGAGCTTTTTCGACGTCTCGGTGATCGTCACCTCGGCGAGGCCGCCGAGTGTCCTACCGAGGATCGGCAGCAACGCCTCGCCACGGCCGTTCAGCGCCTCGATGCGCATGGCGCGGCCGCGTGCGGAGATCACCAGCGGCGGGTCGATGATGGCGGTGTCCCATCGCGTGTAGCGACCGGGATATTCGTAGTTCGAGGAAAACACCGCGCCCCGGCGCGAATTCAGCCCGTCGACATAGGCATCGATCGCGCCTTCGTAGGGCCGGTCATGACGCTCGCGGGTGATGGTCACGCCACCCGCGGTCACGAACTGTTCGGCGCCGTTTTCCAGAACTTTCATCGTCGTCATTGCCGTCTCCATCAGCGTCTTGGATATTTTCAGCTTCTTGGGGCAACGGACCCGGGATTTGGCTTGGAAAAAACAAATGGCCGCCCGGATATTCCGTTGCGGCCACCTTCTATTTTCACGCGCACGCGTTCGAACAGGCCGCTGTCAGCAGGCCCACCACCAGATGGTCTTGATCGAACGCATGTTCATGGCGATTCCCATAGCGGCGATTGAGCGGTCACGCAACTGGATTCAATGCGGAGCCGCGCGCCTGTCAGCGCCTGTTCCATCCCGATTGAATCGGGGTGGGGCTCGATCTCTTGTTAGAGCATGATCTTTCCGAAAACCGGACTTCCACTTTTCGGGATCATGCTCAGTCCTCCAGCGTTCCCGACCGTGCGTCGGCGCTCTTCCTGTCACCGACGAGCTTCAAAAGGTCTTCGCCGGCGCGGATGATGCGGCGGGAGCGCCGCGTCAGGATGAGGCCATCCTGTGGCGCAAAGATCTCGGTACGCCCGCCGGCTTCGCCCGGCGTGTGGACGATGGTGGCAAGGCGCGCGCCCTTGGCGACGCGATCGCCGGGCTTCACATCATAGAGGACGGCGCCGGCCCGGGGCGCCGGCATCATGTCGATGTTTTCAAGTGGCGCGGCAAGGCCGGTGAACGGACCGGGCGCGGGCAGGGTGGTGTCGGTGATCGCGCCACGCACCACGAGGAGGCGATAAAGTCCTTCGGCGTCGGAGGCGGCCAGGGCGCCGTCGACATCGAGGATGCCGCGATATTCGACGGTGGTGGCGACACGGCGGTCGAGCTTCGCCACATCGGCCGGCGCGTTCTGGTAGGGCATGATCGCGGCGCCCTCGAACGTGCCGTCGGCGTCCTCACTCCATAGCAGCACCCCGTCGACGCCCATGGCGGCGGCGCAGTCGGCCATTGCCGGCCACAGGCTGGTGTGGATGTAGAGATAGGCGAGGCCCTCGTCGTCGCAATGCAGGTCGAGCACGATGTCGTGGCCGAGCGATAGCTGCACCAGCCGGCTCTTCAGCCGCTGGTCGGCAGTGCCAAGCGTGGTGTCAGGCAAAAGTGCGGTGTCGGGCGCGGGCAACAGCGGGAAGCCACGGTTGAAATTGGTGCGGGTGCCCAGGTGGAAGCGACCCTGGTGCTCGCCGAAATGGTATTGGGCGCGGCCGATCGGGTTGGCCCAAGGCACGATCGTCAACGAGCCCTTGATGCGGCCTTCGGCTTCAGCCTTGTCGAGCATCGGCATCAGTGCGTCGATGGCGACGACGCCCGGAAGTTCGCCCGCATGGAGGGCGGCCTGCAGGTAGGCCGACGGTGCTGATTTGTCGGTGCCGGTGAAGCGGAACACCGGGAACTCGTAGGAAACGCCCTCGGCGTCGCCGGCAACGCGTTCGATCGATTTCTGCATGACTTCCTCCTTCAACAGGCGAGAAGACATGCCCGTCGGCGAGGCCGTTGTCGATAGGCCCAGTTTGTCGCTTATGGGCGCACTATTCGGCAGGTTGCGCCACCGGCATCCGACGATCCAGTGCCTGCGACAGTACAGCGACGGTGACTGCCAGCAGGGCGAGTGCCGCGCCGACCAGCGGCAGATTGGCGTAGGATACGCCCCAGGACAGCGCCACGCCGCCAATCCAGGCGCCGCTGGCATTGCCGACATTGAAGGCGCCCTGGTTCAGCGTGGCGGCAAGGTTCGGCCCTTCGGACGCCGCTTCGACGACACGGATCTGCAAGGGCGGCACGACGACGAAGATGAGCAGGCCCCACAGGAAGACGATGCCGATGGCCACGCTTGCTATCGCGCCGAACTCCATGAAGCCGACAAACAGCACCGCCAGCAACAGCAGGGTGCCGATCACCGTCGGCATAAGTTTCCAGTCGGCCAGCCGGCCGCCGATGATGTTGCCGATCGTCATGCCGGCGCCGAACAGCAGGAGCACCCAGGTGACCGCTGATGTGGACAGGCCGGACACCTCGATGAGGTAGGGCTTGATGTAGGTGAAGACGGCAAACAGGCTGGCGGAGGCCAGGGCCGCGATCAGCATCGCCAGCCACACCTGCAGTTTGCCGAGAACGCGCAGCTCGCCACGCAGGCCGCCGCCGCTCGGCTCGGCGACATCAGACGGTACCAGCCAGGCGATTGCGGCGACCGAGATCAGGCCGATGCCGACCACGGCAACGAAGGTGGCGCGCCAGCCGAAGGCTTCGCCAAGTGCCGTGCCGGCGGGCACGCCAAGGATGTTGGCCAGGGTCAGTCCGGCAAACATCAGCGCGATGGCGCTCGCCCGCTTGTTACGCGGCACCAGGCTCGCGGCGACGACCGAGCCGATGCCGAAGAAGGCGCCGTGGCCGAAGGCGGTGAAGACGCGGGCGGCCATCAGCATCCAGTAATTGGGGGCGATGGCGCAGAACAGATTGCCGACCACGAAGAGTGCTGCGAGCCCGACGAGCACCGGCTTGCGCGGCAGATGCGCGGTGGCCATCGCAACGATCGGGGCGCCGAAAACGACGCCCAGCGCATAGCCGGTGACCAGCAGGCCGGCCGAGGGAATGGACACGCCGAGGTCGGCGGCGACCTCCGGCAGCAGGCCCATGATGACGAATTCGGTGGTGCCGATGCAGAAGGACGCAATGGCAAGCGCAAGGATCGGCAGGGGCATGGTGCGTCCGGAATGAATCGGTTCAATTTTTAGACTGCGCGAGAATCCATGCCCCGCGCAATGTATATTGCTGCAATGCAGCAATGCAGAAAGCGTGGGGCAGATCGCAAACAGCGCGCCTTAGGCGCCCCGTCGGTTGATCATCCGAGGAACAAGCCTTTCCGGATCATGGCGCCTTCGGCAGGGCATAGGCGATGATGTAGTCGCCGCGATCGGGCGACTGGCGCGAGCCGCCCGCCGAGACGACGACGAACTGGCGGCCGCTTTCCGGCGACGTGTAGGTCATCGGTGTCGCCTGCGCGCCGACCGGCAGCCGGCCTTTCCAGAGTTCCTCGCCGGTGGCGACGTCGATGGCGCGCAGATAGTAGTCCTGCGTGCCGGCATAGAAGACGAGGCCGCCCGCCGTCGTGATCGGGCCGCCGAGCGAAGGCATGCCGATAGGGATCGGCACGCCGGTCTTCAGGCCGAGCGGGCCGGTGTCCTGCAGCGTGCCGGCCGGAACCTGCCAGACGAGTTTTCGCGTGTTCAGGTCGATGGCTGTTATCGTGCCGTAGGGCGGCTGGTGGCAGGGCACGCCGAGCGGCGACATGAAGCCGTTCTTGAGCGCGCCATAGGGCGTGCCGAGCTGTGTCCCCAGCCCGTCATGCGCCGCCGAGGGACCATAGGCGTCGGCTTCGGCGCGCGGCAGCAACTGCACGAATTGCGGCATGCGGATATCGTTGACGATCAAGGTGCCATTGGCCTCGTCGACCGAGGCGCTGCCCCAGTTCATGCCGCCATAGTAGCCGGGATATTGCAGCGAGCGGGTCAGGCCGGGAGGCGTGAACTCGCCGTCATAGCGCAGCTTCTTGAAGCCGATGCGGCAATAGAGCTGGTCGAAGGGGGTAGCGCCCCACATGTGGGCTTCGGTGAACGGCTCGTCACCGATCGAGGGCATGCCGACCGAGTAGGGCTGCGTCGGCGACAGGAAGTCCTCCTTGGCGCCGCCATTCTGCGGCACCGGCTTTTCCTGGACCTCGGCGATCGGCTTGCCGTCGCGGCGGTCGAGCATGAAGATCTGGCCGCGCTTGGTCACCTGGATCAGCGCCGGCACCTTGCCGCCCTTGCCGTCCGGAACGTCATAGAGCGCCGGCTGCGAGGGAAGGTCATAGTCCCATAGATCGTGATGCACGGTCTGGAACTTCCAGCGTTCGCGGCCGGTGGCGATGTCGAGCGCCACGACCGAGGCGGTGTAGTCTTCCGCCGCCTTGCTGCGTTCGGCGCCGAAGAAGTCGGGCGTAGCGTTTCCGGTCGGCAGATAGACAAGGCCGAGCGCGTCATCATAGCTCGGCGTCGACCAGACGTTGGGCGTGCCGCGCGTGTAGCTCTGGCCATCGGGCGGCAGCTTGGTGATGGCGGGATTGCCGAGGTCCCATGCCCAGACCAGTTCGCCAGTCCTGGCGCTGAAGGCCCGGATGGCGCCGGACGGTTCGCCGGTCTCGACATTGTCCCAGACCCAGCCGCCGATCATGATGAGATCGCGCATGACGGTGGGAGCAGACGTCTGGAAGTAGAAGCCGGGCTTGACCTCGCCCATGCCGTGCTTGAGATCGACAGTACCGCCCTGGCCAAAATCCTGGCAGGGCTGGCCGGTCCTGGCGTCGATCTCGATCAGCCGGGCGTCGATGGTGGTCATGACGATGCGGCCGGCGCACGCTGCCGATACAGGGGCGGGCGGCGTTGTCGTTGTGGTGCCGTCGGCGGCAGGTGCCGCCGTTGCTGCTGCGGGCTCATAGTAGCTCACGCCACGGCAGCGCTGCCATAGCGGCGCCGACGCCTTGGGGTCGAATGTCCAGCGCGGTTCGCCGGTCTCGGCGTTGAGTGCGTTGACGATATTGTGCGAGGAGCAGGTGTAGACCGTGTCGGCCACCTGCAGCGGCGTGTTCTGGTCTTCTGCGCCCTTGGTCGGGATATCGCCGGTGCGGAAGGTCCAGGCGACCTTGAGGTCCTTTACGTTGTCCTTGGTGATCTGGTCGATCGGTGCGTAGCGGGTGCCGGCGGGTGTGCGGCCATAATGGCGCCAGTCGGTATTCGCAGCGGCGGGGGCGGGGGCGATGGTGGCGACGGCCACCGTGTTGCGGATCACCCCATGTGGCTGAAAGGCGTAGGCGCCGGTTGCGATCAGCGCCAGCACGAGAAGGCCGGCGAGAGCGAACGGGCCTCGCTTGCCGCCTGTTGATGACGGGAACAGTGGGGCCAGCAGAAGGGCGATCACCGCGAGCACGGCGGGCGCGACCAGCCTTGGCACCAGCGGCCAGAAACTCAGGCCGGCTTCCCATAGCGCCCAGGCGATGGTGGCGAGGAAGATCAGGATGTAGAGCCAGAAGCCTGCCTGGCGGCGCAAGACGAACAGGAAGCCGGAAATGATGATGCCGACGCCGGCCAGCGCGTAGTACCAGGAGCCGCCAAGGCCAACCAGTTGAACGCCGCCATAGAGCAGCGGCAGGCCGATGATCATCAGGATCAGGCCGAAAAGCACAAGCAGCCAGATGCCGCCGGATCTGTTGGAATCTTGCTCTGACATGTAGGTCCTCACGCTTGTCCGGGATGCGGGCGCCTCGCGGTCGCGGCGGCCGAAGGGGCCGTCAGGGCGATCTTTGGACGTGAGGTCGTCGGCTTCCGGTTTCGGCGACGGGGGCTTCGCCAGGGAAAGAATTTTATCGCAACCTAATAGATAGCATGTTATCCTTTTAGCCATGTCCAAGCAAGACCCGGATCGTGCCAGATTTGGCCTATTGGTTATCTCAGTCGCCAGGCTGTGGCGTCGCGCCGCCGACAACGCGCTCGACGATTGCGGCCTGTCGCATGCCACCGCCATGCCGCTGGTGATGCTGTCGCGCCTCGGCGACAATATTCGCCAGGGCGTGCTTGCCGATCAACTGGGCTTCGAGGGGCCATCGCTGGTGCGCATCGTCGATCTCTTGATGGAAGACGGGCTGGTGACACGCGCCGAGGATCCCGCCGACCGGCGGGCAAAAATCCTGTCGCTGACCGATACCGGGCGCAAGCGGGTGACCGAGATCGAACGCCTCCTGGCGGTGCTGCGGGGCGACCTGCTCAAGGATGTCGGCGACGCCGAATTGCGAAATTCGGTTGGCCTGCTGGAACGGCTTGAAACGATGCTGGTTGCGCAAGAGGACGCGAAGTAGGAAGCCTATGCCAATGGCTTCAGCTCCTGCGCAATTGTGGGCAACAGCTCCGAGACGGTGGGGTGGATATGCACGGCACGCGCGAGCGTGTCGACGGGTGCCCTGGCGTACATCAGGTCGAGCACGCAATGCACGGCCTCGTCGCCGCCGGGGCCGAGCACCGAGCAGCCGAGGATCTCCCTGGTGTCGGCGTCGACCAGGATCTTCATGAAACCTTGCGTCTCGCCCTTTTCCACGGCGCGGCCGACGCGGGTCATCGGCCGCTGCCCGACCAGGGCGCGACGGCCGGATTTGCGTATCGCCGTTTCGGTCATGCCGCAGCGGCCGAGCGGCGGGTCGATGTAGAGCGCATAGGCCTCGATGCGGTCGCTGACCTTGCGCGGGTCATTGTCGAGCAGGTTGGCGGCGACGATCTCAAAATCGTTGTAAGAGGTGTGGGTGAAGGCACCCTTGCCGTTGCAGTCGCCCATCGCCCAGATGCCGCGGACGCTGGTGCGCAGCTGATCGTCGACGATGACGAAGCCGTGCTTGTCGAGTTCGACGCCGGCCTTGTCGAGGCCGAGGTCGTCGGTGTTGGGCACCCGGCCCAGCGCCAGCAGCACGTGCGAACCAACCGCGGGCGGTTTGCCGGCGGAGAAGGTCACGGCAATATCCCCGCCCTGCTTGGCGAAGCTGATGTCGTCGATGCCGACATGGACCGTGATGCCCTCATTCTCGAGAATGGACAGGATGGCGGCCGAGACGTCCTGGTCCTCGCGGCCGGTCAGCCGGGGCGCCTTCTCGATGACCGTGACCTCGGAGCCGAAGCGGCGGAACATCTGCGCGAACTCCAGCGAGATGTAGCTGCCGCCGACAACGACGAGATGGCGCGGCAGCACGTCGAGATCCATCATCGACGAATTGGTCAGATAGTCGATGTCGTCTATGCCAGGCAGGTCCGGCACCGAGGCGCGGCCGCCGGTGTTGAGGAATATCTTGTCAGCGGTCAAAAGGTCATCGCCGACGCGCACCGTGTTGGCGGATTCAAACCGCGCATGGCCGCGATAGAGCGTGCATTTGTCCATGCCGGCAATCCAGGTCTCGAGCCTGGTGCGGGCGTCGTTCGACACCTTGTCCTTGCGCGCCTTGATCTTTTGATAGTCGACGCCGACGGTGCCGCTCAGCGTGACACCGTAGTCCGCGGCGCGGCGTGCCAGATGCGCGGCATAGGCGCTGGCGACCATGGTCTTGGTCGGCATGCAACCGGTGTTGACGCAGGTGCCGCCGACCAGCTTGCGCTCGATCAGCGCCACGCTCATGCCGGCGGCCGACAGGCGGCCAGCCAAAGGCGGTCCCGCCTGTCCGCAGCCAATGATGATGGCGTCGAAGGCCTTTGCCGTCATCTCAGGGCCGCCACGATCAGCAGGCCGCAGATGATCGCCACCGCGTCCTCGATGAAGGCGGCGGGCTGGTCCTTGCCGAAGGCTGCCGCCAGCTGGGAGCGCGCTGCGGCGCCGCCCAGCGTGCCGATGACAGCGCCGATGACGCCGGCGACCAGGCCGCCGATAGTGGCCCCACCGGTGGCGCCGATCACCGCGCCGGTGAAGGCGCCCAGGATGATGCGCGCCCCGAATTGCGGCGGGGTTTTCCGGCTCGGTGTCGACGGCAACTGATCGGCAACCAGTTCGGCGATGGCCAGGATGGTGAAGATGCCGACGGCAGCCCAATGGCTCATGAAGCTCGCCCAGGTGCCGGCAACCGGCAGCCAGCCGAGATAGGCGCCCCAGGCGATAGCGGCCGGCGCCGTCATGGTGCGCAGGCCGGCGATGACGCCGATCAGAAGTGCAAGAATGTACAGCATGGTTGGTCCCCTCCAATGCCGGACGGACAATCCAGCAGGGCAAGCTAACATAGGTCCTGCATTTGACCAGCGGCGATGTCGAGCCTGGCGCTTTCCCGCCGGCTCGGACTGTGCTCTGCCTGCAATTCAAACTGGAGGCGGCTCATGGCTGGGAGTGAACGCGCAAAGATGGCTGAAGGCGAATGGTACACGTGCCTCGATGCCGAACTGGAGGTGTTGCGCGCCGCAGCCGCGGATGCAGTGTTCGAGCACAATACGCTACCGCTCCGTCAGCGCGGAAACCTCGGGCCGGCGCTGAAGGCACTGCTTGGCGGCGTGGGCGAGGGGGCCCGGATCGAGGCGCCGTTCCACTGCGCCTATGGCTTCAACATCCATCTAGGCGACGGCGTCTTCCTCAATGCCGGCTGCACCATCCTGGATACGGCGACGGTTCGCATCGGCGAGCGAACGCTGCTCGGACCCAATGTGCAGATCTATTGCGCCGAGCATCACAAAGAGGCTTCCGGTCGGCAAGTGGGGCTGGAGATCGCCAGGCCGGTCGAGATCGGCGCCAATGCCTGGATCGGCGGCAGCGCCATCATCCTCGGTGGCGTGACCATTGGTGATGGCGCCATCGTCGGCGCCGGCGCGGTGGTGACGCGCGACGTGTCTGCGAACACAACCGTCGTTGGCAATCCGGCGCGGCCGGTCAAACGCGATTGAACAGATCAGGATGACAGCGCGTGCGCCATGCGCTCGTCCCGATCGACCCGCCTGGAGAATTCGCGCCGGTATTGCGCCGGCGATGTCCTGAGCCGGGCGGCGAAATGCTGGCGCAGCGACGTGGCGCTGCCGAAGCCGGCCTCGAATGCCACCATGTCCATCGACTTCTCGGTCGCCTCCAGCAGACGCTGCGCCAGTTCGATCCGCTGGCTGGTCAGCCATTCGCCGAAACTGGTGCCGATCGATTTCTGAAAGCGGCGGGTGAAGGTGCGCCGGGTCAGGCCGGCGGCCTCGGCGACGTTGTCCAGGCTGTGCGTCTCGCCCAGTGTCGCGCGAACCGCGTCGAGGGCCTGAGTGAAACGGTCGGCATGAGCGCCTTTTGCCACCGGATGCTCGATGAATTGCGCCTGCCCGCCCTGCCGATGCGGAGAAAGGACAATCTGGCGGGCAAGCCGAAGTGCTGCTTCCGCGCCGTAGCGGGCTCGCACGATGTGGAGACAGCAGTCGAGGCCGGCGGCAACGCCGGCCGAGGTCACGACATCGCCATTGTCGACGTAGAGCACGGCGGCATCGACGGCAATGTCGGGATGGAGCCTCTGCAGTTGCTCGGAATAGGCCCAGTGCGTCGCGGCACGGCGCCCCGAAAGCAGGCCGGCAGCGGCAATGGCAAAGGTGCCGAGACACAGGCCGACAATCAATGCGCCCTGCCGGTGCGCCTGGCGCAGCGCCTCCACCAGCGGCGGCGACGGCGGCTCGTCCAGATGATGCCAGCTTGGGACAATGACGATGTCTGCGCCCTCAAGCCCGTCGAGCCCATGCGGCGCGGCAACCGTCAGTCCGGCTTCGGTATGGATGGGGCCGGCCTTGACCGCACAGATGCGGAAATCGAAGCGCGGCAGGCCAAGTGCTGAGCGGTCCTCACCGAAGACAAGGCACGGCACGGAGAGATGGAACGGGCTGATGCCTTCGAAGGCAAGGACGGCGACGATCGGATTGGTCATCAGGGCACCCAGGGAACTCGTGCCGGGATTGTCCCAATTCTTTCGTATGATGTCAATCAGGCCACTTTCTGGTCTGCTCCACCGCCTCTATCCTCACTCCCATCCAATCAAGCCAGCAGGAAAGGAATTCCCATGTCTGAACCGGTCAAGGCTCCGCGCCGCGCGCTTATCGTCATCGATGTCCAGAACGACTATGACGGCGGCAACCTCGCCATCCAGCATCCGCCGTTCCGCGACAGCGTCGTCAATGTGGCTCGCGCAATGGATGCGGCCACCGAGGCCGGCATCAAGGTGGTCGTCATCAAGCAGTTGGCGCCCGAGACGGCGCCGATCTTCGCCAAGGGCAGCCACGGTGCTGAACTCCACCCGGAAATCGCCAGGCGGCACCGCGACCACTACGTCGAAAAGAACCTGCCTTCCGCCTTCACGGGCACGGACCTGGAAGAGTGGCTGCGCGCCAATGCCATCGATACGATCGCTGTCGTCGGCTACATGACACATAATTGCGACCTGTCGACCATCATCCACGCCGTGCATATGGGCTTCGCGGTCGAGTTCCTGTCCGATGCGACCGGCGCGCTGCCCTATGCCAACAGCGCCGGCTATGCGTCAGCCGAAGAGATCCACCGTGTCGTGACCGTTATCCTGCAGTCGCGCTTCGCGGCGGTGCTCAAGACCGCCGAATGGGTCGAGTGCCTGAAGACCGGCGCCTTGCCGGAGCGCGACACAATCTATGCGTCCAACCAGCGCGCGCTGGCGCGGAACGCCGCCTAAGCACTTTCTCCGCGTGGGATAAAAAAGGCGCTGCAGCGATGCGGCGCCTTTTTTTGAGATCAGCAAAGCCACCCGCGCGGGGGGATAGGCTTGGGCATTACCTTCGCGTCCGATTTTAAAATTTCACAAGCAGACCTGTCATGAAGTGAATATTCTTCCCGTCTGATTATTATGAAGGACAAAAGAAGGCGAAGGTAATTTTTTGAGAAGAAATGTGATCCATTTCACATACATAACTCTCGACTTGCAAAAGATGCATAGTTGGCATTTAATGGAAGTGCGATTGGTAGACGCTGAGGCTAGCAATTGAAATCGCGGGTTGTACAAACTGTGTTTGCTGCCGCTATCGCGTGTATAGCGGCAATTTCACCTTGGCCAGCTTTTGCTCAAGTTCCGCCGCATGCTCCAGGTACGGTTTGTTATACACCATACTTCTGGTGCTGGGCGCAGCCGCCTGGGCCGCCTGGATATCCGTGTGGGTGCCCGGGGCAATATGGTTATGTGCCAGGCACGCTTGGATAACCTCGGAGGTGGGTCGTGCCGGAGCGTGTTGAAACAGACGACGCAATCATCCAGGGGTGGTTAAACGATGCTCGGCTCATTTCGATATATGCGGCGCAGGCTGGAGTCATCAAAGACAATGAGCTTAATGTTTCTATTGGAGCCGTCGATCAACTGGCTGAGAAAAAATTAGGTGCACCGGAGGTTGAAGGCCTTCGACTTCAATTAAACAAGGCGCTGGAGTCTGTGCCATTTTCTACCTTGGTAGCATTGCGAAATGGCTGGAGGCCTGGCGACACTAAGCAGAGCCAGAAGAAACTGATATTTCTTCTCATCTTTTCAGTCACAATCATGGTTCTTGCAGGCCATCTTTCTCAGATATACAACACTGGTGTAAGCCTTTTATCTGAAATACGTGTATTATCCGTCTCCCATCCTGACAGGCGATTCGGTCAGCTTTCGCGGCAACTATTGGCTGCCCGCAAGGAGATTGCAAATTCGGCTTCGAAAAGCGGGTCTTTGGAGAGCCAATCGCTTGGTCTGCAGGCATATTTTCAGGTTTTCGATGACCTTCGAGAACTTGACTTGGAGTTGTCGCAAATATCTGATCGTGTCGAAAAGTATAGTGATCAAGCCAGCTTTCCAATAATAGGATCAAAGCTCCTGTTATATTACTATTATTCTTTTCAAAGGTATTTAAATATTGCTGATTCTGAAACTTTAATTTGGCTGCAAAAGCAGCATCCGACACCTTTGTCCAGTCAAACTTCGGCAAAAAATAGTACGACCTCAATTGGTGCGGTCCCGGTTTCGGCCCTAGCTCAGCCCGTTGTTGCCGTGCTTTCCGAGTTGGGCCTCTACGACCAAAGTCCTTTTTGTGCGCAGAAAATCGATGCAGAAAAGCTCATAAAAGACCAAGTAAGATTCATTGACAATGTTATGCACTATGATTATTTCGCAAATGTTGCCAAAGAGTACTTTTATGCAAATATATATAATAACTGTTTTGAATCAATAAAATATGGTCCATCCTATATCCCAAGCATGGATGATTTTTCTTCGAGTGTAAGTAGCTTGATTGCGCCTTATGCGATGTGGATTCTTCCTGGTTTGTATGGGGCAATTGGCGCAACCATTTTCTATTTGCGTATGATTCTTGACCCTCTCGTCCCGGATCCAAGCAAATCGCGTATTTTCCATCGTATTGTTCTCGGAGCTCTGTCCGGCATGGTTTTAGCCTGGTTTTGGGTTCCGGACACGCGGTTTGGAACGGACCTCGCTAATATTGGATTTAGCTTGTTTGCACTCTGCTTTATATTCGGGTTCAGCCTTGATGTATTCTTTGCCATGCTGGACAGATTTGTGAAGGTTTCCGTCGGAGCCATTGGCCAAATGGGAGCAGATCAGGCGAAGGCCTGATCTGCTGGAGACTATATCGATTTTGTGACTGGTGCCCTGAACTCAGAACAGCCCTTCGATCTGGCCGGCCTCGTTGAGGAAGATCTTTTCCGACGACGGCTTGCTCGGCAGACCGGGCATGGTCATGACCTCGCCGCAGATGATGACGACGAAGCCCGCGCCCGCCGAAAGCCTGACCTCGCGCACCGGCACGGTGTGGCCGGTCGGCGCGCCACGCAGGTTCGGGTCGGTCGAGAAGGAATATTGCGTCTTGGCCATGCACACCGGCAGGTGCCCGTAGCCGGCCTGTTCCCAGGCGTGCAACTGGTCGCGCACCGACTTGTCGGCGATTGCCTCCGAGCCGCGATAGATGCGCTGGACGATGGTGTTGATCTTCTCGAACAGTGGCATGGCATCGGGATAGAGCGGCGCGAACTGCGAGGCGCCGGATTCGGCCAGTGCCACCACCTTGTTGGCGAGTTCCTCGATACCGGCCGAGCCCTTGGCCCAATGCTTGCACAGGATGGCTTCCTCGCCCATCGAGGCGACATAGTCCTTCATCGTCTGGATCTCGGCGTCGGTGTCGGAATAGAAGTGGTTGATGGCGACCACCGCCGGCACGCCGAACTGACGGATGTTCTCGATGTGGCGGCCGAGGTTGGCGCAGCCCTTCTTGACCGCCTCGACGTTTTCCTTGCCGAGGTCTTCCTTCTTGACGCCGCCATTCATCTTCATGGCGCGCACGGTGGCGACGATGACGGTGGCGGCGGGCTTCAACCCGGCCTTGCGGCACTTGATGTCGAAGAACTTCTCCGCACCGAGATCAGCGCCGAAGCCGGCTTCGGTGACGACGTAGTCGGCGAGTTTCAGCGCCGTGGTGGTGGCAACCACCGAGTTGCAGCCATGCGCGATGTTGGCGAAGGGACCGCCATGGACGAAGGCCGGGTTGTTCTCCAGCGTCTGCACCAGGTTGGGCTGCATGGCGTCCTTGAGCAGCACGGCCATGGCGCCGTCGGCCTTGAGGTCGCGAGCATAGACCGCCGACTTGTCGCGGCGATAGGCGACGATGATGTCGCCGAGACGCTTTTCCAGGTCCTTCAGGTCGGTCGAAAGGCACAGGATGGCCATGACCTCCGAGGCGACGGTGATGTCGAAGCCAGCTTCGCGCGGAAAACCGTTGGCGACACCGCCGAGCGAGCAGGTGATCTCGCGCAGCGCCCGGTCGTTCATGTCCATGACGCGACGCCAGACGACGCGGCGGATGTCGATGCCGAGCTCATTGCCCCAGTAGATGTGGTTGTCGATCAGCGCAGAGAGCAGATTGTGCGCCGTGGTGATGGCGTGGAAGTCACCGGTGAAATGGAGGTTCATGTCCTCCATCGGCACCACCTGTGCGTAGCCGCCGCCGGCGGCACCGCCCTTGACGCCGAAATTCGGGCCGAGCGAGGCCTCGCGGATGCAGACGATGGCCTTCTTGCCGATGCGGTTGAGGCCATCGCCGAGACCGACCGTGGTGGTCGTCTTGCCTTCGCCGGCCGGCGTCGGGTTGATGGCGGTGACGAGGATCAGCTTGCCGTCCTTGTTGCCCTTCACCGACTTGATGAACTCGGCCGAGATCTTGGCCTTGTCGTGGCCGTAGGGCAGGAGATGTTCGGTCGGGATGCCGATCTTCTGGCCGATCTCCTGGATCTGCTTTTTCTTGGCGCCGCGCGCGATCTCGATGTCGGACTTCACTTCGGCCATGACGGCTTTCCTTCAGATTGGTCGGTGGAGGGGACGGGGTTGATGTCTATCGCAAGCATGTTGGAAACGGCCCGCGGGCGCGAGGGCATGTTCTAACCCTGTCGCTGCCGCGGCGTCAACTTGCATGCAACTATGTTTCCTATGAAGAAAAATTTCTCTGCAGCCGACGGACCTGTCATCGGTTCTTCTCGTGCCGGTTGCCGCGCCGTATAGAAGCCAGAGCACGCGACGTTCCGCCGTCTCAAAACAGCCGCACAATGCACGGAATGCGACAGAGGCGAGGGCGCAAATTCGCCATCGCCATGTCGGCCGTGGACACCGCTACTGCGTCAGCACGTTGCTGATCTCGACCAGGTTGGAGCGGACCCTGAGCACATAGAAGCCCATCGTCGTCAGATGCGTCGGGAAAATCCAGCCATCCTCGCGGCCGTTGGCGATGATGAAGGGCTGGATGCGCAGCGCCGAGGTGAATTGCTGGTCCATCGTGTCCCACAGGTTCTGAAGGTGCTTTTCCTTGATCACGTCCTCGAAGTCGGCCTGTGCGCCCTTCATCAGCCCGTAATAGGCGTAGAGCTGGCCATAGGCGAACCAGTAGCGGTCGTCGGCGCGGAAGTCGAACCAACCATTGTTGTAGTGCTCGGCCCGGTCCTTGAGGATGGCCGAGGTCGAGCCGATATCGCTGGCGATGCGGTCGAGATACTGCTTGAGGTTGTCGGCGCGGGCATCGAACACCGTCTGGCAGGTCTCCAGCCGGGCGTTGAATGCACGCAGCTTGCGGATGGCATCGCGATAGTAGCTCGGTGTCGGCGTCTTCGGGCCGAACGGGCTGAGGCCGAAATACCAAGTGTATTCGTCGAACTGCAGATTGCCGCGCGCGTCCTGCAGGTCGCTGTCGATCTGCGAGGTGGTGCGCACCCGACCGAGATTGTCGGCAAGTTCCGTCGTCGTGCGCCGAACCGCCTGGTTGATGCCGCGCTGGAACGATGCCTTGTTGTCGAAGAACGGCGTGCTGTCCCAGTCGATGCCGAAGAAGCCGAGCTTATAGAGGATCATCGACGACACCCAGGCATTCTGGTTGACGTTGAAGTCGGTCAGGTCCGCGGCCACCTGGGCGATCGCCGAATTTCCGCAGGTCTTGGCGGTGTCGGTTCCGGCACCGGCCGTCACCTGCTCGCCGGCGGAGACATTGCGCTTCTCGAAACTGTAGGTGTCGGGGTAGTTCGGGTTGAAATTGTTCCACCACTGCGTGGCGTAGAAGAAATTGGCGTAGAGGCCGATCAGCACCAGAAGTGCCACGCCGACGCCAGCCTTGAGGATCCAGCCGCGCTGCAGGTACCAGCGTCCGGCCCACATGAACGGCCACAGGATGACGCCGATCGCGAAGCCGATGCCGCGGCCGATCCAATGGAAGATACGGGTGACGAAGTTCACGATAGGATCAAGCATGGCGAGTCACCCCCTCAGTCAGTCAGGCCATAGAGGCGCGTGCGCAACGCCACCTTGTCTTTCAGATATGTGGTTTTCAAAACGTCCACAATATGCGATCGCCAGGCATCGCTGAAGCCTCCATAGTCCTTGTAGAAGCCGTCCTTGTTGAAGATGTAGCGCGAGACGAAATCCGTTGGAACAAAGTCGGAGATCAGGCGGTTGGTCAGCCAGGCGTCCGGATGATCTGGCTTTGCCCGGATGACGAGGAAGCGTTGCTGCGGCGATACATCATCGATCCTCAATTGGCCGAGCTGGGCGATTTCGCGCTTGGCGGCGTTGAGGAAGGGGAAATTGCCGTCCTTGGTAATCAGGTCGGCATGGTTCTGGATCCAGGCCTGCAGCCAGACCTTGTCGACATCGGTCAGGTTGCGGTCGGGCTCGGCGTCGCGGATCAGCGCGCGAACGATCATCTCGGCGCGATGTTCGAGATAGCCGGATGCCTCGATCCATGAGGCGCGGGGCAGCTCGATGCGGCCGGTGGTGGCGAGGAACTTGAACACCTTGTCGGCATCCTTGATCGACAGATAGCTCACCTGCCATGGCCGCGAGCGGCGGAAGCCCGGCGCCGCCGGATCGCCGATCACCGTCGTCATGTCCGGATCGACGAACACGTAAAGGCCGCCGAAATGGCTGGTCCAATAGGCATTGTGGCGGAAGATCACCTGGTCGGGCACCAGCGCGTTCTCGCGGATGTCTCCACAGACTTTTGCCAGCTCCACCATGCGCGTGAGCATGGCGTCGTCGCGCCAGGCATCGGGCTCCTGCTTCAGCCGGTCGACGAGCTTGCCGAGCTCGGCGGCCTTGCCCAGCACATCCTCGGCCGACAGCACCTTGAACTCGACCTGGTTGATCGACAGCAGGTCCTCGATGTCGTTGACCTTGGGGACGGAATCCTCAATCTCGCCGTAGATCACATCCTTGATGGTCAGCGCGTCGATGGCGCGCTGGTTGCTGGTCATGAACTCGAACATCAGCTGCGAGGTGTTGGAGAAGGCGGTGTGGACCACCGGCAGGTCGATCTGCGACGGCGTCAGGATGATGAAGCGGCGGTTGACCTCGTTGGGATCGAGATAATCGTAATCGCCGCATTCCTCGGCGACCTGCGGCGAGAAGCCGGTACGGTCGATCTCGAAGCTCTCAAGTTTGGTCGGCTTCTTGCCGAAAGCGGCCAGCGCCTTGTTGTAGCGCTGGATGAGATGCGGCTCGTCGATGGTGAGAAGGCGGCCGTAGATCAGCTCGTTGTCACGCAGAAGATCGGATTTGCGGGCGGGGCTCATGCGTGCAGTTCCAACAGATTCTGCGCTGTAAGATTTGTCGCCAACGCCGACGCCCCCCTCTCCCCGTTCTTCACGGGGAGAGGGTTAGGGTGAGGGGCAGCGCGACGGGTCAAGGACATGTCTCTCCATAGCCTTTGGCAGCAAAAAATCGAAGATCATGTGTTTCGATATGACGTTCGAGGCGGCCTTCTATCGCAGCCAAGATCGTCTCAAGAACTGCTTCTCTGTCTTTCAACACGTCGACGTTCCAAAAGCGTAGGACAGACCAATGATTCGAGACCATGAAGTGATCCCTGATCTGGTCATAGCTGTTGTTGGCATGCTGACTGCCATCGATTTCCACGACAAGCTGACACTCCCTTCCTATCGGAAATTGCCGCACGAATTTGTGGCCGTTTAGTCTGCGATCGCGCAGTTCGAGCCAAAGGGCGCCTTCGGCATCGTTATCCGACTGACGCAGCCGTCTTGCTCGTTTCGTTGTCGCGATTTCTGGTCCACGCATGCGCTGCCCCTCACCCTTACCCTCTCCCCGTGAAGGACGGGGAGAGGGGGGCGTCAGCGTTGGCGCCAAACCTTTCAACACCTGCGGGCTGCGAAGGAGGATTAGGCATTCCAAAGCCCCTTCTTCTTCATCTCCTCCATCTCGTGGCCGGCCCTCTCGCGCAAGCGGGCGTCGCGCAGCAGCTTTTCCACCGCAGCGTCGTCGGACTTGTCGGAATAGCGGAACTCGCTGTCGGCGTAGCGGTTGATCTCCTGCATCACCATGTCCATCGAGAACGGCCCGCGCAGGTCCTCGATCATGGCTTTCTTCTCGTCATAGCCCTTGTGCATGAAGGCTTCCGGTTTCTCGAACCATTCGTCGGGAAGCTCGATGTCCATGGCGCGCATCTTGATGGCGTCTGTGACGTTCTTGATGGCGCGGCCGGTGAAGCGCGGCTCGGCAGCCTTGATCAGGTGCAGGTAGGTGCCGATGTCGGCCATCGACTTCGGTTCGCCATTCTCCTTCATGTAGCGCTCATAGACCCGCATCAGGCTGTCCTCCTGCGGCTTCTCGTGCTCCTCATAGGCCTCGGTCACGGCGCGCTGGATTTCCTGCGCGGCATAGAGCTTGTGCGGCCCAAGCGGTATCTTGTGGTTCTTGCCGGCGAGCAGAACGAAGATGTCGATATAGTCGTCGCGGGTCTGCGGCCCGTCGACCAGCCAGCGGGCGCCGGCGCGCTGGCGTAGCGCATCATCGACGTTTTCGGGATAGTTGGAGAACATGCCGAACGAGCAGTTGCCGCGCACCACGGTGGAGGCGCCAGCGAAGGCATCCATCAAAACGCCGGTGATCTCCTGCTGGCCGGCCGAGGCGCGGTCGTCGGAGCGGCGCGCCGCCACCTGGTCGATATCGTCGATGGTGCCGAAGCCGATGACGCGCGGGTTCAAGACATTGTTGATGAACTGGCGGCAGTTCTGGCCGGACTTGCCCTGATAGGACGAGATCTGGTCGACGCCGAAATTCTCATAGGCGAAGGGATAGGCGGCGACCTGGCAGTAATCGTTGACGAGACCGGCGATCATCTGGATCAGCGTCGTCTTGCCGGTGCCGGGCGCGCCGTCGCCGATGAAGGTGAACAGGAAGCCGCCGAGTTCGACGAAGGGGTTCAGTTCGCGCTCGAAATCATAGGCCATCAGCATCTTGGCGAGCTTGACCGACTGGTACTTGGCGATGTGGTTGCCGACGACCTCTTCCGGCTTCTTGAAGGTCATGACCAGCGGCTTGGAGCGCTTGCCGGGCGCCACGTCGAAACCGTCCAGGGTGAAATCGTCGGCGTCGATGCGGATATGGGCGTTCTCGAACGGGCCGATGCCGTCGAAGCGGCCTTTTCGCGCCAGCAGTCCATCAATGGCGACGCGGGCGAAAGCGCGGGCGCGGGTCATCAGGTCGGCGTCATCCGAAGCGCCAGCAATCGCCTTGTCGAGGCCGGCAAGGATCGACTTCACCGCATCCTGCGGCGTGTTGAACAGGAAGTCGGGCTCGGGCGTATCGTTGGGCGCCTCGCCATCGCTGTCGATCAGCTGGAACAGATAGGAGGACAGGCTGAAGGCGGAAATGTAAGCGGAGGCTGACAGAAGCTTCTTGAAGGCGGCGGCGTCGTCGCCTTCGAGCGGGGCGCGGGCGTTGCGCGCCTGCAGGCTTTCAAGATCGGAGCCCTCGGCGAAGACATCGGCGATGGCCAGCGCGATGGCCGCGCCGCGCCGGGCGCGAAACAAAAGCGTGTGCTGCGGGATGGTCAGCAACTGGTCGTCGGGATGGACGGCTGCGACGCTCTTCGACAGCTCGACCTCGCGCGTGCGGCGCACCGAGCTGACCGAGACGGTCGAGACGAAGCGGCGGTTGGTGCCGGCAAGTGCGGTGCCGGACTCACGCGACGGATCTTCCAGCACGACGATGCGGGTGATGAAGCTCTGCGCGGTGGCGCGATGCTTTTCGATCGCCGCTTCCGGGATGGTGGTCAGGCCGGTGTCCATCAGATTTTCCTCTCCGGGAAGGGCAGTGCAGCCGAAACCAAGCTTGCCTCAAACATCCGAGATCACCTGTCCGTTCGACAGGATATGAACCTTGTAGCCGGCAAATATCTTCTGCGCTTCGCCGGCTGCGTAGAGCGCCTGATAGGCCTCATGCGGGATCAGCGCGTGGTTCTCGTAGCTCGATACGCCCTGGCGCGCGGCTTCGAGGTCATCGGTGTTGATGAAGAATTCCTGCGTCGTCTTCTCGCTCGAAAACAGCCCCTTGCGGCCGGGTTTCTCACCCTTGGAATAGACCTCCTGGATGGTCCAGGTCAGCAGCCAGGCATTTTCGGGCTTGCGCACCTTGGCCAGAACCTCGGTCACCGTCGAATTGTTGTCGGTAATCCCCGCCGAATAGAAGGGGCCGAGCACGACACGGCGCAGCTGCTTTGGGTGCAGCGGCTCGAAATCCTTGTCGAGGTTGACGGCGATGGTCGCCGGCGACAGCGTGTAGGCCGAATTCTTTTCGGTGAAATCGTCGAAACGGTGGGCAAGCTCGGGATTGAGCAAGCCGTCGACCGGCAAGGGGATGTCGACCTTGTCATTCAGCTTGCCGTTCTTGTCGACGAGTTGCCGGATCATCGCTTCGGAGGAATCCTCCACCGTCACCATGTAGACCAGCGGCAGGTTGGCGCTGCCGTCGAAACTGGCCCAGTGGACGAGATAGTAAGGGCGCCCGGTCTTGGGATTGACCGAAACCTTGGCCGTTTGCGCCAGCGTGAACGGGCCGAAAGTGGTCTCGCTCTTGACGTCCTCCAGGTACAGCCGCTCGGCCATCGACTTCTGCAGCGCGGCGGGGAATTCCTTGCGGCGCAGGATGAAGTCGGCCATCTCCTCGCGCAGTTCGCCGGGCTGCGGAATGTTGGCAAGCCGGCTATCCGCCTGGCGGCGGTCGTTCTCCAGTTCAAGCAGGTTCTGGAACACCGGAAAACCGCTCTCGGCGCGCGAGATGCGGAACGTGTCCATGAAGCCCAGCCGGTTGCGCCAGCAGGAAAAGGACTTGTCGAGCCGGGCGATGTATTCGGCAACGATGCCGGCGACGATGCCATGCCGGTAGAGCGGCGAGCGGTCGTCGCGCATGAACACTTCGAGGCCGGCAAGTGCCGCAGTGATGGCCGAGAAATATCGCGCCGCCGCTTCGTTTTCGGGGGTCATGATGCTGGCCCTGAGGAGTGCGGCAATTACGACTGCACGTAGTTGGCCGCGTTGTGCTTCTTCAGCACGTCATCGAAGCGGCGGGCGAAGGCGTCGTCGGCCAGCTTCTTGCGGCGCTGGATGTCGGCGCTGGCGACCATGTTCTTCTCGTGCATTTCAAGGAGGTCGCCAATGTGCTTTTGCGAGGCGGCGCCGATGCCGGCCATGGTTTCCTCGGCCGTGTTGTCGACCCGGCTGCCCAGCGTGTTGATCTTGTGGGCGACGTCCTGCTGGGCTGCGGTCTTCAGCGAGTCCTCAAGTGCCTTATAGAGCACGATGCGCTGCTCGGTATCGATGGTCAGCTTGTTGATCAGCGTCGACTGCGCGGCGATCTGGTTGTTGAGCGAGTCCACGAAGGTCTGGAACATCGAGGTGTAGCGCTCCAGCGTCTGGCTTTCGGCCAACAGTTCCTGCTCCTTGGCCTGCTTCTCGTTGTACTCGGTGGCGAGCTTCGAACGGTCGCCCTCAAGCTGCGTGCGGTCCTTCTGGCTGGTCGACGCGGCAATCTTGTTTTCGATGTCGAGCAGCATCGGGTTCAACTCCTCGATGCGCTTCTGCACCGCCTCGAGGTTGGACATAGTGGTCTTGCGGCGCTCGATCACCTGCGACAGGCTGGCCTCGGAGGTCTTGTAGCGCTGGTCGAGGATTTGCTTCTGCGCCTTCAGGATGCCGACGATGGTGTCGGACTTCGCCAGCAGCTCCTGCAAATTGCCGGCAAGCGACATGTTGCGGACGCGGTCGGTGCGCATGCGCTGCTTGCGCTGGGCCGAGAAGATGCCGACGAAATTTTCCCAGCCGGAATAGTTCTTCATGCTCTCGAATTCGGCGCCGAAGACATTGGTGGCGTCCTCGAGTCCGATGATGAGGTCGGCGATGTTGCCCTCCATCACCTTCTGCTGCTTCAGCACGTCCTCGATGCGGGCATTCTCGATGTCGAAATTGGCGTCGCCGATCTTCTTGTCGGCGGTGGCGAGCGTGTCGAGCACGGTGCCGGATTGCTCGATCTTGGAGCGCATGTCCTGCACGACCTGTTTGGTCTTGGCTATTTCGGCATCGAAATTCTGCAATGTCGCCATAGGGGCCTCCCGGTTCGGCATCAGGTCGCTGGTTGCGAACAGCGGCGAATATATGTGGGGCACCCGGGGATTGAAAGGCGCAAGACAGGGCCTGCCGCGAAAACAAAAAAATCCGTCACGGCCTTGAATGGCAATGGAGGCGTGGTCATGGTGTGATTAGCTGCACGGCTAAGTGTAGTTCAATTGCCATTGAACTTCCATGCCGGCAAAGCAGTCGATCCCGGCCGGTGCGGACGCTGCGAAATTCGACCGAGAACTAAGCCGTTGCATTCCTGCGGTATCAGGCGAAGTCCGCGCCGCTCAGGGTTTGGGATCGGCCTTCAGATAGGCGATGACATTGGCGATGTCGTCGTTGCTGCTCAGGCCACCAAAATACATCTTGTTGCCGGGCACCTTCAGCTTGGGAGCCTTGAGATATTCGGCAAGGTTGGCCTCGTCCCAGACAAGGCCGGCGGCACCCGCAGCCTTCATGGCTTCCGAATAGTGGCCAAGAAAGCTCTCGGCCGTGCCGGCGGTGCGGCCGACGACGCCCATCAGGTGCGGGCCGACCTTGTCGCGGTCGGTCGCTGCTTCATGGCAGGCGATGCATCTGTTGAAGACCTGTTTGCCAAGCGCCGCATCGCCGGCGGCATGGGCGGCGAGGGCGCCGGCAAGGAGAAGGACACCGGCGGACGAGACGGTTCGAAGCATGGCTGACCCCGACGAGTTCTGGCTGGGAGCGCAAGATAGGAGGCGCGCCTTAACAAAGGCTGCATCCTCGCGGATTTCAGGCGTCCTGCGCCAGGTCGCGGCGAAGGAAATCGTTCAGCCGGTCGACGGCCGGCGTGGTCGAGAGCGGATTGCGCAGGATGCCGATCTCCAGGTCCGGCAGGACCGGAAGCCGCTCATTCGCGCCGATTATGCGCAGCGAAGCCGGCACGCTGCGCTGGGCTAGGCCGGCCACCGCCAATCCGGCCTGCACCACCGCGATCAGGCCAAGCAGGCTGGCGCTGGAATAGGTGCAGCGGTAGGAGCGATCCACATCGCCAAGCGCCTGCAGCACATTCATGCGGGCGGCGCATCCCGGCTCGAACAAAGCGACGGGCAGGGGATCGCTCTCCCAGGCGACATGGTTGGGCGAGGCGACCCAGACGAAGCGCTCCAGCCGGATCACCTCGAGCGGCTGGTCCGGCAGGCGGGTGATGATCGCCAGGTCGAGCCTTCCCTCGGCCAGGGTCTTCACCAGCGCGGTCGACTGCTCGCAGATCAGTTCCACCGTCACCAGCGGATGATCCGCCGCGAAGCGCGACAGCACCGGAGGCAGAAGGAACGCCGCATAGTCGTCGGGAACGCCGAGTCGCACGCTGCCGGTTTCCTTCGGCCGCGTCACGCTTGCCCATGCCTCGTCCGACAGCTTCAGCAGACGGCGGGCATAGATCAGGAAATCCTCGCCGATCGCGTTGGGCGTGACGGTTCGAGGACCGCGCACCAGAAGCTGGTTGCCGACCATCTCCTCCAGCCGCTGCATCTGCATGCTGACGGCCGACTGGCTGCGGCCGACCCGGGGCGCGGCATTGGACAGGCTGCCGCTTTCGACGACGGCGACAAAGGTTTTCAGCAGGTTGAGATCGAGCGGAGCGGCCATGATGGTATCAGCATATCGAATAGATTCTTCCAAATCTATTCGCTTGTTTGAGAGCGATCCTACTGGCCAGATGGTTTCCGATCCATTCGAGGACCCTTTGATGAAGGACCTGCCAACCGCCCGCTTTCCGGCTGCGAGCCTCGCCCTGGCGATGGTGATTGCCGGCACGGTCGGCGCCTTCGTGACGGAAGCGGGGCTGCACCCCGTGACGATCGTCTTCTGGCGCTGCGTATTCGCTGCCATCTTCCTCGGCGCATGGTGCCTGCTGCGCGGCTATCTGCCCGACCGCACCCTGTCCTTGTCCCGGCTCGGCCTTGCCGCCCTTGCCGGCGCCTGCATGGTGCTGAGCTGGACGGCGTTCTTCGCCGGCTTCGCCATGACGTCGATCGCGACCACGACGATCGTCTATCACGTCCAGCCCTTCTTCGTGGTGCTGATTGGCGTGGTCTTCCTCAAGGAGCGCATCTCGCTCGACCAGGTCCTGTGGATGCTTGGAGCGTTCCTCGGCGTCGTGCTGGCCAGTGGCCTCGTCGTTTCGCATGCGCAAGCCGGCACGTCCTGGGCGCTGGGCATCGCGCTGACGCTGGGTGCGGCGCTGCTCTATGCGGTGGCGACGATCATCGCCAAGGGCCTGGGCCAGCAACGCGCGGAGATCACCGTGCTTTGCCAGACGATCGTCGGCATCGTCATGCTGGCTCCGTTCGCCGATATCGGCCAGCATGTTCCCGCGCATGCATGGGGCTGGCTGGTCAGCATCGGCGTTGTTCACACCGGCATCGCCTATGTGCTGATGAATTCGGCCTTTCCACGCCTGACGACGCCGGTGATCGGCATCATCACCTTCATCTATCCGGTTGTCGCCATCATCATCGACTGGGCCGTCTACTGCCATCCGCTCGGGCCGGGACAGGCCGCCGGCATGGTGCTGATCGCGCTTGCAACGCTTGGCGTGCGCCTTGGGTGGCGATTCCCGATACGACGTGTCTCGGCAGCCTGACGCGCGGCGCGCGGCAAGAGATGTTCAGGATTTCATGAAGCCGATGAAATCGTCGGGCGCGGCGCGGCCCATTTCTTCTTCCCAGTGGCGGCGGCAAAGCGAGACATAGACGTCCTTGCCGATCGCCACCTGTTCGCCCTGCCGGGCCACCTTGCCGTCGGCGCCGAGGCGCACCACCATCGTGGCCTTGCGGCCGCAGCGGCAGATTGTGCGCACCTCGCGCAAATCGTCGGCGATCGCCAGCAGGGCGCGCGAGCCGGAAAACAGCTTGCCCTGGAAATCCGTGCGCAGGCCGTAGCACATCACCGGAATGTTGAGCCGGTCGGCGATGCGGGCAAGCTGCCAGACCTGCTCCTCCTCGAGAAACTGCGCCTCGTCGACGAACACGCAATGCACCGTCGTATGTTCGTGATGCTCGGCGACCCTGGCGAACAGGTCGTCGCCGTCGCGGAACATCTCGGCCTCGGTCTCCAGGCCGATGCGCGACGAGATCAGCCCGGTATCGCCCTTGCGATAATGGCCGGCGACGAACAGCATCGTCGTCATGCCGCGCTCGCGGTAATTGTACGACGCCTGCAGCAGCATCGTCGTCTTGCCGGCATTCATCGTCGCATAGTTGAAATAGAGCTTGGCCATGCCGCCTTTTAAGCCGACTTGTCGGCGCGCGGGGAGGGGGCGCCTCGACAGTCCACCAGAAAACGACGCGCTTGGACGAGAAAAGCAGGAAGCGTGTCGCTGATCGACCATTCCGCGCCGTTGATCGTGATTGCCTTGCCGCTTGAATCCGCTCCAAAATGATGTTTGGCTGACGAAACAAGGCGGGCAGAGAAACCGTAACTTCGCTTCGCCAAAGAATCACAATGGGAGAATGACTATGTCGCGTATGAATTCCTTCGTCGCAGGCCTCGGTCTTGCGGCTCTGCTGTCCACGAGTGCCGCCTATGCCGGTGATGCGGCAAGCTGCAAGACGGTGCGTCTCTCCGACGTCGGCTGGACCGACATCCAGGCAACCACCGGCCTCACCTCGGTGCTGCTCACCGCGCTCGGCTACGATCCGAAGGTGATCCAGCTTTCGGTGCCGGTCACCATGGCGTCGCTCAAGAACAAGGACCTTGATGTCTTCCTCGGCAACTGGATGCCGTCGATGACCAACGATATCAAGGATTACACCGCCGACGGCTCGGTCGAAACCATCAGCACCAACCTGACCGGTGCCGGCTACGGCATCGTCGTGCCGACCTATGTCGCGGACGCCGGCGTCAAGTCGCTGACTGATCTCGGCAAATTCAAGGACAAGTTCAACGGCAAGATCTACGGCATCGAGGCCGGCAATGACGGCAACCGCATCATCCTCGACATGATCAAGAATCCCGCCGACAAGCTGGATGGCTTCGAACTGGTTGAATCCTCCGAAGCCGGCATGCTGACGCAGGCCGAGCAGTCGATGAAGAACAATGAGTGGATCGCCTTCCTCGGCTGGACGCCGCATCCGGTGATGGGTGCCATGAAGATCACCTATCTCGACGGCATGGGCGACAGCGGCTTCGGCGCCGCCACCGTCTTTACCAATGTGCGCAAGGGCTACACCACGGAATGCCCAAATGCCGGCAAGCTGATCGCCAATATGAAGTTCAACCTGGCCATGGAAGGCGAGATGATGGACGCGATCCTCAAGGGCGGCGACGCCACCACGGTGGCGACCGCCTGGCTGAAGAAGCATCCGGACGCGGTGGCACCCTGGATCGCCGGCGTGACCACCTTCGACGGCGGTGACGCGGCTGCCGCCGTCAAGACCGCGCTCGGAAGCTGAGCCGACTGAATTCGGCGAGGCCGAACCAGGAAGGGCAGCCATCTTAGAAAAGGCTGCCCTTTTTCATATCCTGTGACAAGATGACGTTGCGCGAGCCGAGAGCAGGGTGGCTCCTGGACGAAGAGGGGTGAAATGGATCCGATTTCCCAATTCATGATCGATCACAAGATCCCGATAGGCGCCTGGGGCAAGGCGTTCTTCGGCTTCCTTACCGACAATTTCGACACCATATTCAGGGCCTTCTCCAATGGCCTGAATTTCCTCCTCGACGGGCTGGTCAACGTTCTGCTGCTGGTGCCGCCGGTACTGCTGGCGCTCGTCATCGCCGTCATTGCCTGGCTGCTGCAGCGCTCGCGGCCGCTTGCCATCGGCGTCTTCCTCGGGCTGATCTTCATCATCAACCAGAATCTCTGGAAGCAGACGGTGCAGACCCTGGTGTTGGTCGTCGCGGCAGCCGCCATGGCGATGGCCATCGGCGTGCCGATGGGCATCTGGGCCGCGCACAAGCCGAAGGTCTACCGGGTCATGCTGCCGGTGCTCGACCTGATGCAGACGCTGCCGACCTTCGTTTACCTGATCCCGGTGCTGACGCTGTTCGGCCTCGGTAACGCGCCCGGCCTCATCGTCACCATCATCTTCGTCATCCCGACCGCCGTCAGGCTCACCCATCTCGGCGTCGTCTCGGTGCCCAAGGCGATCGTCGAGGCCGGCGAGGCGTTCGGCGCCACCAAGAGCCAGCTGCTCTGGAAGGTGGAACTGCCCTCGGCACTGCCCACCATCATGGCCGGCCTTACCCAGTCGATCATGCTGTCGCTGTCGATGGTGGTGTTCGCGGCCCTCATCGGCGCCGGCGGCCTCGGCACTGAAATCAACCGCGCGCTCGGCTCGCGCAGGATCGACCTTGGACTTGAAGCTGGCCTTGCCATCGTGGTGCTCGCCATCGTGCTCGACCGGATGACCCGCATTGGCGTTGGAGGCAAGAAATGACCGTTGCTGTCGATTTCAGGAACGTCGATATCGTCTTCGGCGCCGACCAGGCGGGTTCCCTGGCGCTGATCGACGCCGGCGCCACCCGCGCCGAGATCCTCGAAAAAACCGGCAATGTGCTGGGCTGCGCCGGCGCCAGCCTCACCGTGCACGAGGGCGAGATCTCCGTGCTGATGGGCCTGTCCGGTTCGGGCAAGTCGACGCTGCTGCGCGCCGTCAACAGGCTGAACGTCGTTTCGCGCGGCCAGGTGCTGGTCAAGGATGGCGACAAGACTGTCGATGTCGTCACCTGCGACCAGGCGACGCTTCGCCGGCTGCGGCAGAAGCAGGTGGCCATGGTGTTCCAGCAGTTCGGCCTGCTGCCGTGGCGCACGGTGGAAGAAAATGTCGGCCTGGGCCTCGAACTCGCCGGCGTGCCGGAAGCCGAGCGCAAGGAACGCGTGCACAAGCAGCTCAAGCTGGTCAATCTCGAACAATGGTCGAAGAAGTACGCCCATGAGCTTTCGGGCGGCATGCAGCAGCGCGTCGGCCTGGCCCGCGCCTTCGCCACAGAAGCGCCGATCCTGTTGATGGACGAACCGTTCTCGGCGCTCGATCCGCTGATCCGCACCAAGCTGCAGGATGAGTTGCTGCAGCTGCAGGACGAGCTGAAGAAGACCATCATCTTCGTCAGCCACGACCTCGAGGAGGCGCTGAAGATCGGCAGCCACATCACCATCATGGAAGGCGGGCGCATCGTGCAGACCGGCGCGCCGGAAGACATCGTGCTGCGCCCCGCCAACGACTATGTCCGCGACTTCATCGCCAATGTGAACCCGCTGTCGGTGCTAACGGCGTGGAACGTGATGCGCGACCGCCGCGACCTTGAACATGGCGCGGATGGCTGGGTGTGGCTCGACCGACGCAAGACGACGCGCTTCAAGATCGACGACCACGGGCTGGTGGCGGCGGCCGAGCGCGACGGCAAGCCGGCGGTGTGGGTGTCCTGCGCCGATGTCGAGGGACAGCCGGAGGAGGGCGCCCAGGTGTTCTGGGCCAATCCCGGCACGTCGCTCAAGACGGTGATGCTCGCCATGCATCGCTCGCAGACGGCCCCGGTGGCACTGTTCGACGACCAGTCGCGGTTCGTCGGAGCCATCGGCATCCGGGATGTGCTGTCGGCGGTGTTGCGGCGGTAGGCATTCTCCGCCGCTCCTTGGCAGTTCGGACGGACAATGCGGACCGATGCAGGAGCCATCCGGCATCAAATTGGCTCCGCGACCGGCAAAGAGTGGTGTTGCCGATAGTCCACACAAGGCGGCCGGTATACAGGAATGCCCGGGGACCTGACCTTGTCTTTCGCGTCCGGTCAGTGCAGGGTTTCGGCAATGCGTACTCTTACGCAAGGGGCGGGATGATACTCAAGCTGCGCACAAGGGCTCAGGCAGCCGTGGCGATATCGCTTTTCGCAGCGGTGGCGCTTGGCGACGATCCCGCTTTTTCCCAGAGCTTCACCGTCGGCAACGGCCAGGATGTTGGCCAGCAGACGATGAACAATGCCGGCGACACCGGAACTGTCGCCGCAGGCGGAACAGTCGAGACATCAACCGCCAATGAAAACGCGGTGCAGATGTTCAATTCGGGGCAGAGTCTCACCAACTCCGGCAGGATTGGCACGTTCGGTGGCGATGCCTACACCGTGTATTCGACGGGCGCCGATGCGTCGATCATCAACAACGGCTTGATGGTTGCCACCGGTGGCGGCACCTACGCCTACAACGTGTATTCGACGGGCGCCAATGCAACGATCATCAACAACGGGACTATTTTTGCCGGTGGCGCGGGGTCCGCAGGCATCGTGTCCGAGGGCAGCAATGCGGATATCATCAACAAAGGCACGGTCATAGCCGAAGGCGCCAACGCGATGTTCGGCATCATCGCCAATGGGCCCGGCGGGCATGTGGACAACCAGGGTTTCATCGGGGTTGCCGGCGACTCGTCCGCCGCCATACTTGGAGGCAGATCCGACCTGACCATTTCGAACGGCGGCTCTATCGAGGTCCATGGGGACAACTCTTCGGGCATTGCCTGGGGACCCGATCCCCTCGGTCCCCCGGGGCTCCCGACCGGCCTGCGGGTGACCAATTCCGGGTCGATCGCGATCTTCGGAGATAACTCCACCGCCATTGGCGCCGGCGGCGATGATATCGTCATCGTCAATACCGGCGCTGTTTATGCGTCCGGGGACGCATCGACCGGCATCGGCACCCATTTCGGCAGCGCCGTGATCACCAACTCCGGCTCGGTCATTGTCAGCGGTGCGAATACCGTCAGCATCGCGGCAAACGGCCCCAACTCGGTTATCACCAATTCCGGCACAGTCTTCAACGACTTCAGCCAGGGCACAAGCACGGCCATCCTCTTCGGCGCGTCCAACGCAACGCTGAACCTCCTGGCCGGCACGGCCATCCAGGGGCCTATCACCTTCTCCGGCTCCGGCAACACGGTGAGCTTCGGGCCGGCGCTGAACGCCGTCATGACCTTTTCGGGAAGCGGAGTTCCGCAGACCATCCTGACCGGCGGGCGGCCCTTCGTCGTCAATGGCAACCAGGTGGCGGTGGTCGACATCACCGGTTTTGCCAGCGCAGGATCGCTGGTCGTAGACCTCGCCGACGCGGTGACCGGCGTTGTCGAGACGCGTCTGACGACCCCGCATGATGATGTGCTTGGACCGCGCTCCGGTCCGGACGCCTGGCTGTCGACATTCGGCGGGGTTCGTACCCAGGACGGTTCGGGCGCCGCGGCCGGGTTCAACCAGGTGCTTGGCGGCATCGTCGTTGGTGCCGAAAGGCGTTCGGGCGACGGCTTCCTGGGCGGCGTGTTCGTAGGTGCCGCGACAGGAACGACCGACGTTGACGACAACGCGCAGGAGATCACCCACCGCAGCGTGTTCGCGGGCGGCTATCTCGGCTATGACCTTGGTCAGCGCTTTGCCAATCTGTCTTTCGTCGCCGGCACGCTCGACGAGCGCAGCAGCCGCAGTGTTGCCAACAATCTCGTGCTCGGCGGCCTCGAGACGGCACGGGCGGATTTCAACGGCACTTTCGTCAGCCCGGCGCTGACACTGGGCACGCGGCTTCCGGTTTCCATGGGCACGCTGATGCCAAGCGTGAGGCTGCGCTACGCAGGTCTCTTCGTCGGCGACTATACGGAAACGGGTTCCGATGCCGATCTCAGTGTCGCGCGTCGCGACGTTCATCTGTTCGAAGTGCGCGGGCAACTGGCGCTCGCGATGCCGCAAGTGACGACGCCGACCCAAGCCTGGCAGACCACCTTGCGGGCCGGCATAGAAGGCATAGCCCAGAGCAGCGGCGACGTTTCGGCCACGCTGCTTGGCCAGGACATCTCCTTCGCCTCCGGCGCGGACAAGACGGCGGTGCGCGGCTTTGCCGGCGCCGACGTCGCGGCGGCGGTCGGCCATGGCATGATGTTGGATAGCGGTTTTGAGGTCGGTTATGGCAGCGACAACGCTCTCACCGCCCGAGGACAGATTCGCCTCAGCAAGTCTTTTTGAAGGGGCACGGGGCAGCCGCCCCTGGCAAGCGCGTCGCATCAAAACGGATTGATGCAACACGCATTAAGCTAAGCCAAGCCCTTGTTCTTATGTCCATTCTATCACCCGAACGTTGCGCACTTTTGGGTGCATCACGCCGCCAGCGGCAGGCGCAGCTCCGTCAGCAGACCGCCGCCGGGATAGTTGGACAGGCGGATCTCGCCACCGACGCCACGGGCGATGTTGCGGGCAATGGTCAGGCCAAGGCCAAGGCCGCCGGTCTGGCGGTTGCGGGACTGTTCAAGGCGAACGAACGAGCCGAACACCGAGTCGAGCTGAGCTTGCGGTATGCCCGGCCCCTCGTCGCGGATGGCCAGCGTGACGGTGTTTTCCGATCGCTGCAGGGTCAGGTGCGCCCGCTTGCCATAGGTCACGGCATTCTGGACGAGATTGGTGACGCAGCGCCGAAGCGCCACCGGCCGCGCGATGCAGATCAGGCCGCGCGGATGCGTCTCGTCATCCTCGAACGAAACGGCCTCGAAACCGTCGGCGACAGCCTCCACGAGTGACAGGAAATCGATCCTTTCATCCTTCTCCTCGGTCACCTCGAAGGTGGCGAAGTCGATGACGGAGCTCGCAATGCCCTCGATGTCGGCAAGGTCATGGGCGAGTGCGGCGCGCGCCGGCGACTTGCGCAGCAACTCCAGGCGCAGCCGCATCCTGGTCAGCGGCGTGCGCAGATCATGCGCGAGCGCGGCAGCCAGATGTTCGCGGTCCTCGACATATTCGCGCAACCTTGCCTGCATGGCGTTGATCGCCTTGGCCGCGGCGCGGACCTCGCGGCTGCCCGCCTCGGAGATCGGCGGGCTCTTCAGATCCTTGCCGATCCTGTTCACCGCTGTTTCCATCATCCGGTAGGGCGCGGTCAGCCGGCGCAGCGACCAGATCGACATGATCACCACCAGGCCTGCGATCAGCGAATAGAGCGGTAGGCTGTCGAGGCTCAGTATCGGGCCGACGGGGGTGTTGGGCTCGGTGAAGTTCAGCCACTGGCCATCGCCGAAGCGCAGCGACGCCGTCAGCTTGTCGCTCTGGGCGAAATTGGCCGACAGTGCCAGAAGGTCGCGCTCCACCTGGCCGATGTCGGCGCCGTCGACCGCGCCGTCGGTGTCATCGGTGTCGGTCGTGGCCGGGTCGCGGCGAACGCGCGCATCGGTGATGCCGAATTTCGACAGCCGGCTGACCATGATGTCCTCGAGCTCGGCCAGTTCGTCGTCGCCGGCGATCGACGAGGTGACGGCGGGCGTGTCCGAAACGGTCAGCGCATAGGCGGAATTGAACAGGCCGGCCGCGGTCACCTTGCGCTGTTCAGGCGTGGCGCCGCTCATCAGCTGCACCAGCGAGAAGGCGCGGTCGTTGAGCCGGTAGAGGTCGACCACGTCATTGGCCGCCACCCGGTCGCGCGACACGATGTAGAGTGTTGCGACCTGGCTGATCAGCAGGCCGGCAATGACGATGAGCAGCACCCAGACGGGCAGCGTCTGCGGCAGGAAGCGTCTCATTCGGACGTCGTCTCGGGCAGGAACTGGTAGCCGCCGCTGCGCACCGTGAGGATCAGCTTCGGTGTCTTGGGATCGTCTTCCATCTTGCGCCGCAGCCGGCTGACAAGAATGTCGATGCTGCGGTCGAAACTGTAGTCGGTGTCGCCGCCCGACAGTTCGATGAGCTGGTCGCGGGTCAGCACCCGCTGCGCGCTCTTGACGAAGGTGTGCAGCAGGTTGAACTCCGCCATCGTCAACTCGACACGGACGTCACCCGGCGCGATCAGCCTCCGGCGCGAACAATCCATCGTCCAGCCGGCGAAGTGGTAGATCTGCTTGGTGGTGGCGCGCTTCGGCTCAGCGGTGCCGTGGCGCCTCAGCACGGCACGTATGCGGGCCAGCAATTCGCGCGGATCGAAGGGTTTGGGGACATAGTCGTCGGCGCCCATCTCCAGGCCAACCACGCGGTCGGTGGTCTCGGTGACCGCGGTCAGCATGATGATCGGCGTCGAATAGCTGGCGCGGATGTCACGGCACAGTTCCAGTCCGCTCTTTCCGGGCAGCATGACGTCCAGGATGATGAGGTCGACCGCCGTGCGGCGCAGGATGGCCTCCATCTCCGTGCCGTCGGACGCCACCGTGGTGCGCAGCCCCCGTTTCTGGAAGAATTCCTGAAGCAGGTCGCGAATGCCCTTGTCGTCGTCGACGATCAATATGTGTGCGTCTGATTTCACAGGTGGCCTGTCATCATGAATTGCATAGTCTTCATTCCATCATCCACACGATAGAATTCAGGCCATATCTTGGCCAGTGGCGAGGGTGGAATTTCAGTCCCGATTTCCCAGAAACAATTCAGAAACAAATTTCTATATTCGGGAAAAACTCGCGAAAACATACGGAGGCATAAGTGGTCACGTGGCGGTCAGGTGAACGGCTGCGACGTTAGTGCCCGGAGTTACGGAAAGCCAATGCAAAGGATCTCGATCAGTCTGATGGGTGCGGTGCTCGGCATATCGCTCGTCACGGCTGTGGTCGAGCAATCGGATGCAAAGGTGCTCACCCGGACCGAACGCTGCACCAATCTCAGCCACCAATTTGACGAAGCCCTCGAAACCCACGCCACGGCAACGCAGGTCACCGCGGCAAAAGCACTTCAGAGAAAGGGCAACCGGTTCTGCGCCAACAAGAAACAGGCACAGGGAATCCGGATGCTCGCCAATGCTCTGAAACTGCTTGGAGTGACACCGATCGACCCGGCTCAGTGACACTCACTACCGACCCGCATAAAAAAGGAAACCAGCCATGAACAAGTCCCTCCTCTCCGCCCTTGGTCTCGCCGTCGCTCTCTCCTTCTCGATGCCGGTTCTCGGCAACGCCCAGACGACGACGACCGCTCCTGCGGCAACCACCACCACTGCTCCGGCCGCTACCGCGCCTGCCGCCGCCAAGCCGGCCGCTGCGAAGCCGGCCGCCGCCAAGAAGACCGTCAAGAAGGCCTGCAAGGCCACCAAGACGCACAAGTGCCCGGTGAAGAAGGCCGCCAAGGCCAAGCCGGCTCCGAAGAAGCCCTGATCCCAGGCCTATCCTAGCCTGAACAAGGCCGCTTCAGTTGAATTCGGCTGGAGCGGCCTTCTTCTATCCGCGCAACCGCAACACCTAGAGCCTGTTCCATCCCGATGGAATCGGGATGGGGCTCTATCTGTTTGTTTGAGCAGGATCTTTTCCGAAAACCGGCTCCCACTTTTCGGGATCATGCTCTATATTCGGCGGGCTGCGGCGATTCTTAACCTGATCGCAATTGCCGCCCGCTAGGGTTATCCGCATGAACACGCGGCCCTCGTCCATTTTGCGCTCGATGGTGCTCGGCGGCCTGGGGGTCTCCGCGCTGGCCAGAGTATTAATCCTGTTGACCGCGAGTCCGGTACCTGATCCGGCCAGCGGACGGACCGAGCCTTCGCTGTTCGCGCCGCAGATTTCCAGGGACTGGGACTACATCACGCCGTTGCAGAACTGGCTGATGATCGTCCTGGCCAGCGCCACGCTGATCTGCTTCGTCGCCTGGGTGCTGGTCGCATGGCGCGAGCACCGTCAGGACGCGACCGGAACACAATCGCGCCGCATGGTCGGCCGCCAGGGCCGTTGAACAGCGGTCGATAATTCCCACATAAGGTATGAATGGCGGATGGCCGCCGGGGAACCGGTCCGTGGCTGCCCCGAATGGACGACAGCGCTCGCCCATGTCAGAACGACAGCCTTGAATTATCGTGCGATTGCCGGTTCCGATGCCCGAGATCACCACAAAACCCCGTGTCCAGGTCAAGCCGCAGGTCGAGCGGCCGAAGCTCTACAAGGTCATCCTCATCAATGACGACTTCACGCCCCGCGAGTTCGTGGTGACGGTGCTGAAGGGCGAGTTCAAGCTGAGCGAGGACCAGGCGCACAGGATAATGATCACCGCCCATCGCCGCGGCGTCTGCGTCGTTGCCGTCTTCACCAAGGATGTCGCCGAGACCAAGGCAACGCGCGCGACCGACGCCGGCAAGGCCAAGGGCTATCCCCTGATGTTCACGACCGAACCGGAGGAGTAAGGAGTGGTCGCCCGCAGGGCGATCAATCGACAACGATTTGTCGATTGAAGCGACGAACGCCCGGAGCCATAGCGGAGGGCTGCGGCCGGTTCGCAGGTTCTGCCTTCTCCCCCTTGTGGGAGAAGGTGGCCTCGCGAAGCGAGGTCGGATGAGGGGTGTTCCAGGGAACACCAGCATCTCACTCCGCCGGAATACCCCTCAACCGTCTCGGCGCTGCGCGCCGATCCACCGCCCTGGGCGAGTCACGGGCCTCGCCCGCCCTTCGGGCCCCACAAGGGGAGAAGGAAAAAGAGGCGCCGCTACCGTCCCTCGCGATACCACATCGAACCCATGGCCAGGAGCAGCAGGCCGAGGCCGAGGAAGCCGCCGAACAGGGGCACGCGTGACACGGCCTTCAGCACGCTGTCGTCGGTGGTGCGCAGGCCGATCCAGTCGCTGCCTGAAGCTTCGCCCGAGGACCGCACCGGCACGACGGCCGGCAGGGTTACGTCGCTGGCGGATGACGTCGCCAGCCGGCGCACGCCGCCGCCGGTTGCTTCCGCCGGCGCCCTGAGGCGATTCAGCGTGGAAACGACATCGGCGAATTCCGGCGAGTTGATCGGGCCGACATGGGCAAGTGCGGTCAGGTCGCCATTGGCGATCTGGTAGAGGCCGATCTCGCTGGTCTGGACGCTGCCGAGGAAGACGCCGGGCTCCGACTTGTCGAGCTTGACGCTCATCGTCTTGCCGGAAGGGGTGATGACCTGCGCCGTGCCTGGATCATCGGCCATGGTCTGGCGGCGGATCTCCAGCACCATGCCGCGCCCGTCGGCGGTCAGCCTTTCCTCTTCAAGCTCCGGCTCCTTCATCAGCCAGTGGGCGATGCGCCGGTAAAGCTGGACATGCGGGCCGCCGCCCTCGAAGCCGCGCGCCCACAGCCAGCCCTGGTCGGACAGGAGCATGCCGACGCGGCCTTCGCCCTTGCGGTCGAGCAGCAGCAGCGGTCGGTCGTCGGCGCCCTTCATCACCACCTGGCCCTCGGGATTCTGCACGCCGATGGTGCGGAACCAGCGGCTCCAGTGCGGCGGCTCGGTGGCGGAACCGTCGAGCCCGCGTGTCACCGGGTGGCGCTGGCCAAGGTCGGTGAGGCGAGGATAGAAGGCCTTGTCGATGACTTCGCCGGTCGGCATCGCCGGCAGCGCCGACATCAGCGGCGTGCGGGCAATCGAAGCGTCTCCGGCATATTCGGGGCCGGCGGCGATCAGCAGCGCGCCGCCCTTTTCTACATATTCGGCGATGTAGTCGTAATAGAGGATCGGCAGCACGTCGCGGTGCTGGTAGCGGTCGAAGATGATCAGGTCAAAATCCTTGATCTTCTCGACGAAGAGTTCGCGCGTCGGGAAGGCGATCAGCGACAATTCGTTGATCGGCGTGCCGTCCTGCTTTTCCGGCGGCCGCAGGATGGTGAAGTGGACGAGGTCGACCGAGGCGTCGGATTTCAGCAGATTGCGCCAGGTACGCTCGCCCGCATGCGGCTCGCCCGAGACGAGCAGGACGCGCAGGTTCTCTCGAATGCCATCGACCAGCGCGATGGCGCGGTTGTTGGTTTCGGTGAGCTCGCCCGGCTCCTTGTCGATGGCGAGTTCGATGATGTTGCGGCCGGCGCCGGGAATGGTGACTTGCAGCGCCATCGTCTGGCCGACGATGGCGTGCTCCACAGAGACCTGCTGGCCATTGACGGAAACGCGGACATCGACCGGAACGGGCTCGTTCTCGGTCGAGATGACGCGGTAGCTCATGTCGAGCGGCTTGCCGACAAGGCCGAAGCGCGGCGCATTGTCGAAGCGGATGCGGCGGTCCTTTTCGTGGTCGTTGCCGGTGATCAGCGCGTGCAGCGGCGCGTGGAAGTCGGGGCTACCT
This sequence comes from Mesorhizobium shangrilense, assembly GCF_040537815.1. NCBI lineage: Bacteria > Pseudomonadati > Pseudomonadota > Alphaproteobacteria > Hyphomicrobiales > Phyllobacteriaceae > Mesorhizobium > Mesorhizobium shangrilense. The sequence goes on from NZ_JBEWSZ010000002.1 coordinate 482,558, forward strand.
GCCGGTGCGTCATGCACCTGACCATCTGTAATCATGATGGCGCCGCCGATGCGCGACGGCGGCACGTCGCGGAACGCGCCCTCGAGCGCACTGAAAAGCCGGGTTTCGGCGTGCTCGTCGGTTGCCTCGGTCTTGCCGGCCTCGACGACGCGGACATCGAACTGCTTGAAGCGGCCAAGACGCTGTTGCAGGCCGGCCAGCGCCTCGTCGGTCTGCTTGGTGCGGTCGCCGATATCCTGGCTCGGGCTGCGGTCGACGACCAGGGCAATGACGCTTTTCAGCGCCTCGCGCTCCTCGTCGAGGAAAACCGGATTGAGGACGGCGGCGCCCAGGGCCAGGAGGGCGACGAAGCGCAGGACCGAACCGCGCTGGCGAAACCACAGCCCTACCAGCGACAGGAGCAGCAGCGGCACCAGCACGATGGCGAGCAGCGGCCAGGAAATGAGCGGTTCGAAGGAGATCGACCAGTTCATGAGCTACTGCCCCAGCCGTTCGAGCAGCACGGGGACATGCACCTGGTCGGATTTGTAGTTGCCGGTCAGCATGTACATCATGATGTTGACGCCGGCGCGCAGCGCATAGATGCGCTGCATCGGGTCCGACGGCACGGTCGGTAGTAGCGGGTCGCCGTTTTCGTCGACCGCCCAGGCGCCGGCGAAATCATTGGCGGTGATCATGATCGGCGACACGCCGTCGCCGGTGCGCACCGGCCGGTTCTCGGTGTTGCTGGCGTCGAGCGACGCTTCCACCCAAAGCGGGCTGCCGGCGAAACGGCCGGGAAACTCGGGCATGATGAAGAAGGACTTGGTCAGCACATGGTCGGACGGCACGGGTTCCAGCGGCGGCACGTTGAGATTGGCCAGGATGTCGCGCAGCCGCTCGGTGGCCAGGCTGGTCGAATCGGCGCCGATGCCGTTGGCGAACTGGTCGCGCGTGTCGAACAGCACGGTGCCGCCTTGCTGCATATAGGCGTCGATACGCGCGATCGACGCCTGGCTCGGCATCGGTGCCGCCGGATCGATCGGCCAGTAGATCAGCGGGTAGAAGGACAGCTCGTCCTTGGAGATATCGACGCCCGCCGGTGCGCCCGGTTCGAGCGCGGTCTTCTCGATCAGGAACCGGGTCAGGCCCTCCAGCCCGGCGCGGCTGATCGAATCGTCGCCGGGTACGCCGGTCAGCACATAGGCGATGCGGGTCTTCGAAATCGCTTCGATCGCCGCCTGATCGCCGGGCTTGGCATCATCGGCACGAGCGAGGTCGGCGTGGCCGAACAGCGCGCCAAACAAAATCAGCAGCACGGCCGTGGTCGTCACCGCACCGGTGCGGCGTGGCCGACGCGAAAACAGGCCACCCATCCAGAACACGGCCAGCGTGTCGAGCGCCATCAGCAACAGCGCTATGGTCACCAGCGGCCCCTTCAGGTTCCGCGATTCATCGAAAGCGTACTGGATATCGGTGACCGGCACCGAAACGTTCGGACGCACCAGTGGCGCGAACACACTGCCGGCCTCCAGGAGGTTGTGGGCAAAGACACCGGATTCTGAGCCGTAAAGGCCGGGCGGGTTCTCGAAGGTCACCGGCAAGCGGCCAGCACCGGGAACCAGCGGCCTTGCATCCGGCGTCGGCGGCACCAGCGTGCCATCGGCTGATATCATGCGGTAGGGCGCCAGCGAGGTGGCCGCGGCTTCGGCATTGGCGACCGCCGCACCCTGGTTGCGCGATATCTGCACGATGCGCCTGAGCATCTCGACGAAACTGCCGGAGATCGGCAGGTTGGACCAGGTCGCCTCGGGCGTGACGTGGAACAGCACCAGCGTGCCCTTGCCCTTCTTCAGCCCGGTCACCAGCGGCGTGCCGTCGGCAAGGGCCGCCCAGGTGCGATCGACGATGTCAGGGGTCGGCTCGGCCAGCACCTGCCTTGTGACGGTGACCTCCGTCGGCGGCGCGAGATCGGCGAAGGGGCCGGCCTTGGGAAATTCGGTGACGGGTTGCGGCGACGTCCACGACAAGGCGCCGCCGAGCGAGCGCTCGCCGGTGCGCAGCCTGACCGGCAGCAGATCATCGTCATTGCCGGCGGCGGCCAGCCGCGAGCCGGCAAAACGCACCAGCGTACCGCCATTGTCGACCCAGTCGACCAGTCTCTGCCGTACCTGCTCCGGGATCGTGCCGATATCGGCCATGATGATCATCGCCGGCTTCTGGTCGAGGATCTGCGGAATGGCGTCGGCAAGGTCGGCGCTTGAGGGCTCGACGAGGTCTGCGAAAGGCTGGAGCGCGCGGCGGATGTAATAGAGCGGCGACAAAAGCGGCTGGGCCTGGTCGGCCTCGGCCTGCGACAGCAGCCCGACGCGGCGGCGCTTGGAGCTTTCGTCGAGGACACGCACGGCGCCGGCATGGCGTTCGCCGTCAAGCGCGATCGAGGCGAAGTCGTTACGCAGTTCGAACGGCACGGTCATGGTGCCGGTGGCGGTTGCCTCGCCGGGGGCAAAGGTCAGCGTCGCATCGGCGATGCGGCGGCCCTTGTCGTCGAAGGCGCCGGCCGTTACCTGCCGAGGGGCCAGGTCGCCCGGAGCGCGAATGGCGGTGAGGGCAAAACCGTCCACCTGGTTCTCGGCATTGGTCAGGCCGGCGAGCGACATCCGGTCGGTGACCGCCCAGACGACGCGCGCGGCGTTTTTCGACAGGAGCGTGTTGAAGGCGGCTTCGTCGCCTTGAGCGGCCAGGCCGTCGGCAAGCACGGCGACGCTGGCGCCCGGCAGGGAGGCCAGGGCACTGGCGACGCGAGCGTAGACGCCGGGACGGTCGGTCGGGATCGGGCGGGGCTTTGTGGCACGTAAACGGTCCAGGGCCTTGGCGGCATCGAAGGGCCCGATCTCGGAATTGGGTTTTTCGGCGGTGAAGGCGATGATCACCGGCACGCCGTTCGAGCCGGCATCGGCGATCAGCCGTTCGGCGGTGGCGACGCGCTTGCCCCAGTCGGCGGCACTTGCCCAGTCATTGTCGATGACCAGCGCAAGGGCGGCACCCTCGGCCGGCAGCTTTTCGCGCGGATTGAAGATCGGTTCGGCAAGTGCCGCGACGATGAGCGCGGCCATCAGCAGCCGGAGCAGCGTCAGCCACCATGGGCTCTGTTGCGGCGTCTCCTCGCGCTTCAACACACGGGCCAGGATCTTCAGCGGCGGAAAAATCTCGGCCTGTGGCTTGGGCGGGGTGAGCCGCAGCAGCCACCAGATCACCGGCAGCGCCAGCAGGCCCCACAGCACCATCGGTGCTCCAAAGGAGAGCGGCAGCCAGCTCATGCGCTGACCTTTCCGGCATAGCCGCCATCGGCGGTCATCGCCAGGTGCAGGCGCACCAGCGCATCGGAGGCGAGGCGGTCGGTGTGGTTGACGGTAAAGCTCCAGCCGAGCCGCTTGCACCAGGCGGCCAGCTCGTGGCGGCGGGCAGTGTAGAGCAGGCGGTATTCATCGCCGAGCATTTCGGCGCGGCCGGCGGTCAGCTTGTCGCCGGTCTCGGGATCGGTGAATTCGGTGCGGCCGGCATAGGGAAAAGTCTCCTCGGCCGGATCGGCGACTTCGATCAGATGCGCGCGCACGCCGTGGCGGGCGAGCACGTCGAGCCAGGCCATGGTGTCTTCGACCGGATCGAGGAAATCGCTGACGATGACGATGTCGGCGAAGCGGCGGATTGCCGACAGATCGGGCTTTGCCGGCAGTTCGCCGGCATGCGTCAGCCGCGCCGCGATGCGCTCGGCGCCGTTGCGGGCGGTGAATGGATCGGTGAGGCCCGGCCAGGCGATGCGCTCGCCGCTGCGCGACAGAAGCTCGGCCATGGCCAGCGCGATGACCAGCGCGCGGGATTGTTTCGAAACGCTGGCGCCGGTCGATTTGTAGAGCATGGAGGGCGAGGGGTCGGCCCACAGCCAGACCGTATGGGCGGCTTCCCATTCGCGGTCGCGCACATAGGTGTGGTCGTCGCGGGCCGAGCGGCGCCAGTCGATGCGCGAGGAATCGCCTTCGACATAGGGGCGGAACTGCCAGAAATTCTCGCCGATGCCGCGCTTGCGGCGGCCATGCCAGCCAGCAATCACGGTGTTGACGATGCGCCGCGCCTCGACCAGCAGGTCCGGAACCAGCGAAGCCCGCAACCGGCCACGGGCGAGCGCGTCTCTCGTCGCAGTCGGTGCCTGGAGCTCGCCAACACGCGCCATCAGATACCTTTGGCCAGTTTCGCCACGACGTCGCGCACGGTGGTGCCTTCGGCGCGGGCGGCGAAGGTCAGCGCCATGCGGTGTTGCAGCACCGGCTCGGCGAGCGCCCTGATATCGTCGACCGATGGCGCCAGCCGCCCGTCGTAGAGCGCGCGGGCGCGGGCACACAGCGTCAGCGCCTGGCTGGCGCGTGGTCCCGGGCCCCAGGCAACATGCTTGTCGGTTTCCGCGTTGCCCTGGCCGGGGCGCGCCGAGCGCACCAGCTTGAGGATCGCCTCGACGACGCTTTCCGGCACGGGCATGCGGCGGATCAGCGTCTGGATTTCCCTCAGCCGGGCCGGCTGCAGGACGTTTTCGGCTTTGGCATCCTCGATGCCGGTGGTCTCCAGCAGGATGCGGCGCTCCGCCTCGATGTCGGGGTAGAGGATGTCGACCTGCATCAGGAAGCGGTCGAGCTGTGCCTCGGGCAGCGGATAGGTGCCTTCCTGCTCCAGCGGGTTCTGCGTCGCCAGCACGTGGAAGGGCGCCGGCAGGTCGTGGCGGGCGCCGGCGATGGTAACGTGATATTCCTGCATCGCCTGCAGCAGCGCCGACTGGGTGCGTGGCGAGGCGCGGTTGATCTCGTCGGCCATCAGCAACTGGGCGAAGATCGGCCCCGGGATGAAGCGGAAGGAACGTTTTCCGGTCTCGTCCTGCTCCATCACCTCGGAACCGAGGATGTCGGACGGCATCAGGTCGGGCGTGAACTGGATGCGGCGCGAATCAAGACCGAGCACGATACCCAGCGTTTCGACCAGCTTGGTCTTGGCAAGGCCGGGCACGCCGACCAGCAGCGCGTGGCCGCCGGCCAGCACCGCCACCAGCGTGCGCTCGACCACGCTTTCCTGGCCGAAGATGACCCGGCCGACACCGTCGCGAACCCTGGAGATGTCGGACAGTGCCTTTTCGGCCTGGGCGATCATCTCGGCTTCGCTGATCGGATTTTCCTTGATCATCACGCTCATTCAGCATCGATCCTTGTTGTTGGAAATACCGGCCCGCAGAATAACATGACTGCCGCGATTCGGCCTCGCGTAGCGCCTATGATCGAACTTAAATCGTACACTTAGGCTGACAAGCGAAACAACAGTGACTATTTCGTGACCATGACGGAACACTCCGAACATCGTGAAGAAAGCCTGACGGCGGCAACCGAGGCGCGAGGGCTTGAGGCGCTCGTGTCGCGCGCCACGCGCGCCGGTAAGGGGCCGGCGCCGGTCGAGCGCTGGAATCCCGATTTCTGCGGCGATCTCGACATGGAGATCAAGGCCGACGGCACATGGTTCTATCTGGGCACGCCGATCGGCCGCATGCCCCTGGTCCAGCTCTTTTCCTCGGTGCTGCGCAAGGACGCGGACGGCAAGACCTATCTGGTGACACCGGTGGAACGGGTCGGCATCCGCGTCGCCGATGCGCCTTTCATTGCCGTCGAGATTAATGTTTCCGGCAGCGGCGACGAGCAAATCATCACCTTCCGCACCAATGTCGGGGATGTGGTCGAGGTTGGACCGGATCGTCCCCTGCGCTTCGTCGACGAGAGCGAGACCGGCGGATTGAAACCCTATGTGCTGGTGCGCGGCCGGCTGGAGGCGCTGGTGGCGCGGCCGGTGATGTACGAACTGGTCGGGCATGGCGAGGAGATCGAGATCGGCGGTAAGACCATGTTCGCCGTGCGCTCCAAGGGCGCCGTGTTTCCGATCATGGCGGCGGACCAGTTGAAGCGGCTGACTGCGTGATGGACCAGGTGACGCCGGCCCGGTTTTCCACCGCGGATTTTCGCGCGCGCTTTGCGGCGCAGCCGGCCGCGCATGCCGGCGACGATTTTGGCGATCATCGCTTCAATCCCGGTCATCCGCGTCTCAGCCAGGCCAGGGCGCTGCGCGATGCCGCGGTGCTGATCCCGGTGGTCGACCGCGACGGCGATGCGACGGTCCTCCTGACCAAGCGGGCGGAAAAGCTGCGCAGCCATTCGGGGCAGGTGGCCTTTCCCGGCGGCACCATCGATGCGACCGACGCAAGCCCGGAAGCGGCGGCGCTGCGCGAGACCTTCGAGGAGATAGGCCTTGGCGGCGATCGCATCGAGATCATCGGCCGCATGCCCGACTATGTCGCCGGCAGCGGCTACCGCATCGCGCCGGTGCTGGGCATAGTTCGGCCTCCTTTCCAGTTGACACTTAACGCCGACGAGGTCGATGCCGCCTTCGAAGTGCCGCTGCGCTTCCTGATGGACCCGGCCAACCACAAGCGTGACAGCCGCATGTGGAACGATCTCGAATGGTTCTTCTACGACATGCCGTATGGCGACCGCCGCATCTGGGGCGTCACCGCCGGCATCATCCGTACGCTCTATGAAAGGCTCTATGCGTGAGTTCATCGATTGCGGGCAGGGCCGACTGGCTCGGCGACAAGCATCTGCAGCGCCTGCTTGGCATTCTGACCGAAGGCGGTGAAGAGGCGCGTGTCGCCGGCGGCGCGGTGCGCAACACGCTGATGGGCCAACCGGTCGCCGACATCGACATCGCCACCACCTGCCTGCCTGATGAAACCATCCGCCGCGCAGAGGCGGCAGGCTTCAAGGCGGTGCCGACCGGTATCGAGCACGGCACGATCACTGTCGTCGCCGGCGGCAAGCCCTATGAAGTCACCACTTTGCGCGCCGACATCGAGACCGACGGACGCCGCGCCAGGGTTTCGTTCGGCCGCGACTGGCAGGCCGACGCCGAGCGGCGCGACTTCACCATCAATGCGCTCTATGCCGAAGCCGACGGCACCGTCATCGACCTGGTCGGCGGTATCGCCGACATCGAGGCGCGTCAGCTGCGCTTCATCGGCGATGCGGAAGCGCGCATCCGCGAGGATTATCTGCGCATCCTCAGGTTCTTCCGCTTCTTCGCCTGGTATGGCGACGGCCGTCCGGATGCCGAAGGGCTGAAGGCCTGCGCTCGATTGAAGGAGGGGCTCGGTCAGCTTTCCGCCGAGCGGGTCTGGTCCGAACTGAAGAAGTTGCTGTCGGCGCCCGACCCGTCACGGGCGCTGCTGTGGATGCGGCAGGCCGGCGTGCTGACCAGCGTGCTGCCGGAGAGCGAGAAATGGGGCATCGATTCGATCCACCCGCTGACCAGGGCCGAGAAGGATCTGGGCTGGACGCCTGATCCGCTGCTCAGGCTGGAGGCGATCGTGCCGCCCGATGCAGCGCGCATGAAGACGCTGGCCGAGAGGCTGAAATTCTCGACGACGGAGGCCGACCGCCTGCGCAACTGGGCGCTGAGCGTCGCCGTCGAGCCGAAGACCACCGAAAGCGAACTTGCCAAGAAGCTCTATCGCGGCGACCGGCAAGGATTTGTCGATCGTCTCAGGCTGTCGCTCGCCTCGGCGCGGGCGCGCGCGGTGGAGGATACGGACGCGCTATTGGAAGCCGGGGGCTTTTCGCGCCTGCTTGCCTTCGCTGTTAGATGGGAAAAGCCGGTGTTTCCGCTCAAGGGCGCCGATCTCACCGCCATCGGTGCCAAGCCCGGGCCGAAGCTTGGCGAAGTCCTGAAGAATCTGGAAGTGGAATGGGTCGAGGCGGGTTTTGCACCCGATCGCGACGCGCTGATCAAGCGCGCCGCTGAGGCTTTGGAACCATAGTCCCGAAACCGGGCATGGCTCAGAGCCTGTTTCATCCCGATGGAATCGGGATAGGCCCTGTCTGTTTGTTCGAACATGATCTCTGGACAAACGGGAACCGTTTGTCCGAGAAAACCGGTTCCCACCTTTCGGGATCATGCTCCAGGTTCAGGCCGCGTCGCGGACCTTCTCGATCCTGGACCGGATGGCCTCGATCATCGTTTCACGGATGACCGTTTCGCCATGCGTTTCGCGCATATGCTCGACGGCACGGCGCATGACCTCGGCTTCCTCGTCGGCACGCGTGTGCCAGTCGCAGCCGGGAACCAGCGATCCGCAGTTGAATTGCTTCATGGCATGTCTCCTTTCATCCATGGGGCCGAATCCTTCGAGTCGGGGGAGGGTCCGGCGCATCTTTTTGGGCAGCGATCCGGTTGGTGCGCGGATCGCTGGCGGACGAAAACTATAACACCAATGGGCCGGTCTTGGTTGCATGAAAGCGCCGCGCATCCGGCGATTGGCGCTAACACTTTGAATCTTTTTTGATTCTGCCCGTCATGGTGAGTGGTAAGCGCGAACCACGCTCCGCTCACCAACAGTCTACGGCCAGCGCACCTCCGGCGGCAGGCTGGAGAGAATGGCGGCGACGTTGCCGCCAGTCTTCAGTCCGAAGATGGTGCCGCGATCGTGCAGCAGGTTGAACTCGACGTAACGGCCACGGCGGATGAGCTGCTCGTCGCGGTCGCCATCGGTCCAGTTCTCGTTGAAATTGGCGCGCACGAGATGGCCATAGACGACGAGGAAGGAGCGCCCGACATCCTGGACGAAGTTGAAGTCGGCATTCCAGCCGCCCTTATCCTCGCCCGAATGCAGCCAGTCGAAGAAGATGCCGCCGGTGCCGCGCGGTTCGTTGCGATGCGAGAGATAGAAATACTCGTCGCACCAGGCTTTGAATTTCTGGTAGTCGGCGACATCAGCGTTCTTCTCGCAGGCAAATTGCATGGCGCGATGGAAGGCGATGGTGTCGGGATCATCCTGTGTGCGGCGGCGGTCGAGTACCGGCGTCAGGTCGGCGCCGCCGCCGAACCAGTGGCGGGAGGTGACGACCATGCGCGTGTTCATGTGGACGGCCGGCACGTTGGGGTTCCATGGATGCGCGATCAGCGAAATGCCTGATGCCCAGAAACGCGGATCTTCCTCGGCGCCCGGCATCTGCTTCCTGAATTCAGGCGAGAACTCGCCGTAGACGGTCGAGGTGTGGACGCCGACCTTCTCGAAGACGCGGCCATACATCATCGACATGGTGCCGCCGCCGCCCTTGCCCTCGTCGCGTTCCCAGGGCGTCTTTTCGAAGCGGCCGGGCGACCAGGAGGCCAGCGGACCGCCGAGATCCTGCTCGATCTGCTCGAAGCCGGCGCAGATGCGTTCGCGCAGCGCCTCGAACCACAGCCGCGCCTTCATCTTCTTCTCTTCGATGTCGGCTGGCAGGCCAGCGGGTATCTCGGGTCGTTCCAAGGGCCGTCTCCGGTTGGGCGGGCGGCGAGTCCACAAATGACTCGTCTTTTCCGGGCGCGATCCCTAATCTCTTAGGGGACAGGGTCAAGTCCCGTTGCAGCACCACGCGTCCTTTGGACGCGCAACAGGGCGCTGCGACACCTTGGTTTTGCGCATGATCCTTTCCGAACCTCGATTCCGATTTCGGGGTCATGCGCCAGGTGGCAAGGAGTTCTTTCGTGGGCACGCCGGCAAGACCGCCGCTGCATGGACTGAAGAAAAGGCTCGACCAAAGCCGGGCTGAACGCGCGAACAAGCCACGAGACGGGTTTCTGCGAGAAACCTTCGTCCTGCCGCGCTCCGATGCGCGTCTCAAGGCCCAGGAATGGTTCGAGCGCTTCCCCAAGCAGGCCTACTGGACCGAGATCGAAAGCTGGTTCGAGCGACCGGGGGATTTGATCGAGTTCACGATAAGACGGCTGCCGGCGGCGGATTAGCTTTCGACCAGCAATCGCCTGGCGCCCGTTCCTTCCCTTGCCAGCCGGTCTCCCCTGTTCCTCAGCGGGCATTTGTCGATCGACATGCAGCCGCAGCCGATGCAGTCGGTCAGCCCGTCGCGCAGTTTCTTCAACTGGGCGATCTTCTGGTCGAGCCCGTCGCGCCAGGCGGTCGACAGCAGATTCCAGTCGTCGCGTGTCGGCGTGCGGCCTTCAGGGAGTGATTCAAGCGCGGAGCCGATCTCGGCCAGCGAGATGCCGACTTCCTGTGCGACCTTGATGATCGCCACGCGCCTCAGCACGTCGCGGCCGTAGCGGCGCTGGTTGCCCGAGGTGCGGTGGCTGCGGATCAGCCCGCGCGCCTCATAGAAATGCAGCGCCGACACCGCCACTCCGCTGCGCGCGGCCACCTGGCCGACTGTCAATTCCGTTACTGGCGCCATTCCCGACTTTTCCGCCCCGATTTTTCTGCTTGACCTCAAGTTAAGTTGAGCTTGTAGCGAAGAAACCCTGGATGTGCAAATGAAGGAGAAGGCGATGTGCGCCTGGGTCAAGATGACGGGTGAGGGCCTTGCCGGCGAACCTTTATCCAAGCTGCCGGATGGCTTCGCCCGCCACCATGGCGACGGACAGCGCGACATTGATGCTGCGCGCGCCTGGCTGCATCGGGATGATCAACCGCGCTTGCGCCGCCTCATGGACCGCATCCGGCACGCCTGCCGATTCACGGCCGAACAGCAGGATGTCGCCACCGGCAAAAGCGAAGTCGGTGTAGGAAATAGCGGCTTTGGTCGACAGCAGCACCAGCCGCCGCGCCGCAGCCTTGCGCCAGCCCTGGAAGGCGTTCCAGTCGGCGTGCCGGGTCAGGTCAGCCATTTCGATGTAATCCATCCCGGCCCGTTTCAACGCCCGGTCGGAGAGCGGGAATCCCGCGGGTTCGATGATGTCGACGCCAAGGCCGAGGCACGCGGCGAAGCGCAGGATTGTCCCGGTGTTGCCGGCGATGTCCGGCTGGTAGAGCGCGATGCGGAGACGGTTGTTCATTTCCACATCCTTCTAATAAGTGGCAGATCGGCCACAGGAATCCGGCGGTTTTGGAAATTCCTGGACCTGCGGGTGGCCATTTTCTGCGAAGTCTTGTATACGCCGATCATTGTCAACCCGAACCGATGGAGGGGTAATTCATGATGACCATGCACATCCAGCGCCCCTCTCGTGGACTTGTACGCTCCACGGCGGTTTCGGTACGACGATTCTCCTGACTCTCTAAGACTTGATCGCACCGATTCCCGCCGAAACGCTTTTTCGGCTCTCGAGGGAATCCTGCGATGTTTTTCAAAAAGTCAAAAGGGCTGAACGCCCCACCTGAACGTATCCAGACCGACACTTGTCGTGTCCGGATCGATGCAATCCGTACCTCCGGCCGAATGCCGGCGGACGACTTTGCTTCGCCTTTTTATCTCTATTTTCACACGGAGGACGGACCGATGTTCGATCCCTACAGAATACCCGGCTCAAGAAGCCTGCACGAGCAGAAGGTGGCGACCTGGGCGCTGCTGATCGGCGAAACCTACTCGTCGGCGGTTCATGCCCAGACACGCCGCCGTCCGCATCGCGGCATGCTGCCGGACGTCGATTTCTCGCGCGCGGTTCCCGACCCGAGCCGTCCGTCGCTGGTGCGGCGGATCATCCGGCTGATCCGACCGAAGAACCGCGCTGTTGCCAGTGTGGCGTCAGCATCGTCGAACCAGCCTGTCGGCGAAACGTCGTCGTCACCCTATATTGGGCGAAGCAAGACCGGCGACTCGGGTGAATCCGAGTCGCCGGTCTTGGATGACGTACGCTCGCTTGCCGCATAGCCGGGACCGGTACTGCCGATCCCTTGCATATTCATATTGAAGAGTACCGATAATGTTTGCCTGGTTTGAAAAGAGGCTCGATCCGTTCCCGGCAGCGGAACCGGTCGAGCCGCCGAAGACGCTGGTTGCCTTTTGCGTGCACTACACGCGCGGCGCGTGGCCCTATATCCTGACCGACGCGGTGCTGGTGACAGCCATCGCTATTGCCGAAGTGTGGATGTTCGGCTTCCTCGGCCGCATCGTCGACTGGCTATCCGGGCAGAACCGCGAGACCTTCCTGCAGACCGAAGCCTGGAAGCTCGCCGGCATGGCCTTCGTCGTGCTGTTCGCGCTGCCGGGTACGGTATGGTTCCATTCGCTGCTCAACCAGCAGACGCTGATGGGCAACTATCCCATGCGCATCCGCTGGCAGGTGCACCGCTATCTGCTCAAGCAGTCGATGAGCTTCTACCAGGACGAGTTTGCCGGCCGCATCGCCACCAAGCTGATGCAGACGGCGCTCGCCGTGCGCGAATGCGTCATCAAGCTGATCGACGTGCTCAACTACGTCATCGTCTATTTCCTCGGCATGCTGTTCATCGTTGGCTCGGCCGATCTGCGGCTGGCGGCGCCGCTTGGCGTCTGGCTGATCAGCTACATCCTTTTGCTGCGCTATTTCATCCCGCGGCTGGGCAAGGTCGGCGAGGAGCAGGCCAATGCGCGCTCGATCATGACCGGTCGCGTCGTCGACAGCTACTCCAACATCCAGACGGTCAAGCTGTTCAGCCACGCGCGCCGCGAAGCGTCCTTCGCCAAGGAGGGCATGGGCGGCTTCCTCGACACGGTCTACCGGTCGATGCGGCTGGTGACGGTGCTTTACGGCCTGCTCTACATCATGAATTCGCTGCTGCTGTTCTCGGTCACAGCGATCTCGCTGTGGCTATGGCTGAACCAGGCCGTGACGATCGGCGCTGTCGCCGTGGTCATCGGCCTAGTGCTGAGGCTGTGGGGCATGTCGCAGTGGATCATGTGGGAAATGTCGGGCCTGTTCGAGAACATCGGCACGGTGCAGGACGGCATCGCCTCGATCTCATTGCCGCGCCTTGTCGAGGACAGGCCGGATGCCGGGGATATCGCCGTTTCCAAGGGCGAGATCCGCTTCGACAACATCGGCTTCCACTATGGCAAGCAGAAGGGTGTCATCGAGGGCTTGTCGCTGGCGGTGAAGCCGGGCGAAAAGGTCGGCATCGTCGGCCGCTCGGGTGCGGGCAAGTCGACGCTGGTCAACCTCCTCTTGCGTTTCTACGATCTGGAGAGCGGCAAGATCCTGATCGACGGCCAGGAGATCGCTGGTGTGAAGCAGGATTCGCTGCGCGCGCAAATCGGCATGGTCACGCAGGATACCTCGCTGCTGCATCGTTCGGTGCGCGAGAACATCCTCTATGGCCGGCCCGATGCGTCGGACGAGATGCTCGTCGAGGCGGCGCGGCGCGCCGAGGCGCTGGATTTCATCGGCGGGCTTTCCGATGCCAGTGACCGCAAGGGATTCGATGCCCATGTCGGTGACCGCGGCGTCAAATTGTCCGGCGGCCAGCGGCAACGCATCGCCATTGCCCGCGTTATGCTGAAGGACGCGCCGATCCTCATTCTCGACGAGGCGACGTCTGCGCTCGATTCCGAGGCGGAGGCCGCCATCCAGGAGAACCTCTACAAGCTGATGCAAGGCAAGACCGTCATCGCCATCGCCCACCGGCTGTCGACCATCGCCGCCATGGACAGGCTGGTGGTGATGGACAAGGGCCGGATCATCGAGGAAGGTTCGCATGACGAGCTCGTCGCCAGGGGCGGGCTCTATGCGCAGCTGTGGCAACGGCAGTCGGGCGGCTTCCTGCTCGAGGACGGTCCGGTTGACGCCGCCAACGACGCACTTGCCAAGGGACAAGCCGCAGAATGATGGCTGCCGCATGATGACTGCCATTTATCGCTGGTTCGAGAACTGGGTTTATCCGTTTCGGGAGCCGGCGAACCTTCGGCCTCCGGCCAGCGTCGGCGGCTTCATCTGGCATTACGTCGGACAGGCGAAGTTCGCCTTTTTCGCCATGCTGGTCATCGGCGGCATCGCGCCGCTGGTCGAAGCCGGGCTGTTCTACTTCGTCGGGCGGCTGGTCGACATTCTCGACCAGTTGCCGGCGCCGCGAAGCTGGCAAGCCTTGTGGCATGCCGCCGGCCCTGAACTTGTGTTCATGGTCGTGGTGGTTCTCGTCATCCGCACCATCGTCGTCGGGCTTTCAGCGCTGGTCGACGAACAGACGATCACGCCGGGCTTCTACAATCTGGTGCGCTGGCAGGCGCACCGGCATGTGTCGCGCCAGTCCTACGCCTTCTTCCAGAACGATTTCGCTGGGCGCATCGCCACCAAGGTCTGGCAGGCGGGGCAGGCAACCGGCGACCTGATGGAAAGCTTCATCGAGGTCGTCTGGTTCATGGTCGTCTACACAGTGACGACGCTGGCGGTGGTCGCCGGACTTGACCTGCGCTTGGCGGCGCTGGTGGTGGTCTGGATCTCGGCCTTCGGCTTGCTGGCAAAATTCTATCTGCCGGCGATCCGCAAGCATGCCGAGGCAACCGCCGAAGCCGGCTCGATGATCAATGGCCGCATCGTCGATTCCTATTCGAACGTGCAGACGCTGAAACTGTTTTCCGCCGATGGTGACGACCGCTATATCCGCAGCGGCTTCGACATCTATCTCGACGCGCTGCGCCCGTTCACGCGCCGGCTGACCGGCGTGCGGATGGCGCTGACGACGCTGTCGGGCTTCATGATCACGGTCATCGCCTGCTTTGCCGTCTATCTCTGGGTCGAAGGCTCGATCACCGTCGGCGCCGTCGCCTTCACGCTGTCGCTGGTGTTGCGGCTCAACATGCTGCTCGGCCGGCTGATGATGCAGCTCAACGGCATTCTCAGAAATCTTGGCGTGCTGGAGAACTCCAAGGCGCTGATCTCGCAGCCGCTCGGGCTGGTCGATGGGCCCGACGCCAAGGAACTGGTCGTGACAGGCGGACGCATCGATGTCCGGAATCTCGAATTCCACTACGGCAAGGGTTCCGGCGTGCTCAACGGAATCGACCTTGTCGTGCGGCCGGGCGAAAAGGTCGGGCTGGTCGGACCGTCCGGCGCGGGCAAGACGACGCTGGTCAATCTGATCCTGCGGCTCTACGACCTCGAGAGCGGCAAGATCACCATCGACGGACAGGACGTCTCCAAGGTCACGCAGAATTCGCTGCGCGCCAATATCGGCGTCGTCAGCCAGGACACCGCGCTGTTCCACCGTTCGCTGCGCGACAACATCAAGCTCGGCATGCCCGACGCAACCGACGCCGAGGTGATTGCGGCGGCCAGGAAGGCAGAGGCGCACGAGTTCATCCTGAACCTGCGCGACAATCGTGACCGCGTTGGCTATGAGGCGTTTGTCGGCGAGCGCGGCGTGAAATTGTCGGGCGGCCAGCGCCAGCGCGTGGCGATCGCGCGCGTCTTCCTCAAGGACGCGCCGATCCTTGTGCTGGACGAGGCGACTTCAGCGCTCGATTCCGACATCGAGGCGGCCATCCAGGAAAACCTGACGCGGCTGATGGAAGGAAAGACGGTCATCGCCATCGCCCACCGGCTGTCGACCATCGCCGCGCTCGACCGGCTGGTGGTGCTCGACGGTGGTCGCATCGTCGAACAGGGCACGCATGACGAACTGGTGGCGCTGGACGGGCTCTATGCGCGGCTGTGGAAGCGCCAGTCCGGCGGCTTCCTGTATCATGAGGACAGCGTGCTGGAAGAGACGAGGCCGGCGGAGTAGCAACGTGAGCGGACTGGCGCAGAGCTTCTATGTGCTCAGGCGGCTTCGGCCGACCGTGCCGGCCTTCGACGCGCTGAAGGAAGAGAGCCGGCTGGAAGGGTACTGGATGCTGGTGCGCCTTGCGGATGGCTGGGCAAGCGGCCGCAACAAGTTCCTGAAACGCGGCGAGGCGCTGTTCGGCGCCTGGCACGGCCGGGATCTTGCCGGTGTGTGCGGGTTGAACATCGATCCCTATTTCGAGGACAGAAGCCAGGGGCGAGTCCGGCACCTGTTTGTCAGTGCGGGTCATCGCCGCAACGGTGTTGGCCGCATGCTGGTCGAAACCGTCATCGACAGGGCACGCCAATATTTCGCCGTCCTCAACACCCGTGCGCCGAAGGAAGCCTTTCCTTTCTATGAGGGGCTTGGCTTCCAGCGCGTGGCGGGCGAAGAATTCGTCACGCACCGCATGATGCTCTCCGGATATGGGAAAGGAAGCTGAGATGTCACTGCGCCCCCCGTCTCATCTTGCCGGCACTTCGGCGGCGGAAGCCGCCTTCGACGCACTCGGCCATGAAATCCTCGCCGAAAAGGCGGCCGCGCTCGGTCGCGCCGGTCAGCGCGTCGAAGAGACATTGGCGAGGCTTCGCGACAATGGTGACGCCGAGCGGCGGCCCCGGCTGCTCAAAGAGGCGGCAGAAGCCGTGCACGGCTATTTCATCCAGCGCGAACTGTGCGGCCTGCGCAAGCATGACGGCGTGATCCGCGAATACGATATCCCAAAGGCCGTTCTGGTCAGGCTCGGCGCGAAGTGATGTTCACTCCAGCCATTCGGTGATGAACGTACCGTTCTCGTGGATGTCGGTCGTCTCCAGCGGGCCCGGACCGAGATTGGTGAATTTGTGCGGCGTGTCGGGCGGCACGATGACGATCTGGCCGGCGGAGGCCTCGATTTCCTTGTCGCCGATCGTGAACAGGCCGGTTCCCTGACGGATGATGAAAATCTCCGCATAGGGATGCTTGTGCAGCCTCGGGCCGCCGCCAGAATCGGGCAGGTAGTTGAAGATCAGGCAGGAGTTCGAGCCGTAGCCACCGCATTGCAGTTCGCCCTTCCAGCGGTCGGGACGAACGGCCCATTCCTCGCGATCGATGACATGCGCCATGGGAGGCAGGATAGACCCGGCCGGCGTCTTGTGTCGAGGCGAACAAGGGCGCTGGATTTGCGGTTGTTTCCCTGTTGTTTAGCGGTGTTTTCCGGCCATTCGCCGTCTTGTCGCGCGATAGGGTATTTTGTCCCCGCGACAATCTGCCCATGTGCCTTCACCCGTCTGGACAAAAACGGGCTTCACGCATAAACCGAAGTCCAAATGCCGGAGGAATTCGCTAGCCTGTTCGCCATGCGCTGTCGGGTTGGCGTGAATGAGCGGGGAACAAGGCTCAGCCACCGGCGCGGAAGAGGCGAAAGGATCAGGCACCCGTGAGCGCAACCGAAATCCACGATCCCAATCGTCGAGACTTTCTCTACGTCGCCACCGGCATGGCCGCAGTGGTCGGCGCTGGTGCCTTCGCATGGCCGTTCATCGACCAGATGCGCCCGGACGCGTCGACGCTGGCGCTTGCTTCGGTCGAAGTCGACGTTGGCTCGCTGACGCCGGGCATGTCGCTGATCGTCAAATGGCGCGGCAAGCCGGTCGTGGTGCGCAATCGCACCGAGAAAGAGATGAAGGACGGCGAAGCGGTCAATCTGGCCGATCTCAAGGATCCGATCGCGCGCAACGCCAATCTGCCGTCCGATGCGCCGGCGACCGACGCCAACCGCACCACGCCCGGCAAGGAAGCCTGGATGGTGATGGTTCAGGTCTGCACCCATCTGGGCTGCATTCCACTCGGTCAGGAAGGCGATTTCGGCGGCTGGTTCTGCCCGTGCCACGGTTCGCAATACGACACCGCCGGCCGCATCCGCAAAGGACCGGCGCCCGAGAACATGGCTGTGCCGGTATTCAAGTTCATTTCCGATACCAAGATCCTTATCGGTTGAGGCAGGGGGATATTTCCATGAGCGAGGGACACTCGACCTATACGCCCAAGACCGGTATCGAACGCTGGTTCGACGCCCGCATGCCGCTGCCGCGGCTGATCCATGATTCCTTTGTCTCCTATCCGGTGCCGCGCAACCTGAACTATGCGTGGACCTTCGGCGGCATCCTGTCGATCATGCTGGTGGCGCAGATCCTCACCGGCGTCGTGCTGGCCATGCACTATACGGCAGACACCAATCTCGCCTTCGGCTCGGTCGAAAAGATCATGCGCGACGTGAATTCGGGCTGGCTGCTGCGCTACATGCATTCGAACGGCGCGTCGTTCTTCTTCGTCGCCGTCTATATCCACATCTTCCGTGGTCTCTATTACGGCTCCTACAAGGCGCCGCGCGAACTGCTGTGGATCCTCGGCTGCATCATCTATCTCTTGATGATGGCGACCGGCTTCATGGGTTATGTGCTGCCGTGGGGCCAGATGAGCTTCTGGGGCGCCACCGTCATCACCGGCTTCTTCTCGGCCATCCCGCTGGTCGGCAACTGGATCCAGGAACTGCTGCTCGGCGGTTTCGCCGTCGACAATCCGACGCTGAACCGCTTCTTCGCGCTGCATTACCTGCTGCCGTTCATGATCGCCGGCGTCGTCGTGCTGCACATCTGGGCGCTGCATGTGGTCGGCCAGTCGAACCCGACCGGCATCGAGGTCAAGTCGAAGACCGACACCGTCGCCTTCACACCTTACGCGACCATCAAGGACGCGTTCGGCATGATCGTGTTCCTGTTCTTCTTCGCCTATTTCGTCTTCTACCTGCCGAACTATCTCGGCCATCCGGACAACTACACGGTTGCCAACCCGCTGAAGACGCCGGCCCATATCGTGCCTGAATGGTACTTCCTGCCGTTCTACGCGATCCTGCGCGCCATCACCTTCAATGTCGGGCCGATCAACTCCAAGCTCGGCGGCGTGCTGTTGATGTTCGGCGCCATCGTCATGCTGTTCCTGGTGCCGTGGCTCGACACGTCCAAGGTGCGCTCGGCCGTCTACCGGCCCTGGTACAAGCTGTTCTTCTGGCTGTTCGTGGCCGACGCCATCCTGCTCGGCTGGCTGGGCTCGCAGCCCGCGGAAGGCAGCTATGTGTTCATGGCGCAGATGGCGACGCTGTTCTACTTCGCGTTCTTCCTGATCGCACTTCCGGTGCTCGGCCTCATCGAGACGCCGCGGCGGCTGCCGAACTCGATCACCGAGGCGGTGCTTGAAAAGAACAAGGGCGGCAGTGGACATCCGGCGGGCGCCACGGCGGCTCCGGAAACCAAGGGCTGAGCGGGTAGAGAATCTAAGGGGATTTGGCATGAAGAAGATTCTCACCTCGCTGGCGCTGATCGGCCTTGTGGCCGTCGGCACTGGGGCTGCTGGCACCTGGGCGATCGCCGCCGAAGAGGCGCACAACGCCGCAGCACCGACGCACTTCCCGATCAACGAGCCCAAGGAGATGAGCTGGAGCTTCTCGGGACCGTTCGGCACCTATGACAAGGGCCAGCTGCAGCGCGGCCTGAAGGTCTACAAGGAAGTCTGCTCGGCCTGCCACTCGATGAACCTGGTGGCGTTCCGCACCCTGTCGGACCTTGGCTACTCGGATGCCCAGGTCAAGTCGCTGGCGGCGACCTACACCGTCCATGACGGCCCCAACGATGCCGGCGACATGTTCGACCGTCCCGGCAAGCCGTCCGACCATTTCCCGGCGCCGTTCGCCAATGAGCAGGCCGCCGCTGCTTCCAACGGCGGCGCTGCCCCGCCCGACATGTCGCTGCTGGCCAAGGCGCGCGGCGTCGAGCGCGGCTTTCCGCAGTTCGTCTTTGATATCTTCACCCAGTATGACGCGGGCGGCCCGGACTATATCCACTCGCTGCTGACCGGCTACGACCAGACGCCGCCTGCCGGCATGGTCATCCCAGAGGGCACGCACTACAACCCATACTTCATGTCCGGCGTCTCGCTGAAGATGCCCAAGCCGCTCTCCGACGGCCAGGTGACCTATGACGATGGCGCGCCGCAGACGGTCGAACAGTATTCCCGCGACGTATCGGCCTTCCTGACATGGGCGGCCGAGCCGCATATGGAAGACCGCAAGAAGACCGGCTTCCGCGTGTTGTTCTTCCTCTTTGTGTTCGGCATCCTGGTCTATCTCACCAAGCGCAAGGTGTGGGACGGCGTGGCGCACTAAGCCGCGCGGCCAAGGATCAAGAAAGGGCGCCGAGAGGCGCCCTTTTTCATTTCCGGAGGCGGTCACGTCACATGGCCGTCACCGCATCTGGCGATCCTGCGTCATTCCCAACAAAGGATTGCACCCATGAAGAAATATGCATCGCTGGCGGCTGGTCTCCTGCTGCTGGTCATCGGCTCCGCCGCCCAGGCAGACGACGCTCAACCCTTCGTCACCAACAAGGACATCGACCTGACGATGGTCCTGCCGCCACCACCGGCCAACGATTCCGCCCAGACCAAGGCCGAGATCGGCGAAGTGCTGACGCTGCAGGTCACGCGCACGCCGGAAATGGTAGCCAGTGCCGTCGCCGATGCCGAGGAGAATGTCTGGCGCTTCGCCGATGTCATGGGGCCGAAGTTCAACAAGGAATCGCTGCCGAAATTTTCGGCCTTCTTCGATCGCGTGGTGGCCACCGAGGGTGCTGTCGTCGATCCGGCCAAGGATGTGTGGAAGCGTCCGCGCCCGCATCAGCTCAGCGATCTTGTGAAGCCTGCAGTCAAGCTGTCCAGCTCCGGCTCCTGGCCGTCGGGTCACGCCACCGTCGGCACCATGATGGGCATCATCCTTGCCGACATGGTTCCCGAAAAGCGCGCCGAGATCATGGCGCGCGCGGCGCAGTATGCCCACAACCGCGTCGTCGGCGGCATCCACTATCCGTCCGATGTCGAGATGGGCAAGATTTCGGGCAGCGTCATTGCCGCTGTCCTGCTCAACCGGGACGACTTCAAGGCAGAGTACGACGTGGCCAAGGCTGAACTTCGCTCCGACCTCGGCATGTGAGGCTTCCGGCGGCAATTGTCGGCGAGAGGGGCGCCTCGGGCGCCCTTTTTCCATGATCGCTGCCATGTGCGACGGACAGCCGGCAACTAGCCCGTTGGCACCGGGACACCAGATTGATATTCGAGGCATGAAGGGTGGCGAATGACTTGTCGCCCCATGCGTTCGGAATTCGATGATGCGGCTCAGCGACTGTCACAATTTTTCCGACTTCCGCCGCATGGCGGAAAGGCGATTGCCGGGGCCGATCTTCAACTATATCGACGGCGCGGCGGACGACGAAGTTACCTATCGCCGCAACACCGAGAGCTTCGAGAACTGCGACCTGGTTCCCAACGTACTGCGTGGCGTCGGCGAGGTCGACATGTCGGTGACGGTCATGGGCCAGAAGCTGGCGATGCCGGTCTACTGTTCGCCGACCGCCCTGCAGCGCCTGTTCCATCACCAGGGCGAGCGCGCGGTCGCCAGGGCTTCGGACAAGTACGGAACGATGTTCGGCGTTTCCTCGCTGGGTACCGTCAGCCTCGAGGAGGCCCGCAAGATCAGCAGCGCCCCGCAGGTCTACCAGTTCTATTTCCATCGTGATCGCGGGCTCAACAAGGCGATGATGCAGCGGGCGAGGGAGGTTGGCGTCGAGGTGATGATGCTGACCGTCGACAGCATCACCGGGGGCAATCGCGAGCGTGACAAGCGCACCGGCTTTGCCATTCCCTTCAGGCTCAGCCTCGCCGGCATGCTGCAGTTCGCACTGAAGCCGGCCTGGGCGATCAATTACTTCACCCATGAAGGGTTCAAGCTGCCGCAACTGGACGAACATGTCGACATGGGCGGCGGCACGATGTCGATCAGCCGCTACTTCACCGAGATGCTCGATCCGTCGATGACCTGGGACGACGTTGCCGAGATGGTCAGACTGTGGCCGGGTCCGTTCTGCCTCAAGGGCATCATGTCGGTGGAGGATGCCAAGCGCGCCGTCGAGATTGGCTGCAGCGGCATCGTGCTGTCCAACCATGGTGGCCGGCAACTGGACGGCTCACGGGCGGCGTTCGACCAACTCGCCGAGATCGTCGATGCCGTCGGCGACAGGATCGATGTCATCATGGATGGCGGCGTACAGCGCGGCACACATGTGCTCAAGGCGCTGTCGCTCGGCGCCAAGGCCGTCGGCGTCGGCCGCTACTATCTGTTCCCGCTGGCGGCAGCGGGCCAGCCGGGCGTCGAACGAGCGCTGGAACAGATGCGAGTCGAGATCGAGCGCGGCATGAAGCTGATGGGCTGCACCACGATCGGACAATTGTCGCGCGAAAATCTCCGTTTCAGGTAGTCTGCGAGGGGTGCCCATGTCGGACAGCGAAAGCAAGAGAGACGAGGACGCGATCAGGGCCATCATCGCCCGCCAGTTCGCAAGCCTGAGCTGGGGTGAGGGGCGCGCTCCCGGCTGGGACGATTTCACCGGTGATTTCCTGACCGGCGCCTGCCTATTTCCTGCTGCCCGTCCGGCAAAGCCGATATCGGTTGCCGACTTTGTCGAGCGGATGCGCAAGCTGTCAGAAACGTCGCTCAGGACATTCGATGAGACCGTTGTTGGAGTCGATATCCATGTCTTCGGCAACATCGCGATCGCGGCCGCCGGCGCCGAGATGACCGAGAATGGAGCCGAGACCAGCTGTTCGGTCGAAATGATGCTCCTGGTGAAGAGCGAGGGGAGCTGGAAGATCGCCGCCCAGGCGTGGGACAAGGCAAGCGCGATCAATCCTTTGCCGGATACGCTTGTCTCGGCCGCCACATCGCGCTAGCCGTTGTCGGTCGCGCAGGGTCACGATTGGTCCTTGCGCCATGTCAAACCTGTCAGCTGGATCATCCGGAGAGCCGCCTCATGAAACCCTCGCTCGAAGACACGCTGCTTGCCGCGATCCGCACCATTCCAGACTATCCTAGGCCCGGCATATTGTTTCGCGACATCACCACGCTGCTTGGCAATGCGCGCGCCTTCCGCCGCGCCATCGACGAGCTGGTGCATCCCTATGCCGGCCAGAAGATCGACAAGATCGCCGGCATCGAAGCGCGCGGCTTCATTCTCGGCGGCGCCGTAGCCCACCAGCTCTCGGCCGGCTTCGTGCCGATCCGCAAGAAAGGCAAGCTGCCCTTCGAGACTGTGCGCGTCGCCTACAGCCTGGAATACGGGCTGGACGAGATGGAGATGCACAAGGATGGCGTGGCGCCCGGCGAAAAGGTGATCCTGGTCGACGATCTCATTGCCACCGGCGGCACGGCGGAAGCGGCGGTCAAGCTGCTGCGCCAGATCGGTGCCGACATCCTCGCCGCCTGCTTTGTCATCGACCTGCCGGATCTCGGCGGGCGTGCCAAGCTTGAAGCGCTTGGTGTTCCGGTAAGGACACTGATCGGGTTCGAAGGGCATTGAGCGTTTTTACCTTCTCCCCTGAAGGTGGATCGGCGCGCAGCGCCGAGACGGTTGAAGGGTGCTGGACGGAGTGTCGGCGGTGCCAAGCTGGAGCACCCCTCATCCGACCTCGCTTCGCGAGGCCACCTTCTCCCACAACAAGGGGAGAAGGAAGAGGCATTGCCTCTACTCCACCTTCACCAGCACGGCGCTCTCAAACTCCAGCACCTTGTCGCCGGTCGAATCGAAGGCGTCCGAATGCAGCGCCAGCAGTCGCCAGCCGGGGCGTGAGGCGATGGGGCGGTGGGACAGGGCGGTGCGGGTGAAGGTCACCGTCTCGCCGGCATAGACCGGCTTCAGCCATTTCAGGTTCTTGAAGCCGGGCGAGGGGCCGAATTCCGGCACGGGGCCAGGGCCGGTCCAGCCCTCGGCGTCCATGCCTGCCTGAAGATTGTATTTCATCCAGGTGGCGGCGGTGTGCCAGCCGGAGGCGCAGAGGCCGCCGAGCACGCTGGCCTTGGCCGCCTCTTCATCGACATGGAAGACCTGCGGGTCGTATTTGCGGGCGAAGGCCTTGATCTCCTCCGGCTCGAATCTGTGCGAGCCGAGCGTGACGGTGGTGCCGATGCGGAAGAACGCGTCCAATGTCATGACAGGTTCTCCGCAGCATCACGCGTGAGGAACATGCCGGTGTTTTCGAGTTCGAAGACGCTTTCGCCACGCTGGTTGAAAAGCTCCGCCCGCATGGTGATCAGGCCAAGCTGCGGCCTCGATTTGGACAGGCGCTTGGCGACGATGGTGCTGTGGCCGGTCAGCGTGTCGCCAGCCAGCACCGGCTTCTTCCATTTGACATACTCGATGCCGGGCGAGCCCTGCGAGGTCGAATCCAGCAGGAACGCGTCGCACCACATGCGCATGAACATGGCGCAGGTGTGCCAGCCCGAAGCAGCCAGGCCGCCGAGGATGCTGGCCTTGCCGGCTTCCTCGTCGAGATGCATCGGCTGCGGGTCGAACTCCCCGGCGAATTCGATGATCTCTTGCGCGCTTACCAGCTTCGTGCCGAGGTCGAGCTTCGTGCCCTCGATGAAATCATCATAGGTCCAGGTCTTTGCGGGAACAGAAGTCTTTCCGGTCATCTCTCAAATCCGGTGAGGAACATGCGGGTGCGACGGATCGGCGTTCCCGGATGAAGGCCGGACGCGGTCAGGTCAAGTATTTTCTAGTGCGCCAGGCAGCCGAGGTGGACGCCGAGGCAACGCATCAGAGCCAGCCGCGACGGCGGAAATACCAGTAGGGCAGGATCGCCGACAGCACCATCATGCCGATGGCGAAGGGGTAGCCGAAGTTCCATTTGAGTTCGGGGATGATGTCGAAATTCATGCCGTAGATCGAGGCGACCAGCGTCGGCGGCAGGAAGATGACGGCGGCGACCGAGAAGATCTTGATGATGGCGTTCTGCTCGATGGAGATCATGCCGAGCGTCGCGTCGAGCAGGAAGGAGATCTTCTGCGACAGGAAGGTGGCGTGGTCGGCGAGTGACAGCACGTCGCGTGACAGCGTCTTGATGCGCGCCTTGGTGTCCTTGCTCATCTTCATGCGGGTCGAGGCATGGGCAAAGAAGCCGGCCAGGCGCTGCAGCGAGATCAGGCTGTCGCGCACGGAGGAAGCGATGTCCTCCTTGCGGCCGATGCCCTTGAGCAGTTCCTGGAAATCGCGATTGCGCTTGGAAACCTTGGTCGAGGTTGCCTGGAAGATGTCGCGCGAGATGGTCTCGATATCGCGGCCGGCGCGTTCCAGTATGTCGGCGAGACGGTCGACGATCGCCTCCAGCAGTCCGATCAGGATGGTGTCGCCGCTGGTGCAGCCCATCACCACCTTCTCGGCGCGCTGCGGAAAGGTCTTGAACGCCTTGGGCTCGTGGTAGCGCACGGTGATGAGCCTGGTGCCGGCGAGCACGAAGGTGACCGGCGACATCAGCGGATCGTCGACCTCGGTCTGGGCCGGCAGCGTGGCGGTCATGAAATAGGCGCCGTCCTCGACATAGAGGCGGCTGGAGATTTCGATCTCCTCCATCTCCTCGCGGGTCGGGATGGCTACGCCGAGCCAGTTCTCGATGGTTGCTTCTTCTTCCTTCGTCGGGTTGAGCAGGTCCGCCCAGACGACGCTGTCGCCATTCTGCACGAGGTCATCGACGACGCGCAGGCGATCATTGTCCACGACGAAAGCCTTGATCATCGCCAGATCTCCCCTGCCGGATTAAAGGGTGCGTTCGGATGGACGCGTCGTGTCGGATTGCTGGGGGGCGCGAATGCACCCCCCAGTGCACCCGCCGCTTAGACCCGTGACATGACAAAATCAAGACAGGCCGGATCGTGGCGGGACGGCACTTGCGGCTCAGAAAAACTCGTCGAGCAGCCTGTACCAGGCAAGCTTGAGCGGATCGGCCTCGACAAAACCATAGCTGTCGAGGAAAGGCTGTATCCACGCCTCGCCGAGATTGTGCCGGATGCTCCAGCAGGCAAGCGCAAGGTCCTGGTGGCGATCGGCGACGCCCAGCCGGCCGCAGTCGATGAATCCGCTGAATGTACCTTCGGCGGCCATGACATTGGGCAGGCAGGCGTCACCATGCGTTACCACAAGGTCCTGCGTCGCCGGTCTCAATAACAGAAGCTCGGCGAAGGCGTCCGCCGCCGTCCGCCCCTGCCGCTCCTCGTCGAAATCGCTTTCGTCGACCTCGCCGGCCTCCATGCGGGCTCGCGCCATGGCGATCCGCTTGTCGAGACCGTGGTCGAAGGGGCACGAACGAACATCGAGCGCATGCAATGCGCGCAGCGCGCCGGCCATGATGTCGATCGTGTTGCCGGCATCGGCTGGCGGCGCCGACACCAGGTCATGCCCCGCCACGGCGCTCATGAGAAGCCAGTCGCGGCCGGCATGCGTCTCGAAGGCCATCGCGCGCGGGCAGGCGATGCCTTGGCCGGCAAGCCAGCGCAGTCGTGCCGCCTCTTCGGCGAGTTCGGCAAAGGGCTTCGCCTGTTCCGTCTTGAGGAACAGCGCTGGCTTGCCTTCGGCCTCCAGGCGAAAAACGCCGGCGACGGAACGGCCGATCGTCTGCAGGTCCCACGTATAGCCATGGAGAAGTTCGCGTAGGCCATGCGGCAGGTCGATTTCAGGGGGATGGCTGTTCATCGCTTGCGGGCGGCCTCATGGCCGCCCGTCCTCCTTATGATCGTCTACCGGGAGTTCGGCAGGATCTGGTGCAGCACGATGGCCCAGACGGCGCCGAATGCGATCGATGAGCCGAGGATATACTGCACCAGGTCGGGAAGCGTTTTCACGAAATCCGGCGGCGCCAGCGT
Source organism: Mesorhizobium shangrilense (assembly GCF_040537815.1). NCBI lineage: Bacteria > Pseudomonadati > Pseudomonadota > Alphaproteobacteria > Hyphomicrobiales > Phyllobacteriaceae > Mesorhizobium > Mesorhizobium shangrilense. Next base: position 508,906 of record NZ_JBEWSZ010000002.1, read on the forward strand.
GGCGAACAGCGCCATGAGGATGGGAAGGCCGATGACCAGCATGTTCCTCTCGTTCAGCGGTGTGCCGCGCACAACGCGAAAACCGTTCATGGCGATGACGACGCAGAGCACGCCGAAGACGCCACCGATGACCGGTCCCGGTATCGACGCGATGACCGCCGAGAGCTTGCCGATCAGCCCGAACAGCACCAGGAAGATGCCGGCCGCGGCAAAGGCGGCCCGGCTGGCGATGCCGGTGATGGCGATGATGCCTGCATTGGACGAGTAGCCGGTGACCGGCGTGCTGCAAAGCAGCGCGCTGATCAGGCAGCCGAGGCCTTCACCGGTGGCGCCCTTGTCGAGTTGGTCATCCGTCAGCGGCTTGTCGATGACGGCGCCAACCGCAAACCAGGTGCCGGTGGTCTCGGCCAGAACGACGATGTAGACGATCAGCATCGTCAGCGTCGCCGACAGCGAGAACGTCACGTCGAGGTTGAAGAACGCGATGCGCGGCATGGAAAACCAGGTCGCGGCGGACACGCCCGACATGTTCAGCTGGCCCATGAAGGCGGCGGCCGCGCTGCCGGCCGCGAGCGCGATGATCACAGAGAGCAGGCGCAGCCAGTTGCCCTTGGCGCCAAGCGCCATGCCGGCCAGCATGCAGCCGACCAGCACCGCCGCCGCGATGAAGGCGAGGATGATATTGCCGCCGACGGTTGCCGTGCCGTGGACGGCGAACACGCTTTCCTTGAGCGCCACCGGCATCAGGGCGACGCCGACGACGATGATGATCGCGCCACCGACGATGGGCGGCACGAATCGGTTGACGAGGCGATGGAAGACCTTGGTCGGCGACCCCAGCAGCATGACCAGTATGGCGCCCGGGATAAGCGCGCCCACCACGGCGGAAAGGCTGCCAATGCCGCCGCCGGCTCCGAACGCGATGGCCAGCACCGCGCCGATCGGAACGAAGGACGGCCCTTGCACCACGGGCAACCGCATCAGGAACTGCGACTGGATCAATGTCGCGATACCGGCCGCGACGAAGGCCGACTGGATGAAGGCGCCGGCATCGCCGACGCTGAAGGCGAGCACCGATGCGATGATGAACGGCACGATATAGACGTCCATCGCCAGCACATGCTGGAGGCCGAGCAGTGCGGCCTTCCCCCATGGCAGCGGATCGTCCGGCTGGGCAATCAGTGTGATTTCTGGTGCAACGCGTTCCATGGTGTCCCCCTCTGGAATTTATCGTTCGATCATGTGATCAGTCAGGCCCGAAAGACAGCGGCAGCAGTGGTTGCCAACTGTTTTTTAGTAGGCCACGCAGCACCTTAGCCGGAGCGACCATGCATGACGAAAGAGCCCTTCACGCTGATTGGGACCGCCTTCCACACACCGGAACGCTGCCGGCTGGAAGTGCTGCAGGATCATCTGTTCAGCGTCGATGCGCAGGGGCGTATCGCTGAGATCCTGGCGCCTGGCCGTCCGGAGTACGAAGCGAGAGCGAACGCGGCCAGGCAGGCGGGCACGTTGGTGCTGCTTGCCGATGGCCAGTTCCTGCTGCCCGGTCTCGTCGACCTGCACATCCATGCGCCGCAGTGGCCGCAGATGGGCAAGGCGCTGGATGTGCCGCTCGAAGTCTGGCTGCAGAAATACACCTTTCCGCTCGAGGCCCGTTACGCGGATGTCGACTATGCCCGCGAAGTCTACGCCGACCTGGTCGACAACCTTCTGGCCAACGGAACCACGACGGCGCTCTATTTCGCCACGGTCCATGTCGACGCCAGCCTGGCGCTTGCCGAGACATGTCTTGCAAAAGGCCAGCGCGCCCTGGTCGGCAAGGTGGCGATGGACGACCCTGAGCAATGTCCGCCCTTCTACCGCGATGCCGATGCGACAAGTGCGGTGGCGGACACCAGGCGTTTCATCGAGGCGGTAAAGGTGCTGGATCCGCAGGAGAGGCCGCTCGTCCAGCCGGCGATCACACCACGCTTCATCCCGAGCTGCACCGATGCGGCACTGCAGGGGCTGGGCGAGCTCGCGACCGAATTCGGCTGCCATGTGCAGACGCATTGCTCAGAAAGCGACTGGGCAAAGCAGTTCGTCGAGGCGCGCTTCGGCCAAACCGATGCGGCGAGCCTGGGCGGCTTCGGCTTGCTCACCCGCCATACGATCCTGGCGCATTCGAACTTCATCAATGAGCCGGACATGGACCTGATCAAGGAGAAGGGCGCGGGCGTGGCCCATTGCCCGCTGTCCAATGTCTATTTCGCCAATGCAGCGTTTCCGCTGCGCGCAGCACTGGACCGGCAGATGCATGTCGGGCTCGGAACGGACATTTCCGGAGGCTACAGCCCATCGCTGTTCGACGGCTGCCGGCATGCGCTGTCGACATCGAGGACGCTGCAAAGTGGTGTCCATGCCGGCCTGCCGCCCGAGCAGCGCGGCGCGCCCGGCGAGCCCATCACCCATCAGGAGGCGTTCTGGCTGGCGACCGCCGGGGGCGCCGAAGCGCTCGACCTGCCGACGGGCAGTTTTCGTGTCGGGCATGAATTCGACGCGCTGCTGATCGATACGAAGGCCAAGGCCTCGAATATCCACATCAACGCGGCTGATGATACGCTTGAAGATGTGTTCCAGAAGATTGTGCTCAACGCGGCACGCGCCAACATCGCCATGGTCTGGGTGAGGGGGCGGATGGTGGTTGGATGAAAGCCACTGGTGGCAGGCCATCGGGTGAATTGCACCATCACGGGCTTTGGCGCTGCCCCTCATTGTCCTGCCGGACATTTCTCCCCGTATAGTGACGGGGAGAAAAGTTGCTGTCATCGATGGTTTTGCCAATTTTCAGCGTAGTAGTAAGGGAGCCAAGGTTGCGGCCAGCTACTTTCTCCCCGTCCCTATACGGGGAGAAATGTCCGGCAGGACAATGAGGGGCGGCGCCAGAATAGGCAATTCACCAGAACCGATTGCCCCGCCAATGCACCACACCTCCATGGCGCGACCATTACCCATCACGTGTTGAACTTGAACAGCAGGACGTCACCGTCCTGGACGACATATTCCTTGCCTTCATCGCGCGCCTTGCCGGCTTCCTTGGCCGCTACTTCGCCGCCCAGCGTGATGAAGTCGTTGTAGGAGATCGTCTGGGCGCGGATGAAGCCGCGTTCGAAGTCGGTGTGGATGACGCCAGCGGCCTGCGGTGCCTTGTCGCCCTTGTGGATGGTCCAGGCGCGCGTTTCCTTCGGCCCGGCGGTGAAATAGGTGATCAGGTGGAGAAGCTCGTAGCCGGCGCGGATGACCTTGTTGAGGCCGGGTTCGTCGAGGCCGAGCGAGGACAGGAATTCCATCTCCTCCTCGTCTGAAAGCTGAGCGACTTCGGCCTCGATCGCGGCCGAGATCACCACGACGCTGGCGCCTTGCGCGGCGGCCATCTTTTCCACGGCCTTGGTGTGCTCATTGCCAGCCGCGGCATCGGCCTCGGCGACGTTGCAGACATACAGTACGGGATGCGAGGTCAACAGGTTCAGGCCCTGCAGGATGCGGAGGTCCTCGGCCGAAATACCCTTGAGCAGGACGCGGGTCGGCTTGCCGGCCTGCAGCAACTCGAGTGCGGCCTCCATCATCGGCAGCACGGTGGTCGCTTCCTTGTCCTTGCTACCGGCGCGCTTGCGGATCTGCACGATGCGGCGCTCAATGCTGTCGAGATCGGCGAGCATCAGTTCGGTCTCAACCGTCTCGGCGTCAGCGACGGGGTCGATGCGGCCCTCGACATGGGTGATGTCGTCATCCTCGAAGCAGCGCAGCACATGCACGATGGCATCGACCTCGCGGATGTTGGCGAGGAACTGGTTGCCAAGGCCTTCGCCTTTCGAGGCGCCGCGCACCAGGCCGGCGATGTCGACGAAGGAGATGCGGGTCGGGATGATCTCCTTCGACTTGGCGGTCGCGGCGATCTTCTGCAGGCGCGGGTCGGGTACCGCCACCTCGCCGGTGTTCGGTTCGATGGTGCAGAACGGATAGTTGGCGGCCTGCGCCGCCGCCGTCCTGGTCAACGCGTTGAAAAGCGTCGACTTGCCGACGTTGGGCAAGCCAACGATGCCGCATTTGAAACCCATTTTTGTCCGGTCCTATCGGGAAATCGAAATTTGATCAGGGCTATGGGGGATCGGGCCAATGATCGTCAAGCCCCTACCGGGTCAGGCGGCTTCGTGCCGAGGCTAAGCCGATGGCCGATGCTCAGCCTGCCAGTTCTCGCAATCTGGCGAGCCGGCGAGGCTCCCGGGCGACAAAGACGGTGTCCTTCTCCAGAATGGCGAGTGCGCGCCGGGCGCTCAAGCGTGCGCGATCCATGTCGCCAAGCCGGGCATGGCATTCGGCCAGTTCCTCGCGCATATAGGGCGCCTGATCGCCTTCGGCTTCCGCGGCATCGGCAATCTCCTCGGCCAGGAGCCGGGCTTCTTCAAAGTGGCCGAGCGCGCGCAATGTCCTGACCACAGCATAGAATGCGATGCGCAACTCCAGTTTCTGGCTTTGCTGGCGCCGCACGTCGGCTGCCTGCCTGAAAAGCCGCAGGGCGTCCTCAAATCGGCCGGCGTCGAAACAGATCCAGCCAAGATTATGCAGCAGAGGTGCCCGCCAGGCTTCGGCCTCCGGATGCTCGCCGACATAGGCGAGGGCGGTGGCGGTCCATTCGATGGCATCATCGAGCGTTCCGGAGATGGCGATCATGTGGGCTGCATCGACAGCAAGGGCGTTCGCGCGTGCCTCTCGTGCCAACCGCCATGCCTCATGAAACAGCGGCCGCGCCATGTCCCGCTGTCCAGCGGAATTATACAGTCGACCGCGCTCGATGACGCATGCCGCACGCCCGGCGGGATCTTCGCCGGCAAGGTGCGAGGCCTGGTCGATCAGCGCTTGGGCAGCATCGAAATCGCCAGCCAGGCCAAGTCGCCCCGCTTGCCTGGCCAGATCCGAAACGTCATCCGTCATGCCGGCCTCGCTTGCCGCCGCCGGCCACCTCAGTCCTTGCCGAACAGCTTCTTCAGCATGGCGGCCATCGGGCCGGATTCCGGCAATTTGGCCACCGGCTGCTGCGGGCGCGCCTGGCGGACGTGGCTCTGTTGCTTGGGTGTCTGTTTCTGCGCCGGCTTTTCCGGCTCGGGCTCGGCGTTGCCACGAACAGCGAGGCTGAGTTTGTTCATGAAGCCGGATTCGTCGCCCTTGGCGATCATGCCGGCATTGTCGCCGATGGCGTCGAGCAGCGGCTCGAGCCATTCGCGGTCATATTTGGAGAAGTCGCCGAGCACATGATGCTGGACCATTTCCTTGACGCCGGGGTGGCCGACGCCGATGCGCACGCGGCGATAGGTGTTGCCGATATGGCCGTCGATCGAGCGGATGCCGTTGTGGCCGCCGGCGCCGCCGCCGGTCTTGATGCGGACCTTGCCCTCGGCGAGGTCGATCTCGTCGTAGAAGACGGTGAGCGCGGAGGATTCGAGCTTGTAGAAGCGCAGTGCTTCGCCGACCGATTGTCCCGAAAGGTTCATGAAGGTCTGCGGCTTGATCAGGACGATCTTTTCGCCGCCAAGCGCGCCTTCTGAAATCAGGCCCTGGAACTTCTTCGACCAGGGCGAAAAGGAATGGCGGCGGGCGATTGCGTCCGCCGCCATGAAGCCGACATTGTGCCGGTTGTTGGCATACTTCGCGCCCGGATTGCCGAGTCCTGCAAACAGCAGCATCGTCAGCTCCGGGCGGAAGGGGATTACTTCTCTTCGGCGGCCGGAGCCGCTTCGGGAGCAGCGGCCTCAACCGTCTCTTCCGTCTCCGGCTTCATCGCCGACGAGCCGGCAATGGTCGCGATGGTGAAGTCGCGGTCGGAGATCACCGGCTTGACGCCGGCCGGCAGCTTGACCGCCGAGATGTGGATCGAATCGCCGATGTTGGCGCCGGTGAGATCGACGGTGATGAATTCCGGGATCGCATTGGCCGGGCAGTGGAACTCGACTTCGTGACGCACGATGTTGAGCACGCCGCCGCGCTTGATGCCGGGCGACTTGTCTTCGTTGATGAAGTGCACGGGCACGTCAACGTTGACTTCGGTGTCCTTGCCGATGCGCAGGAAATCCACGTGGAGCGGGAAGTCCTTGACCGGGTCGAGCTGGAAGTCCTTCGGCAGGACCTGGATCTTCTTGCCCTCGACATCGATCGTGGCGACCGTGGTCAGGAACCCACCGCCATGGATCTTGTAGTAGACGTCCTTGTAGTTGAGCGAGATAGCCAGGGGAGGCTGCTTGTCGCCATAGATTACTGCAGGCACTTTACCGTTGCGGCGAACTGCACGGGCGGACCCCTTACCGACCTGTTCGCGTGCTTCGGCCTTGAGCTCGTAAGTGTCGTGGCTCATGGCATTTCCTTTCGGTTTGTTCTGGAGCGCCTACGGCGGCGATGTGCTTGACCGTAAACGTCGAAAGCCGCCAGGCCTGGATGTCCGAAATCAGGCCACCCGCTTGAAGCGGACCTTTGTTCGGGGATCACAAGGGAAGGCAGCCTTCCGCCGCGTTGCCTCCAAGGGTGTCTACGCGGGTGGCGGCTCTATAGCGGAAGGTGGGAAAGGGTGCAAGTCAGCCAAGGCAGGGCAGTATTAGATGTTCTCGCGGGTGTAAATCTCGAACGGCAGGATGGTGGTGAAGTTGCTCGCTTCATTCGGCGCGGAAACGGCGCGGACCATGCCGGCCAGCGCGTCCTGCGCGATGCGGGCGAGGGGGTGCGAGATGACGAAGGTCAGCGTGCCGTCGAGCAGCGCCGAGCGGGTCGTGTCCATCAACTCATAGCCGACGACGACGAGGCTGCCGGCCCGGCCTGTGGATCGCAGGGCCGCAATGGCGCCGGTGATGCCGCCGCCGGCGACAAAAAGGCCGCTGAGGTCCGGATTTTCGTTCAGGAGCCTCTCGGTCATCTCCTGTGCGATGGCACTGGACTCGAAGGTCGGCAGCGGCTCAAGCAGCGTGAAGCCCGGAGCGTGCTCGCGGAAATAGGAGCGAAACCCGCTCTCGTTCATCTCCTGGCAGCGGTAGCGGTGATTGCCGACGAGGATGCCCAGCTTGCCGGGTGCCTTGCAGACGTGCTCGAACACCCAGGCCGCGGTGCGCCCGACCTTCCAGCCGTCGAGCCCGATGTAGCGAACCTGCTCCGTCGCCGATATCGGCGAGATCAGCGCAAAGACCGGCACGTTGCGGGCCTGCAGCGTATCGATCGCCTGGGCGACAAGAGGGTGAACCGCGGCAACGACGCCCACGGCGTCGCATTCGGAACCCAATGCCAGTATGCGTGACGCGACGTTCTGCGGCGACAGATCGTCAAGGAATTCCGTTCTCAGCTCTATTTCGCAGTCGGGAATTGTCTCGACGGCCAAACGCAACGCTTCGGCGATGTTGCGGTAAAAGGCGCGGCCGGGCTGGTGCAGCAGGAAGCCGAACCTGTAACGCGGCCGGGCGGCGGCCACGCGGCTGCGCAGCGCGCCCATGCCGTAAAAGCCGATCTGCTCCGCCGCCAGCCTGACGCGCTCGCGCGTGCCTTGGCGGACGGCACCCGCGCCGCTCAGCACGCGGTTGACGGTGGCCACCGAAACATTCGCCTCGGCAGCGACATCCCTGATCGTTGGCCGCTTGTTCTGATCCATTTCGTCTCACCAACCTATCGCAATTGATACAAAGATATCATTTTCTCTGCCAGATTGATATGAATGACACAATCGTTTTGGAACAATTATTCTATTCTTGATTCATTTTGGATCAAGATGTTTATCTCAGGGAAAGCAAGCAAGGCGGAAGCACGCCGGCCCAGGGATAGCAGCAGCACAGCGCAGCCAAGGTTCTCGCCCACCGCCCTCAGGCGGTGCGAGGCAGCGTGCGCGTGCGGGCCATCCCAGGCATGGCGGGTGGAGGATCTGCATGGACGATCTCAAATACGGCGTGCGCGACAAGCGCGGCGACTGGAAGCCGAACGGGCGCATCGAGGGGGCGCCGTTGTGGAACTGGCCACCCAGGCTGCCGAAGATCCTGGCATGGCTGCCCGGCTATATCTGGCCATGGAATGCCTTCCACATGGCCACCGCGCTCCTCTATTGGTTCTATATCGTCCCCAGCGTCGAGACGATGAAGACGATCAGCTGGGGCTGGGCGCTATGGCTCTATGCCGTCAACGCAGCCGCGATCCTGGTCTTCTACGGCATCTTCGAGCTGCGCTATTACATCAGGCGCGCCCAGGCGACGCGGTTCAAGTACAACCACAAATTCCCCGGCGACGCGCCCTCCGATGTGTTCTGGTTCCAGAGCCAGAACCTCGACAACTTCCTGCGCTCGTTCTTCATCACAATCCCGCTGTGGACGGTGGTCGAAGTCATCTTCCTGTGGTGTTTTGCCAATGGCTACGTGCCGTGGCTCAGCGGGTCGGATCACCCGGTCTACCTCGCAGCACTGGTGCTGATCGCGCCGGCTATCCACGAGGTGCACTTCTTCTTCATCCACCGGCTGATCCACTGGGGGCCGCTCTATCGCTGGATCCATTCGGTCCACCACAATTCGATCAACCCGTCGCCTTGGTCATCGCTGTCGATGCATCCGGTGGAAGGGTTCCTCTATCACGCGGTCGCCTTCTGGCACCTTGTCATCCCGTCCAATCCCATCATCGCGCTGTTCCAGCTGCATATCGCCGGCTTTGGTGCGGTCAACGGCCATCTCGGCTTTGAAAAGCTGGAGGTGACCGAGGACACAGCGGTCGAGAGCCACGCCTACGCACACTACCTGCACCACAAATATTTCGAGGTGAACTATGGCGGCGATGGGCTGATCCCGCTCGATCGGTGGTTCGGCACCTGGCACGACGGCACCAGGGAGGGCGACGCCATGATGGACGCCCGGTTCCAGAAAAAGAGGGAGCGCATGAACGCCAAGGTCGCGGCGAACCATTGATCACGTGACACGACGCGTAACGGGAGAGGTGCGCGCCTTCGGATGAATTCACTGTTTTTATAAATCCGTCTGACGACGGCAATCGGGAGGAGATGACATGAAGCGTACAGCGAAACTGTTGACGGCAATGATGACGGCGGCCTTGGTGGCGACATCAGCCACAGCGGTCATGGCCCAGTCCAAGGGCGCGAAGATCTTCGTTATCGGCGGCAAGGCGGACGACCCGTTCTGGTCGAAGGTCAAGAAGGGCGCCGATGACGCAGGCCTGGTTGCGAAGGCAACGGGCGGCTCGGTGACCTGGCTCGGTCCGCAGAACTACGACAACCTCGGCCCGGACGCGGCCAAGCTTATCCGGACCGCATTGAGCCAGCATCCCGACGCCATCGTCGGACCGGACTGGGTACCCGAGGCCATGGACGATGCCTTCAAGGACGTCGTTGCCGCAGGCGTGCCGCTCATCATCTACAATTCCGGCGGCATGGACGCAGCCAAGCGGCTCGGCGCCATGAATTATGTCGGCAACGAAGAATACAAGGCTGGTCTCGGCGGCGGCGAGTATTATGGCAGCCATGGCTCCAAGAACGTGCTTTGCGTCAATACCTTGCCGGGCGCCACCAACACGGAAGACCGCTGCAAGGGCATCGCCGACGCCATCGCCAAGAGCGGTGGCAAGTCAAGCCAGTTGCCGCTGCCGTCCTCCAGTTTCGGCAATCCGACCGCCGTCGCCGAGGCGATCAAGGCGGCCGTGCTGAAGGACAACACCATCGACGGCGTCATCACCATCAGCGCCGGCGACGCCAACAGTGCCGCCAACGCCATCAGCCAAGCCAGCGTCGGCGACAAGGTAAAGCTTGCGTCGTTCGACATGGATGAAACCGGCCTGCAGCGCATCAAGGCTGGCACCCAGCTGTTCGCGGTCGACCAGCAGCCCTACCTGCAAGGCTATCTCGCGGTGTCGCTGCTGAACGGCCTCGTCAATTACGGGCTCGACCTGCCGACCAAACCGGTGCTGACCGGACCAGGGATCGTCGACGCCGCCAATGTGGATGCGACGATGGCCGGCGCCGTGGCCGGCGCCCGATAGGCTCCGCCTTACCTTCTCCCTTGTGGGAGAAGGTGGATCGGCGCGTAGCGCCGAGACGGTAGAGGGGTGCTGGACAGAACATCGTCGATGCCAAGCTGGAGCACCCCGCGTCCGTCGCCTTCGGCGACATCTTCTCCCGCAAGGGGAGAAGGAGGAGCCAACGTGCCGACGCCCCAAAGGGCGGCAACCAAACCACTAACGCCAGGGACACTTCGATGATATCCCAAGCCCATCACCAACCTGCCGTGGCGGCGGCTGCGCCATTCGTTCCGCGCTCTTCGATGCCCTCGATCGGTAGCCTCGTGCGTCGCCCAGAAGTCGGCTCGCTGATCGGCATGATCGCCGTCCTGATCTTCTTCTCGATCTTTGGCGGCGCCAATTTCCTGTCGGCCGGCGGCGCCGCCAGCTGGCTCAATGTCGCCTCGGAGCTCGGCATCATCGCGCTCCCGGTCGGGCTTTTGATGATCGCCGGGCATCTCGATCTCTCCGTCGGGTCGATGATCCCCGCCAGCTCGATGACCATTGCCATCATCTCGGGCCATTACGACCTGCCGATCATCGTCGGCATCCTTGCATCGCTTGGGCTTGGCTTGGCCGTCGGCTTCATCAACGGCGTCCTGGTGATCCGCACCAAGGTGCCATCCTTCGTCGTCACCCTGGCGACGCTGTTCGCGCTGGCCGGTCTGACGCTCGGCCTGTCGGTCATCCTGTCCGGTAGCACCAGTGTCGCGCTGAAGGGCGGGCCGACCGCCAAGCTGTTGTTTGGCGACTACCTTGGCGGCAAGTTCCAGGTGACGCTGTTCTGGTGGATCGCCGCTATCCTGATCGTCGGCTTCATCCTGAATTTCTCGCGCTTCGGCAACTGGATCCTGGCCATGGGCGGCGACGCGGTCAGCGCCCGCAATGCCGGCATCCCGACGGACCGGGTCACCATCGCGCTGTTCATGAGCAGCGGGCTGTGCGCGGCCTTCGTCGGCATGTCGCAGGCAATCCTCTACAACAGCGCCCAGGTGGCCGCCGGGCAGTCGTTCATCTTCAACTCGATCATCGCGGTGGTCATTGGCGGTGTGCTGCTCACCGGCGGCTACGGCTCGGTGGTCGGCATCGTCTTGGGCACGCTGACCTTCTCAATCGTCAACCAGGGCATCTTCTACACCGGCTTCGACGCCAACTGGGCAAGCCTGATCATCGGCGTCCTGCTGCTGGCGGCCGTGCTGATGAACAACACCTTCCGCAGCATGGCGTTGACTTACGCGCCACGCACCAAATCGAGGGCACGCTGATGACAACGCCGCTGCTCAGGCTGACCGGAATCAACAAGTCGTTCGGTCCGATCGACGTGCTCCACGACATTTCGCTCGAAGTGAACAGGGGCGAGGTGCTGTGCCTGCTCGGCGACAACGGCGCGGGAAAATCGACGCTGATCAGGATCCTTTCCGGCGTCCACAAGCCGACATCGGGCACAATGGAAATGGACGGCAAGGCCGTCGCATTCGACAGCCCCCGCGATGCCAGCGACCACGGCATCGCGACCGTCCACCAGTTCGGCGGGACGTTCCCGCTGATGAGCATCGGCCGGTCCTTCTTCGTCGGCGCGGAGCCGACACGGCGCTGGGGGCCGCTGACCATCTACGATCGCAAACGGGCCAATGAGATCGCCGTGACCGAGATGCGTCAGCTCGGCATCACCCGCATCGATGATGGCGATCGCCTCGTCGGTGGGCTGTCCGGAGGCGAGCGCCAGGCGCTGGCCATTGCGCGGGCCGTCCATTTCGGCGCCAGCGTGCTGATCCTCGACGAGCCGACCGCGGCACTCGGCGTCAAGGAGGCGGCGCACGTATTGCGCATCGTCTTGCAGGCGCGCCGCAAGGGCATCGCGGTCATCTTCATCACCCACAATGTCGTCCATGCGCTCACCGTCGGCGACCACTTCGCCGTCCTCATCAGGGGCGCCAAGGCGGCGGATTTCCGCAAGGGCGAGAAAAGCCGCGAGGCGATCACCGACCTGATGGCTGGCGGTGAGCAGATGGCTGAACTCGAAGCCGAGATCGAGAGCTTCACGGCAACGCATGACCAGCATGCGTAGACCTTGCGAAGGCGCCCACCCTCCACAGAGCATCTTCCCGAGCGGCCGGCGCGGCGCTTGTCCCGCCGGCCGCCTTTTCGACCAACCGATAACCAGGGGTGACAATGGCAAAGTGGATTAATGCGTGCGCGACGGATGACATCGAGGAAGAGGACCTCATCCGCTTTGATCACGAGGGCCGGACATTTGCCATCTACCGGAGTCCCGACGACCAGTTCTTCTGTACCGACGGTTTGTGCACGCATGAAAAAGTGCATCTGAGCGACGGGCTGGTCATGGAATACAAGATCGAATGCCCGAAGCATAACGGTGTGTTCGATTACCGGACGGGCGAAGCGCTGCGCGCACCGGTCTGCGTGAACCTGAAAACCTACAAAACCAAGGTCGAGAACGGCCGCGTTTACATCGAGGTCTGACATGGACACTTTCACCCTGGCCGCCTGCGCCGAAATGCTGTGGCTGGAACGGCCGATGGAATGGCGTGTCAAGCGCCTCACCGAATTGGGCTTCCAGGTCGGCCTCTGGAACTGGCCCGAGCATGATCTCGCAATGCTCGAGAAATCCGGCGCGACCTTCTCGATCATGAACGGCTATCTGCGCGGCCGGCTTTCAGATGACGAGGGTGCGGCCGAACTGCTGAAGACGGCGAAGGAGACGGCAGCGGTCGGCAAGCGTCTCGGTGTCGCACGGCTTAATCTGCACGGCACCGGGCTGGGCGATGGCGGCCTGCCCGTCACGCCCTGCGAGACAGTCACCGGCGCGATGTGGCTCAAGGCGCGAGACACGCTGAACCGCATCGCGGACCTTGCCGAGGCCGAGGGCGTGACATTCACACTGGAAAATTTGAACCTGCCGGTCGACCATCCCGGCGTGCCGTTCGGGCGCGCTGAGGATACGCTTGCGCTGGTATCAAGCGTGAACCGGCCGGGCCTGCGCCTCAATCTCGACCTCTACCATGCGCAGATCGGGGAAGGGAACCTGATCGAACTGTGCCGCGCCTGCCTGCCATGGATCGGCGAGGTGCAGGTGGCGGATGTGCCGGGACGAATGGAGCCTGGGACCGGCGAGATCAATTATCGCGGCATCGCCCGCGCACTGAAGGACATGGGCTACCGGGGGCCGGTGGGCATGGAAGCGTTTGCCTCCGGCGATCCCGAGGCGGCACTGCAAGCCTTCCGCGACGCTTTCACCCTCTGAGGAACGAAAATGGTCACCAAGAGCATCCGCCCCACCGTCGCCGACATCCGGGCCATGAAGGGCCGCGGACAGAAGATCTCCATGCTTTACGTCACCTCTCTCGAAGAGGCAGCGGCGGCGGACGCGGCTGGCGTCGACATGCTCTCGATCGAGGGCCGCTTTTTCTCGCCCGAGATGCGCGAGGCAGCCGGCCGTTGCTTCGTGCAGGTCGGGCTGCCCTACGGCCCCGCCGGTGATCTGGTTACCGCCGAGGACTATCTGAGAACCGCCTACCACTACATGCGGATCGGCGGCGACTGCTTCTACTGTGCCGCCTCGCTCGATATCCAGAAGACGCTTTGCGACAACGCCGTGCCGATAGTCGCCCATGTCGGCCTGATCCCCTCGCAATGCACCTGGACCGGCGGGTTCAAAGCCGTCGGCAGGACAGCCGAGAGCGCGCGTGCGGTCTGGGATCACGTGAAGCGCCTGGAGACCATTGGCTGTTTTGGCGCGGAGCTGGAGGTTGTGCCCGATCGTATCGCCGAGCTGATCACCCGGGGCACGCCCATGATCATGCTCGGCATGGGCGCCGGCCCCCATGCCGACGCGCAGTATCTTTTCAGCGAGGACGTGCTCGGCCACACCACGGGCCATAGGCCGCGCCATGCCAAGACCTACCGCAACTTTGCCGCCGAGTATGAGCGGCTGCAGCGCGAGCGTGTCGCCGCCTATCGCGAGTTCATATCCGACGTGCAAACGGGCGCCTATCCCGAACCGCGGCACGTCGTCCCCATCACCGACGCGGAACTTGCCAATTTCAAGGCCGCTCTAGGCCTGTAGCGACGTCCTCAAGGCCAAGGTGCACGCAGCTCGCTATTGGTTGCAGCTCAACGCATCAAGCTGTGCCGGCGTCAGCCTGAACTCAGGTTCTGATCGCCGGCCCTGCTTCCAGCTATCCGCGCTTTTCGATGACGGCGTAGAGCACGTTGCGGTTCTCGCCGAAGAACACCTGCGCTTCGACGGTGTTACGGTCGACGCTGGCATTGATGATGTTCCACATGTCGACCTCCGTGCGCAGCAGCAACACCCAGTGCATGAACGTCTCACGGTAGCCGGCGTCAGGATTGCCCTCCGCGTAGTTCGCGAAAAGGAATGTCCCGTTCGGCTTCAGCATCTGCAGGCAGGTCTTGGTGAGTTTTACGGCGACGTTGTGCTGGAGGTAGTCGTAAAGGCCGGAGGCGTAGATGAAGTCAAACTTGCCCATCTTGTGGCCTCTTGCCAGCACGGTTCTGACCGAGCCGTCGATGGCCTCGACCGCGGTGCCCTGGAAGTCGCGCGCGATCAATCCAACGCTCTGAGGATCCTGGTCGAGCGCGACCCAGCGCTTGAGACGGCCCTCCGCCAGCGCGGCCGAGCGATTGGCCTCCCGCAAATGACCGGCCGCGATCGCCAGGACCTCGGTCTCCGGTCCGTTCTTGGCCGCGATCTCATCGACATAGCGGGTCAATAGATCGCGCCGTTCCCGTGCCGCGACGCACGATGGTACGTTCTGGGTATGGCTATAGAGCGCCTTGCCGACCTCCGAGGCGCTTGCCACGCTCTCGGCCACGTGCGGATCACAGTAGATGTAGTCCAGCAACTGCGCGTCGCCGGAATAACCCCTGGGCTTGGTGAAGGACCAATGCGTGAGCGGATCCTGGAGAAAGTATTCCAGGAGCGGGTGGTTCTGCGCCACCGGTATCAAGGCTTGCCAAACGTCGGGGTGGACCTTGGAACGCAGCGCGTTGAGGGACGACAGCAGGCGACGAACGGTCTCGGCGGGGTCCTTTTGTTGTTCGACCTGCTGGTGTGATGTGTGGAGTATGAGCGCAAGCTCCGCGCGAGCGGTTTCGAACGCTTCGCCGTGATGCTCGGGCTTTCCTCGATGGAGGCTGCTGGCGATCATCTCGGCGGTAATCAGGCTCTTGCCATCAAAGACGGTTTGCACAGCATCACTCCATGGTTAATACTCACTTAACTTATTGCGTAGAATGCTCGATTTGCCAACGGCGGCTCGGAAGCATTTTAGCGGTATGATTAATTTCCCGCTAACCATCTCAGTTCTTTGAATATCTTGCAGTTCGGAATCCCGGTTCCAGTTAACGCAAACTTGTCTTGCGCCATTGCATTTTGCTGGCGTGGAGAATCGTTGTCGCGTCCCAAGGAGTCGGCCCGCGTGGGCGCAGAAGCTGGAAAAGAGCTCGGAACGCAAAATCCCCTTCGCTCGGGGTTTGTCGTGAACGACCGCCTGTCATCCAGCTTGGTCGACATGGCGCATGTGGAATCGTACGAACCGCGCCACGAGCCGGGGTCGGACGAGCTGCGTATTCTTTACCGGAGAGAAGCGCAGGCGAAGCGAAGAGCGGACGCAAGGCCAGGGCTTTGGATCGCCGTTGTGATCTATCTGTTGTTTTCGGCAACCGATCTGCTGCTGATTCCAGATGTGGCGGCCTATACGATCACGGCGCGTTTCGCGGTCGGACTGACCGCGCTGTTGACCCTGGAAGTACAGCTTCGCCGGGGAGCCGCCACGGAATGGCTTGATATGACTTGCGCCGCCGCCATCATCTTCGGCTACATTGGTTGGTTGTACCCAACGTCCATGGGGGCCGACAGGGAAACCGTCGCCTACTATATGGTCTTCGGCACCATTTTCATGATGAGCGCCAATCTTTTCTTCACGTTCAGCTTCAAGGTATCTATCATAACGTCTACGGTTATATTGTGTATACTTTATGTAGTGAATTACCTTGTGCCTGCTACTCTGACGTATAAAATGGTATTTGGATCCTTTTATATTTCATGTTTCACGTTCACATCATACGTAAACTGGAAGCTGAACAAGGAACGCTACAACGTCTTTTTGAACGCCCTGGAGGCCAAAATCCAGCACAGGGAGGCGACCGAACGCGGCAAGGCTTTGCTAAGACTGTCGCGGACCGATCCGCTTACAGGCCTGGAGAACCGGCGGGCGATCGACGAGAAGCTGCGGGATTATTGGAGTGACTGGCAAAAGCATGGCAGCAGCTTTGCCGCGATCCTCATCGACGTGGACTTCTTCAAGAAGTTCAACGACTGTTACGGCCATCAGGAGGGCGACCGTTGCCTGATCCATGTCGCCAATGCCCTTAGCGATCTGATCAAGCAACATGATGGCTCGATCGGGCGCTATGGCGGTGAAGAGTTCATTGTCCTGGCGCGCATGGACAAGAAAGACCAGGTCGCGGATCTGGCGGAAGCCATTTGCCGCACGGTGGAGAACCTGGCGCTTACCCACGAGTTGCGGCGGGACGGTATCTCGATTGTGACGGCGAGCGTTGGCGCCGCGTTCACCAGGGCGCAGGCTGGTGCCAAGCTGGAGAAGATCATCCACGAGGCTGATCGAGCGCTCTATCTGGCAAAAGCCAGCGGCCGAAATTGTGCCCGGCTGTTCGATCCGACCGATCCCCAGAGCAGCGACGAGAGTGAAAACCTTGCGGCTCTGCTGAAGATCGCGATCGGCCAGGATCTCGTTTCGCTCGTCTATCAGCCCATCCAGAATGTCGCGTCGGGCCGGTTTGAGGCCGTGGAGGCCCTGATGCGCCTCAAAATGCTGGACGGCACATTGGTTCCACCGAGCCTGTTCATTCCTGTCGCGGAACGAACCGGCGCGATCCTGGAACTCGGGCGCTGGGCAATAAGGACAGTGTGTACCGAACTCCTGGCTGGGGACCACGTCCGTCTCGTCAGTGTCAACGTCTCTCCGATCCAGCTCAAGACGCCTGGCTTCGCGGCGTCCGTCGCGACCATCCTGGGCGAGACAGGCGTAACCGGCAACAGGCTGGCCTTCGAAATCACCGAAGGGCTGGAGATGGAGATGCACTCGGACATTCTTCGCTGCATCAGCGACCTGAAGTTGCTGGGGATCAAGATATGGCTTGATGACTTTGGCACCGGCTTCGCCGGCCTTTCGTGGCTTCGTCTCATCGATTTCGATACGGTGAAGATCGATCGCTCGTTTCTTCACGACTGCGCCACCCCGAACGGCAAGGCGATGCTCCAGGACATTATTGCCCTGGTCCGAAATCGTGGCCATAAAATCCTGGTCGAAGGGGTGGAGACCGACGAGCAGATGGCCCTTATGCGCGAGTTCGGCATAGACAACGTCCAGGGTTTTCGTGTCGGCCGTCCCGCTCCCGCCGAGAGTTTCCAGGCGCACCGGGCCATCCACAAACGGCCATTTACCGTCCGCAAGTCCGCATGACGCCGGCGGCGCGGCCGGTCGCGATATCGCTTTTGGGTTAGAGCTATCTGGCCGTCATCGGATGCTTCTCCCCGCCTCCATGTTGGCGGGAACGCCGACGACGCCGAGTGCCAGCAGAAGCGCGGGACGCCAGCTATTCCTGACCGCCGCTCAACGCATCGCGCAGTGCCTGAACCTGCCTGTTCAAGGCATCAAGCTGGGCCAGCGTCATGCCTGAACGCTCGATCAGGGTCTCGTTCAGGCAATTGCACTGGACGAGCAGCTTGCGGCCCGCGGCGGTCAGATCGACCTGCACCTGGCGCTCGTCGGTCTGGCTGCGCTGGCGGGTCGCCAGTCCAGCCTGTTCAAGCCGCTTGACCAGCGGCGTGACCGTGCTCGATTCCAGGGCGAGCCGCCGTGCGATCATGCCGACCGACATGCCATCCGCTTCTCCCAGCGCGTTGAGTACCAAATATTGCGGATAGGTGATCCCCATCTCGTCCAGCATGGGCTTGTAGGTGCGATTGATCGCCATGCTCGTGGCGTAGAGCGTGAAGCAGATTTGGTTGTCCAGCGGCAGAGGCACCAGGGCATTCCTTCTCAAGATGAAGCGTCTTCATACTACGATAAATGATATCGCGATATATATTTCTGTGGACAGGTGCGGCCAGATGGCTTACCGATGTTGGTATCGCGATATCAATTATCGCGATACCAACAAAGGGACACCGACATGAACCAAGCTTCGCAATCCAAAGCCGGCTCGGGCAGCGGCACGATCACCACCAAGGATGGAACGCAAATCTATTACAAGGATTGGGGGACCGGTCAGCCGATCGTCTTCCATCACGGCTGGCCGCTGAGCAGCGACGACTGGGACGCCCAGATGCTGTTCTTCCTTTCCAAGGGTTACCGGGTCATCGCCCATGATCGCCGCGGCCATGGCCGTTCGACCCAGACCGACATCGGCAATGAGATGGACACCTACGCGGCGGACGTCGCCGCGCTTGCCGAACATCTCGACCTCAAGAACGCCATCCATGTCGGCCATTCGACCGGCGGTGGCGAAGTCGCGCGCTATGTCGCCCGGTATGGCGCCGGTGGCCGTGTTTCCAAGGCGGTGCTGATTGGCGCGGTGCCGCCGATCATGCTCAAGACATCAGCCAACCCAGGCGGCCTGCCGATCGAGGTGTTCGACGGCTTCCGCACCGCCCAGGCGGCCAACCGCGCCCAGTTCTTCCGCGACGTTCCGGCCGGTCCGTTCTACGGGTTCAATCGTCCGGGCGCCGAGGTCTCGCAGGGCGTCATCGACAATTGGTGGCGTCAGGGCATGATGGGCGGCACCAAGGCGCACTATGACTGCATCAAGGCTTTTTCGGAAACCGACTTCACCGAGGACCTGAAGACAATCGACGTGCCAGTGCTGGTCATGCATGGCGATGACGACCAGATCGTCCCGATCGCGGATTCGGCGCTCCTGACGATCAAGCTGCTCAAGAAGGGCGAGCTCAAGGTCTACAAGGGCTACCCGCATGGCATGGCCACGACCCATGCCGAGGTTATAAACGCCGATCTGTTGGCTTTCTTCAAGGCGTAAAGTCTTTTAGGAACGGTCAGAAAAAAGCATCCGCCGGTCAACCCGACGGGTGCTTTTTCATGGCAACGAATGCGGCCTAGCGGGTCGCGGCTTCGAGCTTTCTTGCTTCCCGCATGTTCGGCAGGAACACTGTCAGCAGGCCGAGCAGCGGCAGATACGAGCAGACCTGAAAGACGAAATCGATGCCCTTCATGTCGGCGACGACGCCGAGCACGGCGGCGGCGATACCGCCCATGCCGAAAGCGAAGCCGAAGAAGATGCCTGCGATCATGCCAACACGTCCCGGCACCAGTTCCTGCGCGAAGACGACGATGTTGGAGAAGGCCGATGAGAGAATCAGGCCGATCAGCACCGTCAGCACCATCGTCCATTCGAGGTTGGCGTAGGGTAGGGCCAGCGTGAAGGGCAGCACGCCGACGATCGAGAACCAGATCATCGCCTTCTGCCCATAGCGGTCGCCGAACGGCCCGCCGAGCAGGATGCCGAGCGCCGAGGCGCCGAGGAACAGGAACAGCATGACCTGCGACATCTGCACAGAAACGCTGAACTTATGGATGGAATAGAAGGTGTAGTAGCTGGCGAGGCTGGCGATGTAGGCATTCTTGGTCAGCACCAGCAGGGTCAGCACCGCCAGGGCCCACATCACCTTGCGGCGCGGGAAGGGCGAGACGAAGCTCGCCATCTTGCGGTTGGCTTGTGCGGCGCGCATCCGGCTGTACCAGCCGCCGACCTGCCACAGCACGATGATGCCGATCAGCGAGCCGACGGCGAACCACGAGATGCTGGCCTGGCCAAAGGGCACGACGATGAAGGCCGCCAGCAGCGGCCCCATGGACTGGCCGAAATTGCCGCCGACCTGGAACAGCGACTGGGCGAGGCCGTAGCGGCCGCCGGATGCGAAACGGGCAATGCGCGAGGATTCCGGATGGAAGATCGCCGAACCGATGCCGATCAGCGAGGCGCCGATCAAGAGCAGCCAGTAGTGGCCGGCATAGGCGAGCACGACCAAGCCGACCAGCGAGGCCGCCATGCCGTAGGGCAGGGAATAAGGCATGGGCCGCTTGTCGGTGACCATGCCGATCACCGGCTGCAGCAGCGACGCCGTTACCTGGAAGGTGAAGGTCAGAAGGCCGATCTGCCAGAAATCGAGACCGTAGTTTTCCTTGAGCAGCGGATAGATGGCCGATAGTAGCGACTGCATGATGTCGTTGATGCCGTGGCAAAAGCTCACCGCCAGGATGACGGTGAAGGCCGTCGCCTGGGCTGACACGTGGCTGGCGGTGGCGGGTGCGACGCCGGTGGCTGTTGTATCGGACAAGACGGACTCCGTGGTCTTTTTGGCGGGCACGCCCGCGGGCAAACTGCGGGCTCTCCCGCACGCCGCCTTATAGGATGGTTGCCAAGCTACTTCTTTCGTGGTTTGGTCCAATAGTTTCGCAAGTGGGCCATATCCGATGCCGCACGGACGGGAAATATCCCACGCAGGCAATGTCGAGCGCCGGCGGTTGCACGAGAGCCGCTGGGAGTGGTTGGAGCAGGTCGCCGGGCCAGCGGTGGCGCTGCCGACGGAGTATCCGGATGGCTATCACGTGCCGCAACACCGCCACAGCCGCAGCCAGCTGCTGCACGCGCTGGTCGGCGTCGTGCTGGTGACGACGCGGCACGGGCGCTGGATGGTGCCGCCCGACCATGCCATGTGGATCCCGGCCGGTACCGAACATGCGGTCGAAATGCTGGGCGATGTCTCGATGCGCTCGGTCTATGTGATGCCGCAGGCGATTGACGGGTTGCCGGACAGCTTGCGCGTCGTCGGCGTCACTGACCTCATGCACAGCCTGATCGTGGAGTCGGAAAAGCTGCCGCAGGGCGGCGAACTGGAAGGGCGCGGCGGGCTGATCATGAGCCTGTTGCTGCATGAGATTCCCAATTTGCCGGAACGACCGCTCGGCCTGCCATTCCCGTCAGATCCGAAACTCGCGGCGCTGTGCCGGCGTTTCGTCGCCGCACCGTCCCCGCATGCGACGATCGATGAGTGGGCGGATGCCGCCGGCATGAGCCGGCGTTCCTTCACCCGCGCCTTCCACCGCCAGACCGGCCTGTCGCTGTCGACATGGCGACAGCAGGCCTGCCTGTTCGCGGCCCTGCCGAGGCTCGCCGATGGCGAGCCGATCACAAGGGTGGCGCTCGATCTCGGCTATGACAGCGTGCCGGCCTTCATCACCATGTTCAAGCGCATGCTGGGCACGTCGCCGCGCGGATACATGCGGCGCGCGGGCGGGTCGGCCAGGGCTGACGTGCCGATGCTGCAGGGGCCAAGCCCGATCGGCCTCAAGAGCCGCTGATCCCTGCGAGACGCCATATCAGGCAGGCACGGCTTCGGCCGCGATCTGGTCGAGCGTGGCGACCGTTTCATCCGACAGCTTCAGGTCGGCCGCCCCGAGGTTTTCACGCAGGTGCCCGACCGACGATGTGCCGGGGATCAGCAGGATGTTGGGCGCACGCTGCAGCAGCCAGGCGAGTGCCACCTGCATCGGTGTCGCGCCGAGCTTGCCGGCCACGTCGGACAATGTCGTCGACTGCAACGGCGTGAAACCGCCGAGCGGGAAGAACGGCACATAGGCGATCCCTGCCGCGGCGAGTTCGTCGACCAGCGCATCGTCGTCACGGTGAGCGAGATTGTACATGTTCTGCACGCAGACGATCTCGCAGATGCGGCGGCCCTCGGCGATCTGGGTGGATGTGACGTTGCTCAGCCCGATATGGCGGACAAGACCCTGGCGTTGAAGGTCGGCCAGCACGGCGAGCTGCGGTTCGAGCGACCCTTCGACCGGCCCGTGGATGCCGAGCATGCTACGAAGATTGACCACTTCGAGCCTTTCCAGGCCAAGATTGCGCAGATTGTCGTGAACGGCTTGCGTCAGCTCCTGGGGCGACATGGCCGGGATCCAGGATCCATCCGCGCCGCGCCGGGCGCTGATCTTGGTGACGATGACGAGATCGTCAGAATAGGGATGCAAAGCCTCGCGGATGATCTGGTTGGTGACATGCGGGCCATAGAAGTCGCTGGTGTCGATGTGGTCGACGCCGCTGGCCACGGCTTCGCGCAGCACGGCGATGGCGGCGTCGCGGTCCTTCGGCGGCCCGAACACGCCGGGGCCGGCGAGCTGCATGGCGCCATAGCCGAGCCGTTTCACGGTGCGGTCGCCGAGTTTGAATGTTTCGGCTGTGCTGATGTTGGTCATGGGTCGGTCGTCTCCTCTTGGGTCGAGCTTGCATGTAGGCCGCTCCGCCCCGTACGATAATATGGCTTAATCGAAACAAGCTGTTCGGGAGTGCGAACAATGGCGGACCTTGGTGATCTCACCGCTTTCGTGGCGGTCGCGAACGCCGGCGGCTTTCGCGATGCGGCGCGGGCCGGCGGCGGCAGCGCCTCCAGCCTCAGCGAAGCGGTGAGCCGGCTGGAGGCAAGGCTTGGGGTGCGGCTGCTCAACCGCACCACGCGCAGCGTCGCACCAACCGAAGCCGGCGCGCGCCTGCTCGATCGGCTGGGACCTGCACTGGGCGAGGTCGAGGCGGCGCTTGATGTGGTCAACGGCTTTCGCGACCGGCCGGCTGGAACACTGCGGCTCAACGTGCCGGTGAGTGCCGCGCGCCTTGTGCTGCCTCGCCTCGTGCCGCCTTTCCTGGCCGCCTATCCCGACATCCGCCTCGAGATCATCGCCGATGACAGTTTCGTCGATGTACTGGAAGCCGGCTGCGATGCGGGCATCCGCTATGACGAGCGGCTGGAGCAGGACATGATCGCCATTCCGATCGGCCCCCGCCATCAACGCTTCGCCACCGCCGCGTCGCCGGCCTATCTCGACCGGCGCGGCCGCCCCGATCATCCGCGTGACCTGCTCGCCCATTCCTGCCTGCTTGGCCGTTTCAAAAGCCGTGCCATGACGGCCTGGGAATTCGTACGCGACGGGGAGGTGCTGAAGGTGGAGCCGACCGGCCCGCTCATCGTCAGCACCGGCACCGCGACCGACCTTGCCGTCGAAGCGGCGATCGCCGGCAGCGGCATCATCAGCCTGTTCGAGGACTGGCTGCGGCCCTATTTCGACAGTGGCGCATTGGAGCCGGTGCTGGAGCCCTGGTGGGAGCGCTTCTCAGGCCCGTTCCTCTATTATCCGGGCCGTCGCTACCTGCCGGCGCCGCTGCGCGCCTTCATCGATTTCACCAGCGCGATGCGATGGGATTGAGCGGGGGCTGAACCTCTTCCAGCAATCCGCGCGGCAAAAACCTCATGGCACCTAGGCGCGATCTGCCATCTCGATGGCAGATCGCGAAGAGACTTTGTTCGTGGAAGGAGATCGAAATGGCCGAACGACAACTTTCCGTCCGAAGTTCCAAGGCGCACGATCTGGCCCATAGGCTTGCCCGGCGCGGAAATTGCACGATCGCCGACGTGGTCGAACGTGCGCTTGAGTCATATGAGGTCAGGGAGGCGGGCGCGAGCCCGCATCGACGTTCTATACGCGCCTGGCGGCGCAATCTGGCGCGGATATCGATCTCGAAGCCGTCATTGGCGAAAGTCGCAGTCCTCGATACCAATGTCGTTTCCGAACACTGAAAAGGGCTCCAAACCAAGCGGTTGTCCGGCAGTTCGACACGATACCGAACTGGCTTTATGCGAGGAGCGCCTACTCCACAGGAAAGGTATCAGTCGAACAGGCTCGACACCGATTCCTCGGTCGCGGTGCGCGAGATCGCCTCGCCCATCAGGTCGGCGATGGAGATGACGCGGATGTTGTGGCAGTCGAGCACGGCCTGGGTCGGCTGGATGGAATCGGTGATCACCAGTTCCTGAAGCTTCGAGCCGTTGATGCGGGCAACGGCGCCGCCCGACAGCACGCCGTGGGTGATATAGGCGGTGACGCTGGTGGCGCCATTGGCCAGCAGCGCATCGGCGGCGTTGCACAGCGTGCCGCCCGAATCGACGATGTCGTCGATCAGCAGGCAGTCCTTGCCGGCGACGGCGCCGATGATGTTCATGACTTCCGATTCGCCGGGACGTTCGCGGCGTTTGTCGACGATGGCTAGCTGCGCGTCGAAGCGCTTGGCCAGCGCGCGGGCGCGGACCACGCCGCCGATGTCGGGCGATACGACGACGACATTGGCGAGCTGCTTGTATTTCGCCTTCACGTCGCGGGCCATGACCGGCACGGAGAACAGATTGTCTGTCGGGATATCGAAGAAGCCCTGGATCTGGCCGGCATGGAGATCGAGCGTCAGCACGCGGTCGACACCGGCGCGCGTGATCATGTTGGCGACCAGCTTGGCCGAGATCGGCGTGCGGCCCGAGGCGCGGCGGTCCTGCCTGGCGTAGCCGAAATAGGGAATGACCGCCGTGATGCGCTTGGCCGAGGAGCGCATGAAGGCATCGATCATGATGAGCAGTTCCATCAGGTGATCGTTTGTCGGGAAAGAGGTCGACTGCAGGATGAACACATCCTCGCCGCGCACGTTTTCCTGAATCTCGACGAAGATCTCCTGATCGGCGAAGCGCCTGACACTGGCCTTCCCCAGCGGGATGTTGAGATAGCGAGCGACCGCTTCGGCCAGCACCCTGTTGGAATTGCCCGCGAAGAGTTTCATGCACCGTTCCTGGTGGAGGATTTGATCGGGCTTTTAGCGGCCCGTGCCGGTATTGCAAGCGCCCTTATCCGGAATCCGCCGGCTAATCTTGGGAAAACGTCACGTCGTGGCGCGTCGGTGCCACACCTCACCCGGCTCCGCCACCGAGCCAGGCGGCGAATTGGTCGATGGTCTGGTCGGCAATCGCCTGCATGGTCGCTGGCGCAACCGCCTTCCAGCTGTCGGCGCCATTGACCGAGGGCGCCTTCTGCTGGCCGTTGATGCGGTGCAGCCGGTTGCCCGCCGGGTCATAGACGTCCCAGACGTAGATTACCGTGGTGTCCTTGCCTTCGGACATCACCGAGAAATAGCCCTTCAGCACGTGGGTGGCGGTCTGGTCCTGGCTGCCGGCCAGAGTGATGCCGCGCTGCCTGGCTCGCGTCTGCAGTTCGGCCGTCAGCGGCGTCGCCGCCTCCACCGAGGCGCCGACGATCGGCGCGATCTGCAGGCGGGTCTTCGACAGGATGGCGGCGCTCTGGGCCGGCGTGGCGGTGCCAGGCGCGGGGGTGGACGTGGCGGGCGTTGAGATTGCCGGCGCGGGAACCGCCGCCGTGGTGCTGCCCTGCGTCGGGGTTAGCGCCTGCGTCGACGATGACGCGGGCGGGGTGATGGCCGAGGGTTCGAGGACATCCTTGGCATTGGTGCAAGCGGAGAGCGCCAGTGCAACGAGCAATGACACGGTCGTCACATGCGATCGCCTCATGTGCCTGAAAACTCCCTGGCGACGGACACCCCCATTATGGATTCACTGTACGATCAAGTCGAGATCATGGCGGGAGAGGGGCTTGGGCTGCGATTCCGTGGTCAGATAGGTGCGACCCAGCGTCATCGCCGTCTCGGTGTCGGAGTCCATGATGATCATATGGGCGAACAGCGTCATGTTCGGGGCGATCGGCTCGGGATTACCCTGATAGAACATCGGCATGTCCATCCATGACGGGGTGAAGCGGGCGCCAACCGAATAGCCGCAGGCGTTCAGCCGGTGCTTGGTCAACCCATGCGCCTCTATGGTGCGGGCGTGCGCGTCGAAGACGTCGCCAAACGTATTGCCCGGCGTCATCGCTTTTTCGACGGCCAGAAGCGCGGCGCGGGCGGCGTCGAAAAGCTCCTGGTGGCGCTTCGAGACCTTGCCGGTCAGCACCGTGCGCATCATCGGCGCATGATAATGGTTGAACACACCGGCCCATTCGAGCGTCAGCTGGTCGTTCTTGCCGAGCTTGCGGCGGCCCGCCTTGTAGCGGCAGAGCAGCGCATCGATGCCGGAGCCGATGATGAACTCGTTGGCCGGATAGTCGCCGCCGCCGGCAAAGATCGCGCCTTGCATGGCGGCCAGGATCAGGCCTTCGTCACCGCCCTGCTTGATGAGCGGCAGGGCCGCGTCCAGCGCATCGTCGGAGAGGTTGGCGGCCTTCTCGGCCTTGGCGATTTCGGCGGGGCTCTTGAACAGGCGCAGCCGGCTGACGATGCCGGAGGCGTCGGCGATCTGGCCGAAGGTCTGCAACTGCTCGTCCAGCCGGCGGCCATTGTAGGCGGTCAGGCCGTGCGTGTCGTACTCGACGCCGATGCGGGCGCCGAGCAGGTCGAGTTCATTGAGCAGGTTGCGCAGGTCCACCGCCGGATTGGCGCCGTTGCGGTCGGTCCACAACACGATGTTGTCGATGATCGAGGTGTGGCGAGCCTGGCGCAGATCGGCCGAGCGGGTGAGCAGCACCATCGAACCGTCGGCCTTCACCACCAGGCACTGGAAGAAGCAGAAGCCGAACGTGTCGTAGCCGGTCAGCCAGTACATGCTTTCCTGCGCGAACAGCAGCACGGCGTCGAGCTTCTTCTCGGCCATCTCGATCATCAGCCGATCGCGCCGCGCGTCAAATTCCGAGCGTTCGAAATGCAGCGCCATTATTCCGTCTCCAAAACGATTGCTGAAATCTGCCGCCCGTAATCGGGTTCGTTGCGGTGCGTGGTGCGCCGGTAGGAATAGAACAGGTCTTCCTCGGCATAGGTGCAGCGTCCCAGCCCTTGCGCGGTCACGCCGGCCTTGCTCAGGCGGTCGAGCGTATAGAGGTTGAGGTCGAACATGGCATGGCCGGGTTTTGCCGAAGGCGTGAAATAGCGGATGTTGGCGGCGTCGGCCTCGACGAAGCGGGCGACGAATTCCGGTCCGACCTCGTAGTTCTCCGGGCCGATCGAGGGGCCGAGCACGGCGACGATGCGTTCGCGTCGCGCGCCAAGGCCTTCCATGGCATGAATCGTGTTTTCGAGCACGCCGGTAAAGGCGCCTTTCCAGCCGGCATGCGCCGCACCGATGATGTGCGCCTGCGCGTCCGCGAACAGCACCGGCCCGCAATCGGCGGTGGAAGCGCCGACGGCGATGCCCGGGCGGTCGGTGACGATGGCGTCGGCCTTCGGCCGCTCGCCGGCAAAGGGCTCGCGGACGATGACGACGTCAGGCGAATGGACCTGATGGGCGGTCAAGAGATAGTCGGCGGGCACACCCATCCAGGCGGCAACGCGGCGGCGATTCTCGGCGACCAGCGCCCGGTCGTCGTTCGAACCGGCACCGATATTGAGGCCCTGGTAGATGCCGCTGGAGACGCCGCCAACGCGGGTGAAATAGCCGTGGCGGATGCCTTGCGCCTGCGCCTTGTCCAGCAAGGTCGACCGAACGGGATCCGGTTTGGTCTGATTGAGCATGAGGGCGTTGTTGTCCGTGTGGGTGATTTCGTCAAGACGAAGTTCAGGCGGGCGAAGTTCTGGACCGGTGGGCGCCGGCCTGGCGAAAGTCGGCAGAGTGAAAGAGGTGACGGCGAAAAGTCAATGCGCTGGCGTAAAGGGCGCGACGGCGATGCCTGCGGGCAGGACGGCAAGCACCTTGAACAACTCGCCCATGGCCTGGGGTCCTGCGAGCCGTTCAACCGCTTCAGCGATTTTTTCGCGTGCCGCTGCATCGGCGCCGGCGCCGAGCCGGCCGGCGCGTTCGAGGAGACCCATGCGCAGCAGGAAGTCGCCCTGTGTCGAGAGGTGGGCGTCGAGGCCATGCGCGCGCACCGTTACTGCCAACGCATCGAAATCGACATGGGAGGTGAGGTCGGCTTCACCGGGATTGGCCAGCACATCTTCGTGATTGTGCTGGCGCAGGGCCTGCAAGGTGTCGCCGACGCCGGGCCGGAGATGGCCATAGTCGAGAAACAGGCCAGCGCCGCCATGCCTGGAAATCCGCTCGGCGATAACAGCCATCAGTGCCGTGCGGGCCGGTGCGACCTCGACGATCGCGCCTTGCGGCGCATCAATGGCATCATCAGACAGCAGCGACGGGTCGACCGAGCCGGCGCCGGCGAAGAAGCGCAATTCGTCGGCGTGGTCGAGACCGACCATGCGCTCGCGCCAGGCGGCACCAGCGCGGATGAACTGGCGCACCGGCACCGCGTCGAACAGTTCGTTTCCGACGATGAACAGCGGCTGTCGCGGCAGCGTGTCGATGGCTTCATGCCAGCCTATGCTGGCCGCTGCTTCGGCAAGCGTCTGTTTCTGCACCTCCGCCAGCCGTGGACTGGTCTCGATCATGGCGAAGGACGCACTGCCGATCAGTGCCGGATCGAGCCGCGCCAAAGTGCGTAGCATGTCCTTCATCAGCGTGCCGCGCCCTGGGCCTATCTCGGCGATGGTGACCGGCATCGGCCAGCCGGTCGCCGCCCAGGCCTGGTAAAGCCAGACGGCGATGAGTTCACCGAACATCTGGCTGATCTCGGGCGCGGTGATGAAGTCGCCGGCTGCGCCGAACGGTTCCCGCGTCGTGTAATAGCCGTCGCTGACATCGAACAGGCAGAGCGCCATGTATTCGCTGACGGGGATCGGCCCTGTCGCCTCAATCAGCTCGATGATGCGGGTCTTCAGCGGCGTCATGTCGCCTGTGGCTGCGATTGCGTCACCGGCTTGGCTGTTACCATGGCCCAGATACCAACCAGCACCATCGGCGTGGACAGGATCATGCCCATGGTCAACCAGTTGGTGCCAAGGAGATAGCCGAGCTGCTGGTCGGGTTCGCGGAAGAATTCGACGAAGATACGCGACAGGCCGTAGCCGCAGATGAAGGCGCCGCCGACGAAGCGCGGCGTCTTCAGCTTGAAGCGCGAATGGGTGAGGATGCGCAGCACCAGGAACAGCACGATGCCTTCGAGGAAAGCCTCGTAGAGCTGGCTCGGATGGCGCGCGAACGGCCCGCCATTGGGGAATTCGATCGCCCAGGGCACATCCGTTGGCCGGCCCCAAAGCTCGGAATTGATGAAGTTTGCGACGCGCACTAGGCCCAAGCCAATCGGCACGCCGGCCGCCACGACATCGAACAGCGACCAGGTGCGGATGCCGCGCTTGATGGAAAACAGCGTCATGGCGAGGATGACGCCAAGCAGGCCGCCATGGAAGGACATGCCGCCTTGCCAGACCGCGAAGATATCGAGCGGGTGCTGGATGTAGCGCGGCAGGTCATAGAACAGCACATAGCCGGTGCGCCCGCCAAGCACGACGCCGACCGCGGCCCAGACGATGAAGTCATCGAGGTCCTCGGGCTTCATGGGCAGATTGCCGTCGGGCCACAGCTTCGGATTGGTGATAAGCCGCTTGGCGTACCACCAGGCAAAGAGGATGCCGACGATGTAGCCGACGCCATACCAGTGCACCGCCAGCGGCCCGATCTGGATCAGGATCGGGTTGATGTTGGGGAAGGGCAGGGAGGCCAGCGGCAGCAGGAAAAATTCGTTCAACGGGGAACTCTCGATTGCGGTGGCGTTTGGGCGCGGACCATGCGGCAGGGTTTTGGCGGGGTCAAGGCAAGGCTGAATCCTCGACTTGATGCCGCAGCATACAGCAACGTTCTTGCATTCCGCGCCGCGCGCCACTACGTCATTTCGAGCAACCGAGGATTTGCCATGTCGACCGGACCGAACCGCATTCTCGATGAATTCGCCAAGCTGATGACCGACGCCGCCGGCGCCGCGCAAGGGGTGCGCCGCGAGGTCGAGACCGCCTTCAAGGGGCAGGCCGAGCGCATTCTCAACACCATGGACGTGGTGCAGCGCGAGGAATTCGAGGCCGCGCGCGACATGGCGGCCAAGGCGCGCGAGGAAAATGCCCGGCTGTCGAGCCGCATCGACGAACTCGAGGCGAAGCTCGCGGAATTGACGGGACAGGCCGCACCTGCGGCTTCGGCCAAGCCCAAAACAAAAAAATAATCGTTAAACTTTTCCACAAAGCATAATCCTAAAAAGCGCTTTGCCGTGAATCGCTTACCGGCATTGCATGAATCTTTGTGACAGCAGCTTTCCACATGCGAATGACGCAGTGCGAAAAATTGGGCTGTTCACGCGACTCCCGATCAATAGACTGAATTTGTTGCATGATTCGGAACCGGGTCATGCGCCGGGCGGTGGGGTTCCGGTCTGGGTCTTTGCGTTGAGAAGTCCCTGACCGTCCGAGTTCTAGACATGATTGTTCGTTGTGTGTGCCCCCCGGAGCGTGTGGTGGCGCTCCTCAGAACACAGGAAGCATTCCATGGAACTTCTCGAACTCGAATTGTCCCGCGAAATCCATCCGGTGGATGTGATCGAACAGGTGGCCCACAACAACGACTGGTCCTTCGAACGGGCCGGCGATGACGAGATCTCGATTTCGGTCGTGGGAAGCTGGACCGATTATCACGTCTCCTTCTCCTGGATGGAGGACTTCGAGGCTCTGCATCTGGCCTGCGCCTTCGACATCAAGGTGCCGGAAACCCGCGCGCTGGAAGTGATGCGGCTGCTGTCGCTGATCAACGAGCAGATGCTGTTTGGCCATTTCGACCTCTGGGAGCAGGAAGGCGCGATCATGTTCCGCCAGTCGCTGCTTCTGGCCGGCGGAGTCGAGCCGTCGAGCCAGCAGGTCGAGGTGCTCCTGTCGTCGGCGCTCGAGGCCTGCGAGTGCTATTTCCAGGCCTTCCAGTTCGTTGTCTGGTCGGGAACCTCGGCCAAGGATGCGCTGGCTGGCGTGCTGTTCGAGACGCACGGCAACGCCTGAACCACGGTAAGATAGAGATGAGTTCGAGCAGCGAGCGCAAGCCCGAGATCAGCTTTGCCGATTTCGACCGTGTCGACATCCGAGCCGGCACTATCGTCGAGGCCGAGCCGTTTCCGGAAGCGCGCAAGCCGGCGTTCAAGCTGAAGATTGATTTCGGCGCGGCCATCGGCATCAAGAAGTCGTCGGCGCAGATCACGAAGTACTATACGCCGGAAACGCTGGTTGGCCGGCAGGTGTTCGCCGTGGTCAATTTCCCGCCGCGCCAGATCGGCCCGTTCATGTCGGAGGTGCTGACGCTCGGCTTTCCCGACGAGGAGGGTGCCGTTGTGCTTGGCGCCATCGAGCGCAAGGTGCCGGATGGCGGGCGGCTGTTCTAGGATGCATTGATATTCAGGTGAGGCCGGCTTGCGAACGGCAGTCTCCTGCGCTTCCGGTGCTCATGTACCCAAAAGTACGCTCCGCTCCGGTTCTCGGAGCCCACTATTCTCAGCTCGGCCTGACCTGAATCTCAATACATCCTGGGCGCTTGATCCGTCAGGCCGCCAGCTTTCGCGGCGCTCCAAGCGCTTCCTCGACCGTGTCCATGAACATCTCAGCGCAGGCTTTCCAACTGTAGCGCATGGCGCGTTCGCGCGCCTGATCGCGGCTGACGTTGAGCGCGGCGAGCGCTGCTTGCCTGAGATCATCAGACACCGCGCCGCCAATGCCGTCGCCGACGATGTCGATCGGCCCGGTCACCGGGTAGGCGGCGACCGGCGTGCCGCTGGCCAGCGCCTCGATGATGACATTGCCGAATGTGTCGGTGCGGCTGGGGAAGACGAAGACATCGGCCGAGGCGTAGATCTCGGCCAGTTCGTCATTGGGGCGATGGCCGAGGAAATGGGCGTCGGGGTATTTCGCCTTGAGCTTGGCGAATTCCGGGCCTTCGCCGACGATCACCTTGCTGCCGGGCAAATCGAGGTCGAGGAAGGCGGTCAGGTTCTTTTCAATGGCGACACGGCCGACGCACAGGAACACCGGGCCGGGGAAACCGAGATCCTTCTTCTTGTCGGGACGGAAATGGTCGGTGTCGACGCCGCGTGTCCATGGCCTTAGCTTGGTGAAGCCGCGCGCCGCGAGGTCGTCAGCCAGGGACTGGGTGGCGACCAGCGTGCCCTGGCCGGAATTGTGGAAATCGCGCAGCCACCGGTAGGCCCAGCTTTCCGGAACCGGCAGGCGGGCGCTCAGATATTCGGGAAAGCGCGTGTGGTAGCTGGTGGTGAACGGCCGGCCCGCATTGCGGCAGTAACGCCGCGCCATGTAGCCGAGCGGACCCTCGGTGACGATGTGGATGTGGTCGGCTTTGCGCGTCTCGATCAGGCGCGCGACGTGGCCGGGCGTGGTCAGTGCCAACCTGATGTCGGGATAGGTCGGCAGGGGCAGAGTGCGAAAGATGTTGGGCGTCAGGAAATCCACCTCGACGTTGAAGGATTTCAGCGTTTCGGTGAGCCGTTCCAGCGTATGGACGACGCCGTTGACTTGCGGGCGCCAGGCGTCGGTGACCATCAGGATGCGCATGGCGGCCCTCTGCTCGAAAGGTCGTTGTCTGCCTTGGAACGATGCCGAAACGGCGACCAGCTAGCTGCCCGCGCTTCGCTCCAGCGCACCCGGGCGGGCACGGGGTCGTAGCGAGGCGGCAGGACCGAATCGACTGTTGTCGCGCGCTTCATGCGCGCTCTTCACCATGGTTTCATGACGCGCGGATGAAGGCCCGACCTGCACCTGCACGACCGGGCCTGATCGGTTGTCAGGCCGGAACCTTGATCACGGCGCGCAGCCCGCCGAGCGGGCTGTCGTCGAGCGTGATGTCACCGCCATGGCTGCGGGCGATGTCGCGGGCGATGGAGAGGCCCAGCCCGGTGCCGCTGGCGTCGAGGTTGCGGGCCTCGTCGAGCCGCACGAACGGCTTGAACACGTCCTCGCGCCGGTCGGCCGGGATGCCGGGGCCATCATCGTCGATGGTCACGAGCAGCGTACCGCGACCATGCGTGGCGTTTACCTCCACCGTCCTGGCGTAGCGGAAGGCATTGCCGATGACGTTGGACATCAGGCGGGCAAAGGCATTGGGCCGCACATGCACATCGCGGTCGCCGGCAAGCGTGGTCGACAGCTTGCGCTTGCGCAGCCTGGCCTCCTCGCCGAGCTTCTGGAAATAGGCTTCGAGATCGAAGCGGCCGGCATCTTCCGAGGCCTCGCCGCGCGCGAAGGCGAGATAGCCCTCCAGCATCGACTGCATGTCGTCGATGTCCTGGTTGAGCGCCTTGGTGTCGGCCCTGCTGCCAGCCAGCGCCAGCTGCAGCTTGAAGCGGGTGAGGATGGTTCTGAGATCATGGCTGACGCCGGTCAGCATGGCGGTGCGCTGCTCGATCTGGCGTTCGATGCGTTCACGCATCTGGATGAAGGCGAAGCCGGCGCGGCGAACCTCCTCGGCGCCGCGCGGGCGGAAATCGCGCGGCATCGGCCGGCCCTTGCCGAAACTCTCGGCCGCTTCGGCCAGCGTCAGGATCGGGCGGATCTGGTTGCGCAGGAAGGGAATGGCGATCATCAGCAGCACCAGCGAGGTGCCGACCATCCAGATCAGGAAGATATGGGTGTTCGACGCATAGGCCTGGCTGCGGCGCACGAAGACGCGCAGCACCTTGCCTTCGAGCTGGACGCGGACCTCGACGATGTTAGAGTTGCCGACCGTGTCGATCCAGAACGGGCGGTTGATCTGGCGGGTGATCTCGGACGAGAGAACATCGTCCAGAATGGAGAAAAATGGCTTTGGACCGGGCGCGGGCAGCGGGTCGGGCGGCAGCAGGTCGACCTTCAGCTGCATGCGGTCCTGTGCGATGCGGATGATGTTGGCGTAGTCAACGTCGTGCGGATAGGTCTCCATCATGTCGATGATGGCGGCGATGTCACGGACCGTCGCCTGAGACAGGCGCTGCGTCACGGTTGCCCAATGGCGTTCCATGAAGACGAAGGCGACGACCGACTGCAGCAGGATCATCGGCGCGATGACGATGATCAGCGAGCGGGCATAGAGCCGCTTCGGCATATACAGCGAAACGAGGCGCCAGAACCTGTTCCAGGCGCGCGGCACCGCCTTCAGCGTCCGCATCGCGCGTGCGCTCAAGCCGCCCTGTCCCGGCTGTTCCAGTTCCGTGGTTGCCATTCGATCTTTTCGCTCGTTGACGGCCACTCAGCAACAAGCCGCCGGCAACAGTCTATTCCACGCTGAGCCGATACCCAATACCGCGAACGGTCTGCAGCCAGACCGGATTGGATGGGTCGCGCTCGATCTTGCGGCGCAGCCGGTTGATCTGGACGTCGATGGTGCGCTCGCCGACTTCCGAATCGTCGCCGACAAGTTCGTGGCGCGGAATGGTTTCGCCGGCCCGCGCGGCGAAGATCGCCAGGATCTCCTGCTCGCGGTCGGTCAGTTTCAGCGCCTCGCCGCCACGTTTCAATTCGCGCCTGGCGATCTGGAACGTGTAGGGGCCGAAGACCAGCTGCTCGACCTTGGGCGTCGTTGTTGGCCCACCACGGCGCAGGATGTTGTTGATGCGCAGGATCAGTTCGCGCGGGTCGAAGGGTTTTGGCAGATAGTCGTCGGCGCCGGCCTCGAGACCACTGATGCGGCTGTCGGTTTCGGAAAGCGCCGTCAGCATCAGGATCGGTACGTTCTTCTCGGCGCGCAGCGACTTGGTGAGGTCGACGCCACTTTCGCCGGGCATCATGACGTCGAGGACCAGCAGGTCGAAATCGAGGCCGGCAAGTTTGCGCCTGGCTTCGCCGGAATTGCCGGCAACGGTGACGCGAAAGCCGTTCTCGGTCAGATATTGCTTGAGCAGGTTGCGGATGCGCGTGTCATCGTCGACCACAAGCAGATGCGGCGCATCGTCGTCCGGTGCGGCCGCCTGGTCGACCCTCTCATTGCTCTCCATGGCTTTTCCCTGACATTTTTGCGGGTCCAACGTCGATCTGCGCTCTTAGTTCTGGATTGACCATTGCTTCCAGGAACCGTTCCACCAAGGCCCGTTCGGTGGTTCCGGAATCTTCCAATGCAGCATGGATGCGGCGCGACTGTGGCCGCGCCAGCGCCAGGGCCAGGGCGCGGCCCCTGGCGGTTGGGTAAAGTTCGCGCTGGCGGCGGTCGCGCGGCCCCTGCAGCTGGACGATATGGTCGGTGTCGATCAATTGCTTGAGCACGCGGGCCAGGCTCTGCTTGGTGATCTTCAGCACGTCGAGCAGTTCGGCGACGGTGAGGCCCGGCCGGCGGTTGACGAAATGCAGCACGCGGTGATGGGCGCGGCCAAAACCATAGTCGGCCAGGATCTGATCGGGGTCAGAGGTAAAATCGCGATAGGCGAAGAAGAACAGTTCGATGATGGCGAAGTCGATGCCGTCCTCGTCGGTGATGGCCGTCCTGATCGGTTTTCCGGCAGCTTGGCTTCGATCCGTCATCATTTCTCCGTCCAAAAAGGGAAATTATGTCAGTACTATTGACGCAATTTCCCGGCAATGGTAATTTTTGACAAGCTTTTCGGCGGATTGCGAACAAAAAGGCAAGAGAAGACCGTTTTTCCGGAACTTCCTGAGTTTGCCAGACTTCAAATATCCGCCTACGCTTCACCACCTTGGCCACGCCCGCGCTTCGCGATTTCAGCGCTTTGCGAGGCCGGCACGAACACGCAACGACAATGATATGCGGGCCACCGCCCGTGGGAGGTTACCATGGCATCCGTTCCCTTCGACCAACTGGACGGCTTCATCTGGATGAATGGCGAGTTCGTCCAGTGGGGCGACGCCAAGATCCACGTGCTCACGCACGGCCTGCATTATGCCAGCGCCGTGTTCGAGGGCGAGCGTGCCTATGGCGGCGAGATCTTCAAGCTCAACGAACACACCGAGCGTCTGCATGAATCGGCCCGTCTGCTCGGGTTCAAGATTCCCTATTCGGTGGCCGAGCTCAACGACGCCTCCACCACGCTGTTGAAGAAGCAGGGTTTCCAGGACGCCTATGTGCGGCCGATCGCCTGGCGCGGCAGCGAGCAGATGGGCGTTTCGGCGCAGAACAACCGCATCAACTGCGCCATCGCCATCTGGCAGTGGCCGAGCTATTTCGACCCGGCGCAGAAGCTCAAGGGCATCCGCCTCGACATGGCGGAATGGCGCCGGCCCGATCCGCGCACCGCGCCCTCCAAGTCCAAGGCCGCCGGCCTCTACATGATCTGCACCATGTCCAAGCACGCCGCCGAAGCCAAGGGCTATGCCGACGCCATGATGCTCGACTGGCGTGGCCAGGTCGCCGAGGCGACGGGCGCCAACATCTTCTTCGTCAAGGACGGCAAGATCCATACGCCCAAGCCCGACTGCTTCCTCGACGGCATCACCCGCCGCACGGTCATTGGGCTCGCTGGGGATCGCGGCCTCGAGGTCATCGAGCGCGCCATCATGCCGGAAGAACTGGAAGGCTTCGAGCAGTGTTTCCTCACCGGAACGGCAGCGGAAGTGACGCCGGTTTCGGAGATCGGGCCTTACCGATTCGAGGTCGGTGAAATTGCCAAGACTCTGATGAACGACTACTCCGCGGCTGTTCAACCGAAGCATGCAATCGCCGCAGAATAACGAAAGTCACAGCTTTTCGAGCAAGAAGGGGCGGTTTTCGAGCCGCCCCTTTTATTTCAGCATCTGTGCATTTGACTTTCGTCCAATTCGGCGTCTCATGATGGTGTCGGCCACGGGAGGCTGGCAGCTATGGAGGGAATAGTAACATGGACATGAATACGCTTCTTCCGATCATTATACAGGTGATTACAGGCGTCATCGGTGGTCAGGCGGTCGGTGCGGCGCTCAAGACGGCGGCGATGGGGCAGCTTCCCAAAATCCTGGGCGGAGCCATTGGCGGCGTCGGCGGCGCGGCCATCCTCGGCAGCCTGCTCGGCGGCGGCGCGGTCGATCCGGCAGCAGCTGCCACGGCGGCAGGCGGGCTCGGCAGCGCGCTCGACATCAAGAACATCGTTGGCGGTGCTGGCGGCGGCGCCATCCTGACCGGCATCATCGGCGCAGTCATGGGCGCGATGAACAAGTAAAACCTCGCGGTTTCAGGAATTCCATGGGCGGCTCTGGCCGCCCATTTTCGTTTTGGGCACCCACTGTTCGCCGCTCGGCGGTAGACGTCGCGCGCCCCACTGCCTACATCGGGGCAAGACAGAGAAAGGACGATCATGGGTCAGCTCAATGCCGGCATCGTGCCGGTCACACCCTTCCAGCAGAACTGCACCATCCTGTTCGACATGGACGACAAGACCGGTGTCGTCGTCGATCCGGGCGGCGACATCGACAAGGTGCTCGCGGCGCTGAAGGACAATGCGATCACGCCAGGCGCCATCTGGATCACGCATGGCCATATCGACCATGCCGGCGGGGCGATGGAGCTGAAGGAGGCGCTTGGTATCGAGATCATCGGCCCGCATATGGCCGACAAGTCATTGCTCGACAATCTGGAAAACCAGGGCCGGCGTTATGGTATCGCCGGCGCGCGCGACTGCGTGCCCGACCGGTTCCTTACCGAGGGCGAGACCGTGTCGTTCGGCGGCCATGTGTTCGAGGTGCTGCATTGCCCCGGCCATGCGCCAGGCCATGTTGTCTATTACAACCGCGCGGCCAAGTTCGCCCATGTCGGCGACGTGCTGTTTCGCGGCTCGGTCGGTCGCACCGACCTGCCGGGCGGCGATCATGCGACCTTGATCGCCTCGATCAAGGACAAGCTCCTGCCGCTCGGCGACGATATCGGCTTCATCTGCGGCCACGGTCCCGGCGGCCGCTTTGGCGAGGAGCGGCGGACCAATCCATTCCTGACCTGATGGACTTCAGTTGATACAGGCCTGCTGAAACGTGCTTGCCTCGAACGACGACCTTGGCTGTTTTTCATAAACTCCGGGCTGTCCGTTCAAAATCGGCAACAAAAAAAGCGCCGTCCGTGAGGGCCGCGCTTTCTGTTCGGGAGGGGCAGGGAAGCCTCGACCGATCCGCGTCCCCGGGAGGAGAAGGACGCAGTATGCTGGATAGCTCGCTCAGTTGGCGGTGCAGAAATGCTGCGCGCCGTCATTGCCGGTGAACGTGCCGGTCCGGGCATTGAAGGTCCGGTAGCGGTCCGAGCAGTACTCGTACCAGCCACGGGTCCAGGGCTCGGCATAGCTGTTGTAGGCCACCCTCGGCTCCACATAGTAACGGCGTACCGGGCGCTGATAACGATAGTCGTAATCGTCATAGCCCGGATCGTAGTAGGTCGGCTGCGGGTTGCTGAGCGCGCCGGCAATCAGGGCGCCAGCTGCAAGGCCGACCACGCCGGCAGCGAGGGCATCGCCGCCGCCGCGATGATGATGCCAGCGCCAGTCATCGGCGCTTGCGGCGGGCAAGGTCGCGGCCATCGTCGCCAGGACGGCGGCGGACAGGATGACAGTCTTGAAAACTCGGTTCATGTCGATCTCCTTCGTGCCGGTCCGTGCGGTCTCGGGGGATACGATCCGGCTTTACGGATGACTAATATAGGACCGTGGCTGAACGGAGGCTGAACGAAATCGACCGGCAATTGGGTGGGATCACGTCAACGTGAAAACTCTGCCGTCCACCCACCGAGAGGTGAGCAGGGCACTTTCGCCTGAGCGGTGATTGCCGGTCTGAAGCCGGCTTAGCCGACCGACAGGTTGACGGCCTTGGGTCCCTTGCCGCGCTTGTCCGGCTCGGTGTCGAATGACACTTTCTGCCCATCCTCAAGACCGGGAAGACCCGATGCCTGCACGGCCGAAATATGGACGAAGACATCCTTGGCGCCATCGTCCGGCGTGATGAAGCCGAAGCCCTTGGCATGATTGAAGAATTTGACGGTGCCGGTCTGCGGCATGGGAAGCTCCCTTAATCCCATAAAGTCCAGTCTCGGGCCGGCAAATGCCCGAAGGGAAATTTGTCCTTTATTTTGGCGCTATCGGCAAGAGAAAGTTTTGACCGGCCCGATGGATCGTCGCTGGCATGAAAAAGGCGCGACGAAAACCGCCGCGCCTTTCAAGAATTCAAACCCGGCTTCGCACGCCTGTTCAGGGCGTGGAACCCTCCTTGCGCGCCCACCGGGGACGCGCAGCGTGCCTATGGTTCAGGCCGCGCGGAGATTGACCGCCTTGGGACCCTTGCCCATGCGGTCCGGCTCGACGTCGAAGGTGACCTTCTGGCCATCGACGAGCGTGCGCAGGCCCGAAGCCTCGATCGCGGAGATGTGGACAAACACGTCCTTGGCGCCACCGTCGGGCGTGATGAAACCGAAGCCTTTGGTCGCGTTGAAGAATTTAACGGTGCCGGTCTGGGCCATTGGGGAAACTCCTTCACCCGTTCAGTCTTTGATGGTCCTGCCCGCCACCTGGCGTCGAGGGCAAGTCCCGGTGGTTGCTTCGGCAGTCATGCATTGGCGCATGGTCAAACCCCCCGCCGAAAACGGGGCCGTCAGAGATTCACAGTATCGGGGAAAGGTCGTCCAAAACGTTCCGCTCTCCGGGTCGCAAATGCCCGAACACGGAATTTATCGCACGGAAACGTGAAGGTTGCAAGATAGTGCCGCGGGTCGCCCTGAGGGGCGCGTCCCGACGCATAATGTGCATTGATTTCGATGGGCAGGGGATAGACTTGGAGCGCGGCCGGGTCATCGGCCAGAGACGGGCCAAGCATGGGCCAGCGCGCGAAAGCGGTGGATATAGGGGCACACCCTGGAGCTTGTGCCGCACCGTTGCCGAGACCATCGTCGCTTGCAAACGGGGGTTGCATTCGGCGGCGGAATGAAGAGGAATGGCGGGGCATCGCCGGTTAGCGCCTGGCAGGGCATCGGGGAGGGACGTCACCATGAAATTTCTTGCGGCAGTCTTCTCGCGCCAGGGTTTTGCCGTCCTGTTCCTGTCGGCAATCCTTGCCGCCTGCACGGTCGTGGTGGATGACGGCCCCGGCCCGCGTCCGCGCCCGCCAAGGCCCGAGCCGCAATTCTGCTCCATGCAGTATCAACCAGTCTGCGCCCGGCGCGGCGGCGATCGCCAGACCTTCGCCAATGCCTGCCTTGCCGACCGGGCCGGATACCGCATCATCCGCGACGGCCAGTGCCGTGACGGCGGCGGTGGCGGCGGGGAACAGACATTCTGCACGCGCGAATACCGCCCGGTCTGCGCCCGTCGCGGCGGCGAGATGCGCAGCTTCCCCAATGCCTGCGAGGCGCGCGCCGCGGACTATCGCGTGGTCGGCGACGGGCCGTGCTGAAGTTTTTCCTTCTCCCCTTGTGGGAGAAGGTGGATCGGCGCGCAGCGCCGAGACGGTTGAGGGGTGTTGGACGGAATGAGGCGTCGGTGTTTTCTGGAACACCCCTCATCCGACCCAGTAGACACCGCCATTGGCCGGGATGGTGAAGCCGACATCGTTGAGCGACTGGAAGCATTCGGCGTGGCAGTGATGCGCGCCGTCCTCATTGCCGACGATCGCCACCAGTGCCACTTTCCCGGCTGCGGGCATGCGCCCCTTGTCGTCGGTTTCCTCGAGAAACGCGTCCATGCGTTCCATGACACGCTTGGCCACGCTCGACGGCTGGCCCATCCAGATCGGCTGGCCGAGGATGAGGATATCGGTGGCGATGATCTTCTCGCGCAGTTTCGGCCAGTTGTCGCCTTTTCCCCTGTCCGACAAGACGCCCGGCTTGATGTCATGGTCGAGGGCCCGCACGACCTCGCCCTTCACGCCATGCGGCTTCAGGGCCGAGAGCAGATCGGCGACGATCCTGTCGGTGGATGATTTCTCCTTGTCGCTGGAGGCCTTTCAGCGAGCAATTGATGGCAAAGGCGGTGAGGGACATTCCGAGGCTCCTGCATGTTGATGTGCAGGCTCAACGTCGCCACGGGCTGGCGGTTGCGCGCGGACTTTAGTGGTTGGCCAGGGCGCACTGGAAGGCAGGCGACGTGACGCTCACATCCCCGCCGGATATGCGCCATCGGCCGGGCCGGCATAGAGCTCGCCACCATCCTCGTCGGAGATGCGCAAGCGGTCGGGGATTTGCGGCATGGCCAGCGTGTGGAACAGCGCGGTAGCGCCCTGCAGTGCCGCGCGCAGGTTCGGCGCTTCCAGCGATACCCTGTCGAGCGTCGCCTCGTCGGCATCGCGGGACCGGTAGAACTCGATGACGAAGTTCAAGCACGCCTCCGTGGTGCGGGCAGGGCGTTGCGCGATCCCGCTATCGCGCTGGAGACAATCTTCGGCGCCGAATGGCGCCGAAGAGGAGCATGTCAGGCCTTCGATTTCGGCTTCATGCCGGATTCCGCCTGCTTGACGGCCGAGCCGAACGGGGACGCGGGCTTGGCCGCGACCTTGTCCTTCTTGGGCTTGCGTGTCTCGCGGTTGCTGCGCTGTTGGCCCTTGGCCATGTTCTCTGCTCCTCGTGCTGGTGTTGTCGGCGTCTCAGACCGCTGGATTGTCGGCCGGTTCGAGATTGTCTTCGGTGGTGACCCGCTCGTGGGTCTCCTGATCGCTGCGGATGCGGTATTGCGGCGAGCCGTCCTTGACCGGCAGCTTGCTCTGGATCTGGAACAGTTCCGCTGTTTTCTGCACAAGGCCCATGCGGCTCTTCATGCGGACCGTCTGGCCGACCGCGAAAAGATGCACGGGCGTGTCGTTGCGCGGGCGCGTGTTCTGCTGAAAGCGGATCATGCTGCGTTCTCCCTGTCGCGCGTCAGCGCTGCTTCGAGTTCGGTCTGGTCGATGGCGACGAGCTGGCTGGTCGGATTTCTCACCGTCCTTGCCGGCAAATGGATGAAGGTGGCGACACGGCGCCAGACAAGCCATGACAGGCCGTCGACAAGCTCTTCGTCATGGTCGATGTCGTAGTCGCCGGCCGGCAACTGCCCTTCCACCCCTCCCAGCACGAAGGGTGCCGTGAAATGCGCGATGGAATGGGTGGTGCGGGCCGACATCTCGTTGTGCCTCGAATTTGTGTCCCGGCATCAGCCGGGAGAATTTTGCGCCTTGTGACGCCATGCGAACAGCGTGTCGGAAAACAAAAAAGCGGGGACGAGCCCCGCTTTCCTATTTCCGGCAATCGCTGGAAATAAGCCGCTTTCGAGAGCTGCCAGTACATCCGTGGTCAGCGTTCATCGAATTCGGCCGGATCAGATCAGTTGCAGATTGGCTGCCGATTCGCGGCCCTTGGTGTCGCGCTCGAGCTCGAATTGCAGTTTCTGGCCCTCGGCTAGGCCGGGAAAGCCGGCGCGTTCAAGCGCGCTGACATGGACGAAAATGTCCTTGCCGCCATCGGCCGGCTGAATAAAGCCGAAGCCTTTCTGGCCATTGTAGAACTTTACAGTTCCGGTGTTCATATGTGTGTCTTTCGGAATCGAGACATGGTCGCGGTTTGCCGCGCGCCGGGTATCGGAGATCTGGATGAGATTGGCGGGTCGAGAACCTCTGACGCCGCGATATGCCAAGCTGGGCCAAAAACGATTTCATACAGATAGTCGCGATCCGGGAATTAATCAAGAAGTTCTGCGAGAAAATCGAACGCCACCTGAAAATTAATCGCCTATAATCGTCTATGAAATTTTGATATGAAGCCTTCACTTTCTAAAAAATTGTTTGAAGTGAGGCGGGAACATTTATCCCGGCATCTTGATTTTATTTACGCATGAAAGGAATAAATCTCATGATTTCGGTAAAAACGCCGGCAGGCACCACTGTGACAATCACGCCGATCGCAATGCCCATCGCAAAACCGGCCGTCGTCAAGTCGGCGCGGCTGACCATAAGAAGCGACGAGGCTGCCAGGCGAACCATCGCCGACACCGATGGCACGTTGCGGCGGGCAAGGCATCTTGCCGAGACCAATCGCCTGATTTGATGGTCCGGCTTTGCCGGAAGAAGGGCGCCATATCCTCGTAACACTTGAACCCGCCGTGCCAATGGCCTAGATCGCGTCAGGCAGACAAACACGGCAGGTTCCCATCAACCGAGATCCAAGAAGACCAGCAGGCGCGGGCGGTGCACAGCCGCCGCTGGGGCTCGACCAGCGCGTACAGCAAGCATTGCAGCTGCACCAGGCCGGCAGGCGGCAGGAAGCGGAGATGCTTTATCGTCAGGTGCTGGCGCAAAAGGCCAACCATCCGGCGGCCGCGCATTTCCTTGGGCTGCTGCTGCATCAGACCGGGCGTAGCGCCGAGGGGCTGGAGCTGCTGGAGCAGTCCGTGCGGATGCTTCCGGACAATCCGGATTTCCTGAACAATGTCGGCACGGTGATGCGCGACCTCGGCAGGGTCGCTGCCGGTGTCGATTTCTTCCGCAAGGCCGTGGAACTTCGCCCCGACCAGCTTGCGGCGCGTGACAATCTCGGCTCGTCGCTGAAGCAGCTCGGGCAATTCGACGGCGCTGAAGAAATCTATCGCGGCACTGTCGGGCGCAATCCTTTCCATGTCCGCGCGCGCATCGGGCTTGCCGAGACGCTGCAGGAGGCCGGGCGGCTGGACGAAGCACTCTCCGTGTTCCGCGAGGCGCTGAACATTCGGCCCAAGGATGCCGACCTGCTGCACGGGCTGGGCGTCGGCCTGATGGAAAAGGGCAGGCTTGACGAAGCCGCCGACACGTTCCGGCAGGCGCTCGCGGTCGATCCCGGCATGTCCAGGGCATGGCTGATGCTGACGCAGGTCAAGCGCCAGAAGGAGCGCGACACGGAGCTGACGGGCATGGAGGCCCAGCATGCCAAGGCGCCGGAAGGCAGCCTGGCGCGCATGCAGCTGTCCTTCGGCCTCGGCAA
The DNA here is from genome assembly GCF_040537815.1 of Mesorhizobium shangrilense. Lineage (NCBI taxonomy): Bacteria > Pseudomonadati > Pseudomonadota > Alphaproteobacteria > Hyphomicrobiales > Phyllobacteriaceae > Mesorhizobium > Mesorhizobium shangrilense. The sequence continues at coordinate 552,638 of NZ_JBEWSZ010000002.1, forward strand.
GGCTAATGACGACCTGAAGGACTATGGCCGCGCCTTCGACTATTACACCGAGGGCAATGCGATCCGCCGCAAGGGCATCGACTACGACGAGGCCAAGACGCGGGCCGAATTCGAGGCGATGAAGGGCACCTTCGATGCTGCCTTCTTCGAAAAACACAAGCCGAGCACGATCGTCGACGACACGCCGATCTTCGTCGTCGGCATGCCACGCTCGGGCACGACGCTGATCGAACAGATCATCGCCAGCCACCCACAGGTCTATGGCGCGGGCGAGCTCAGCATCCTCAAGACGGCGGTTGGCAAGCAATTCCCGATGAGCATGCCCGGTGGTTTTCCGGCCGGCATCGCCGACATGCCCGACAAGGCCTTTGCCGAGGCGGGGCAGGCCTATCTCGACATGTTGCATACTCGCTATCCGGAGTTCCGGCATGTCACCGACAAGATGCCCGGCAACTTCCTGCTGATCGGCTTCATCCACCTGATGCTGCCGAAGGCCAAGATCGTGCACTGCGCGCGTGACGCGGCGGCCACGTGCCTGTCGATCTACAAGGTGCATTTCCGTGGCGACACCCATCGTTACGGCTACGACCTTGGCGAACTCGCCGACTTCCACAATCTCTACACCGACATCATGGCGCATTGGCGCAAGGTGCTGCCGGGCGTCGTGCACGATGTGCGCTACGAGGATTTCGTCGCCGACCAGGAAGGGCAGACGCGGGCGCTCATCGCCCATCTCGGCCTGCCGTGGGACGACGCGGCGCTGTCGTTCCACCAGACCGACCGGCCGGTGCGCACCGCCTCGGCGGCGCAAGTGCGCCAGCCGATGTATCAGGGCTCGGTCGATCTCTGGAAGCTCTATGGCGACCGGCTGAAGCCGCTGCTGGACAGGCTGAACTGAACAGTCAGGCCAATGCCTCGCGCTGGATCAGGATGACGTTTGGTTGAATCGTCCTGATCCTGTTGGATGCATCAGCCGGCCAGCGTCTTCTGCTCATAGCGCAGGAAGACGTTGCCGTTGCCGAAGGCCTGCGACCGGGTCAGCTTCACGTTGAGCCGGTTGGCGATGCCTTCGAACATCGTTCTGCCGGCGCCAAGCATGACCGGGACGATGACGAACTGGTACTCGTCGATCAGATTCTCCTCCGCCAATTGAGCGACGAGATTGCCGCTTCCCAGGATTGTCATGTGATTGCCCGGCTGCTGCTTCAGTTCGCGAAGCTTCGCGGCCGGTCCGCTTTTGACCAACTCGGTGTTGTTCCAGCTTGCCGTCTCGAGCGTGCGGGAAAACACGACCTTCGGCATGGCGTTCATGCGTTCAGCCACCACCGGTGCGATCTGTGCGGCCATCGGCGTCGGCCAGAACTGGATCATCAGGTCGTAGGTGACGCGGCCCAGCACCAGCATGCCACCGCCCTTGGCGTTGTCGGCGACGAAAGCGTTCCATTCCGGATCCTGGCTGTGCGCCCAGTCCATGGCGCCGTGCCCATCGGTAAAATAGCCGTCGAGCGATATGCTGTTGAATACGATCAGCTTGCGCATAAGTCGGTCCTATTTTGAGAAATGAAGACGAGTTTCTGCTCTTGCTGCTGGCGTTGGCACGCGGCAGCGGGCGATCGGTCAGGGATGTTCGGCCTATAGCTCCATGAACGGCTTGAAGCCGCCGAAGATCATGCGCTTGCCGTCGAAGGGCATGGTCGCCCAGTCTGGCGTCAGGCGTGGATCGGCCATCACCTTGGGCATTATCGCATCGCGGCTCTGCCTGGATTCATAGACGATCCATGAAAAGACGACGACCTCGTCGTCCTTGGCCTGTACGGCGCGCGGGAACGAAGTGACCTCGCCATAGGGCACGTCATCGCCGACGCATTCGACATAGGCGAGCGCGCCATGCTCCATCCAGACCGCGCCGGCGGTGTTGGCCAGTTTCTTGTAGTCATCGAGTCTCGCCTTGGGCACGGCAAGCATGAAGCCATCCACATAGGACATGGGATTTTCCTTTTGCTGAGACGAAGCGCCGGGCCGGCAGGGATGCGACCCGGCGCGGATGAGCGCGCCAACCCCGTCACCGGTCGTGAGGAGGTATGCGGCTCGCAAACGCGGCCTTACTTAATCGGCGCGTTCATTGCCCAGGCAATGCCGAACGGGTCGCGCAGCTGGCCCCAGCGGTCGCCCCAGAACATCACCTGCAACGGCGTGACGATTTCACAGCCGGCGTCCACGGCGCGCTGCCACCAGGCGTCGATGTCGCTGTTATCGAGATGAAGCTGCAGCGTGTAGCCCTGCGCCTCCTTATGCGGATGACCATGTTCGGGAAAGGCATCGCCCAGCATCAGCGTCGAGCCGTTGATGTGGAGGTGTATGTGCATGGTGCGGCCCTTTTCGTCCGGCGGATAGGCAAACACCTGCTCGGCGCCAAAAGCCTTGCTGTAGAATTCGGCTGCCTTGAAGGCGCCGTCCACCTGCAGATAGGGGGTCAATCCACCCAGCACTTCTGCCCTGGGCTGAACGGGGGTCTGGTCGGTCATGTCTTGCTCCTCTTTGCGTTTGGCTTGGCCTTGCGAGCCATAGGACGCATGAGGTCGCGGCGATCCTACATGGCTGCGAAAATTTTCTGGCGCACGGCGGGCCAGCGCGTCTATCGCCCCTGCCGCAAAGGGCCGATGGCCGGTTTCATTTCAGCTCGGTGCGAGCGGGCCGGCGGCCATCGTGCTGATCGAGGATTTCGGGCCAGCCGATATCCTTGCGCAGGTCCTGTGGCAGGGAAAGCAGGGTCCGCTCGCTGCGATAGCGGGCGCGAGCCGTTGAGTACCGGGCCGCGATGCGACCGATGGATGACAGGATCAACATGGTGCATTTTCCTTGCGTGACGCCGGCATCATCATGTCGGCATCCCAAGGACGTGGCAGGCTGAGGCCATCCGACAGACTACCGAAATTTTTGCGGCAGCACCGGACTTTAGATCTCGGCGCCGAGAGTGGACCTACGCAACCTTGAGCGTCGGGATAGCTGAAACATCAACCTCACGCTCGGCGTGCCAGGCATCGAAAGCCGCTTGCATCCGAAGCCAGATCGCGGCGCCGTCGCCGAACAGCTTCCCAAGGCGGGCGGCGACTGCCGGCGAAACCGGTTTCTTCTCGCGGATGATGTCATAGAGCTGCTGCCGAGAAATCCCGAGCAGATTTGCAATTTCCACCTTGGTCTTCCCAGTTGCCGGGATAATATCCTCAAGCAGCGCTCCCGGGTGGGACGGACAGCGCTCAATCGGACGCGTCGGCTCGTGCAAGGTCATAAGTCGAACTTCTCCAATCTGGCCGCCTCAGTGGTATTGCTCGAAATCGACGCGGGCGGCATCCTTGCCGTCGAATTCAAATGTGATGCACCACGGGCCGTTGACGTGAACCGTGTAGCGGATGGGGTCGAAGCCTTTCAATGGGTGGAAGTCGAAGCCAGGGAGGTTCATCTCCTCCGGCTTTTCTGAAGCTTCCAAGCGGTCGAGCCGAACAAGAATGCGCTTGTGCATCTTGGCGTCGATCTTGCCGGTTTTTCCGGTTTGAAAGAGATCCGACAGCGCCTTGTTCTTGAAGGACTTGATCATTGAGGAATGTAAACATATTGCTTACACAGATCAAGGGCTTGTAAGCAAATAATTTACAGATCAATTGATCTTTCACCCACCCGCTTCGGTCACCGAGCGGAAGAAATCCTCGGGATCCTCGACTTCGGTCAGCCGCTGCTTCTCGATCAGCCAGAAGCGGTTGCCGATGGCACGGATGAAGGAGCGGTCATGCGAGGCCAGCACGCAGCTTGCCTGATGCGCCAGCAGTTCCGCTTCCAACGCTTCCTGGCCGTCGATGTCGAGATGGTTGGTCGGTTCGTCGAGCAGATAGAAGTTGGGGTCGGCGAGCCTGAGCGCCAGCATCATCAGCCGCGCCTTCTGGCCGCCGGAAAGCACGCCGATCTTGCGCTCCTGCATCTCGATGCTGACGCCAGCGCCGGCAAGCAGTGAACGGGCGCGCTGTTCGCCGACATCATGGCGGCGCGAGACCATCGCCAGCGGCGTGTCGTCGCCGCTGATGCCGGACAGCGCCTGGTCGCTGTAGCCCAGCACCGTCGATGGCGTCACCTTCACGTTCCCAACCGTTTCCGGCTCGAGGATGGCGTTGCGGATCAGGGTGACGAAGCGCGACTTGCCGACGCCATTGCGGCCGAGCAGCACGATGCGGTCGCCCTGGCAGATGTGGCGCTTGCCGGTCCTGAACAGCAGCGTTCCGTCGGGCGTTTGCACCGCCGCATCCTCTAGCGTGACCAGCACCTTGGCGTGCGTGCCGCGATTGGCCAGCCGGATCGCTCCGGCCGATCTTTCGCGATGCGCCGGGGCGGCGGCGTCTTCCAGCTTCTCCGCGCGTTCCTTGAGCTGCTTGGTCTTGATCGTCAGCAGGTCGCTGCCTGAATTGATGCCGATGTTGTTGAGCTTGGCGGCTTGCTTTCGCAGCTGTTGGGCGACCTTCATGTCGCGCTCGAACTTGCGCGCCATCGCGGCATCGACCTCGTCGAGGGCCTGCCTCGCCCGCGAATAGGGCAAGGCAAACACCGGCGACTGTTCCGGGCGCAGGAACAGCGTCCGGTTGGTGGTGGCGTCGAGGAAGGCGCGGTCGTGGCTGGCGATGACGACGGGCACTTCGCGTGGCAGCGCATTGAGGAACGTTTCCAACTGGCTGATGCGGGCAAGGTCGAGATGGTTGGTCGGCTCGTCGAGCAGCAGCACGTCGGGATCGGTGACCCAGACGCGGGCGATCAGCGCCAACCTCTGCCAGCCGCCGCTCAGTGCCTGCATTTTGCGCTCGCGCATCGCCTCCGGCACATCAAGCGAGTCGAGAACGACGTCGACGCGCCACATCTCGCTTTCAGCCTGCTCGGACGGCAATGCGTCAGCCACCACCTGATAAAAAGTGCGGCCAAGAAGGGCAGGGGCAACGGACTGCTCGACATGGCCGACGCGCAGGCCGCGCGTGCGGGTGATGTCGCCGGAGGTCGGTTCCATCTCGCCGGTCAGGCATTTCAGCAAGGTCGACTTGCCACGGCCATTGGCGGCAACGATACCGAGCCGGTCGCCGGTGCCGATCGTGAGGTCGAGGTTGGCGAACAGCGGCGCACTCATGGTGACGCCGAGGGATTTGAGGCTGATCAGGGCCATTTTGATTTTCTCTGGTCTTGCCGGAGACAACTCCGGGTGCACTTTGACGGTGCGCGTGCTGGCCATCAGGCTCGGCGTTGCGCACCACGAAGGGCAGACCAAAAAATCGAGGCGGGAAAAACCCGGACCGTCCCTGGTCAGCCCTGCAAGCTAGCTCGCAGGGCAGAAATCGGGCCACGCTGACGATGGTGACGAAAAACCGTAAACACGTGAGCCCTCCTTTCAAGATGTTCGAGTGTTGGGAAGGGATTACACCAAAGGCGTGGCGGGTCGCAAGTGCCTCCTCCGCGGGCAGGCCTTAGTCTGGCGGGGGGTATATCCAGTCCCCCTTGGTTCGCTGGATTTCCTGTGGCGTCTTGAAGTGAATCTCCATCAGGATCGGTTCTTCCGGTCCCTTGAAGAAATGAAGTTCGGCGTGAGGAAGTACCAGCCGACGGACAGTTTCAAACGCGCTTTCCATCTTGTATTCCTCGCCCTGCAATCCGAGACTTGCAACGCGTGTCCTGGCGGCCGAAAGCGTCATTGCCGGGCCAAAACCGTCGAGATCGATTTGGCTGTTGCCACTCCATTTCAAAGGCAAAGACTTGGGGATATCGGGCATGTGCCAAAGTTTGATGCTGATGCGATTGACGCGCGCCCGATTGCGGCTGGTCAGAATGTCGATTTCCAGATCACCATAGCCCAGCAGAAAGCCGCATGGCTGATCCTGATAGACATATAGCCATTTGGGAAAGCCAAGGTGTTTCTGGACCGGACCAAGATCGGCGCCTACCCGGAGGGGCGTGTCTTTCCTGCCCAGAACCAGCGGCAGAATATGGAGTTTGCCTCGCTGTCGCATCGAACAAACCTTAGCCGGCCGGAGATGGCAAGGGCGCCGCTTTCACCCGACGAGGGAACGGGTCCAGCACCAGTATGCAGCCGCCGATGATCGCCATGGCGCCGAACACCTGGATCATGGTCAGCGACTCGCCGAGCATGACAGTGCCAACCAGTACCGCGATCGTGGTCACCGCGAATTCGACGCTGATCGTCCTGGTGGCGCCGATGCTGGCCACCAGACGGAAATAGACGACATAGGTCAGCGCGCTCATCACGCAGGCGAGAAGGACGAGATAGAGGAAGTCGGTGGGGGTGGGCATGGCCGGCACCGGCACGGCCAGCAGCAGCGGCAGCGTCATCAAACCGCCGAACAGGAAGGCGGCACCGGTGAGTTCCCATGAGCCGGCGGAGCGCAAATGGCGGTTGGCGTAGTTGCTGCCGAAGGCGGCGGAGAACGAACTGAACAGGGAAGCAGCGCAGCCGAAGGCGAAGGATGCCGTGATCGGCGCGGCAGGAAAGCCGACCAGAACCGTGATCCCGGCGGCGCCGAGCAGCAGCCCGGCGAGCCCGCGAAGAGTGACGCGTTCAAGTCCCCATAGCTGGCCGATGATCATCGAGAACAGCGGGATCGCGGCAACGAGGATGGCCGCCATCGCCGTGCCGATGCGCGGGGTGGCATAGGACAGGCCGATCAGCTGTGCGGCGACCGTCGTCGCGCCAACCATGGCGAAGTGCCGCCACCCGGCGCTGAAATCGAGCCGGCGCCGTGTCGCGGCAGCGAGCAGAAAGAGCGTGATGCCGGCAATCAGCGAGCGCAGGGTCACGGCACCTATCCAGCCGAAGGCATGCACCACCTTGAGCAGGACAAGGAATGACAGGCCCCAGGTGACGGCCAGGAAGACGTAGGCGGCGATGTCCTTGGGCTTCATGAGCTTGGCTGCGGAAAGGTCTGCGTGCAGAGACGGAATTGCAGCGTGCGTATCGTTTCCACCAGCTGGCGGCAAGCGCGAGCGCATAGTCCAGAGGTTGTTAAGGCTCGGCGAAAAGAACTTAGGATGCGGCGATGGAGCGCTTTCCCTTCTCCCCCTGTGGGAGAAGGTGGCCTCGCGAAGCGAGGTCGGATGAGGGGTGTTCCAGAAAACACCAACGCCCCATTCGCTCCAGCACCCCTCATCCGTCTCGGCGCTGGCGCGCCGATCCACCTTCTCCCACAGGGGGAGAAGGAAGAGGCAGCCTACTTACCCGGTCGACCCGTCTTGCCCGGCCGGCGTTTTTCGCGACGAGCGTCGCCTGGATCCTCATAGGAGCCGATGCCAGAGCGCTGGCGGACGATGGGCTTGTTGGGATCGCCGCGTTCCTTCGCATCCCCCTCTGTCCTGCCGGCCCCCACAACGGGGGAGATCGGCTGGGGCTTGGCAGGCACCTTTCCCTCGACTGGCTTTTCCGTGCGCCGCACGGTCATCTCGTCCAGCGAGTTCTTCTTGAACAGCGGCGTGGTGGCCTCGCCGGGGATGCCGAAATCGGAGCCGTGCGCCTCCGACGCCGATTGTTTCTTGAACAGTGAACGCGAGACGGCGCCTGCTGGCGTCGGCATGTCCGTGCCCGGGCCCATGTCGTCAATCGAGGGTTTGGCGAACAGCGGCTTCTTCACCGGTAGGGCGCCATCCGCGCCCATTTCGTCGAGCGCCGGCTTGCGGAAGAGGTTGGGCCTGGCAGCCTTGGTCGCCTCTTCGGCGGCACGTGCTTCGTCGAGTTTGCGGAAACGCTCCTGTTCCTCGGCCGTGCGATGTTTGGCCACGCCCTTGTTGTGCTTGCCCTTTTCGCGACCCGAGGCCGGGCTTTCCATGTCGGCGTATTTGGCCAGGGGGTCTTCGGAGATGGACAGTTCCATCTCGCGCAGCCGCTTGATCTCGTCGCGGATGCGGGCGGCCTTCTCGAAATCGAGATTGGCGGCGGCGTCGCGCATCTGTTTCTCCATGGCGTCGAGATGGGCCTTGAGATTGTTGCCCATCATGGCGCCGGCGCTGTCGGTGAACTGCGAGATGTCGGCGCGGACATGGTCCTTCTCGTAGACCGAGTCCAGGATGTCGGAGATGCGCGACTTCACGGATTCCGGCGTGATGCCGTTGGCGGTGTTCCACTCCATCTGCTTTTCGCGGCGGCGGCTGGTTTCGGCCATCGCCCGCTCCATCGAGCCAGTGATCTGGTCTGCGTAGAGGATGACCTTGCCGTCGACGTTTCTGGCGGCGCGGCCGATGGTCTGGATCAGCGAGGTTTCCGAGCGCAAAAAACCTTCCTTGTCGGCATCGAGAATGGCGACGAAGCCGCATTCGGGAATGTCGAGGCCTTCGCGCAGCAGGTTGATGCCGACCAGCACGTCGAAGGCGCCGAGGCGCAGGTCGCGCAGGATCTCGATGCGCTCCAGCGTGTCGATGTCGGAGTGCATGTAACGGACGCGCACGCCCTGTTCGTGCAGATATTCGGTCAGGTCCTCGGCCATGCGCTTGGTCAGCACGGTGACCAGCGTGCGGTAGCCGGCCTTGGTCGTCTCGCGGATTTCACCAACGACATCGTCGACCTGGCTCTTGGCCGGGCGCACCTCGACCGGCGGATCGATCAGGCCGGTCGGACGGATGACCTGCTCGGCGAAGACGCCGCCGGCCTGTTCCATCTCCCAGTTGCCCGGCGTGGCCGAGACGGCGACGGAGAGCGGGCGCATGGCGTCCCATTCCTCGAAGCGCAAGGGACGGTTGTCCATGCAGGACGGCAGGCGGAATCCGTATTCGGCCAGCGTCGCCTTGCGCCGAAAGTCGCCGCGATACATGCCGCCGATCTGCGGCACGGTGACGTGGCTCTCGTCGATGAAGACCAGTGCATTGTCGGGGATATATTCGAACAGCGTCGGCGGCGGATCGCCGGGCTGGCGGCCGGTGAGATAGCGCGAATAGTTCTCGATGCCGGCGCAGGAGCCGGTGGCTTCCAGCATCTCCAGATCGAAGCGGCAGCGCTGTTCCAGCCGCTGCGCTTCCAGCAGGCGGCCGGCGCGTTCCAGTTCCACCAGCCGGTGCTTGAGCTCTTCCTTGATCGACTTGATGGCCTGGTTCAGGGTCGGGCGCGGCGTCACATAGTGCGAATTGGCGTAGATCTTGACGCTTTTCAGCTCGCCGGTCTTCTGGCCGGTCAGCGGGTCGAACTCGGTGATCTGCTCGATCTCGTCGCCGAACATCGAGATGCGCCAGGCGCGGTCTTCCAAGTGGGCGGGAAATATCTCGATCGTGTCGCCGCGCACGCGAAACGAGCCGCGCACGAAATTGATGTCCTGCCGCTTGTACTGCTGGGCGACGAGGTCGGCGAGCAGGGAGCGCTGGTCGAGCCGGTCGCCGATCTGCATCTGGAAGGTCATCGCCGTATAGGTCTCGACCGAACCGATACCGTAGATGCAGGACACGGAGGCGACGATGATGACGTCGTCGCGCTCGAGCAGCGAGCGCGTCGCCGAATGGCGCATGCGGTCGATCTGCTCGTTGATCGAGGATTCCTTCTCGATGAAGGTGTCGGTGCGCGGAACGTAGGCTTCCGGCTGGTAATAGTCGTAATAGGAGACGAAATACTCCACCGCATTGTCGGGGAAGAACTTCTTGAACTCGGAATAGAGCTGTGCGGCCAGCGTCTTGTTGGGCGCCAGGATCAGGGCGGGGCGCTGCGTCTCCTCGATCACCTTGGCCATGGTGAAGGTTTTTCCGGAGCCGGTGACGCCGAGCAGCACCTGGGTACGGTCGCTGTTGTCGACGCCTTCGACCAGATCCTTGATGGCGGTCGGCTGGTCGCCGGCCGGCTCGAAGTCGGACACCATCTTGATGGCGATGCCGCCTTCGGACTTTTCCGGACGGGCAGGGCGGTGCGGCGTCCACAGCACGCCATCCTTGTGCAAGGGATTGCCGGATTCGATCAGCGCCGACAGCGCGGCCACCGTGGCGGTGACGCTGCTCGAGGCCATTGTCTCGGCGTCTTCCAGCGAGATGTCGAGGCCGGCGACCGGGTTGAGGCCGGCGGCCGTGCGCTCCCTGGCTGATGCCGCGCCACCCATCGAGGTGCCGCGCGAACTGCGGCCCGGCGAGGCCGAGCGCTCGGGGATCTTCTTCGACTTGGCGCTTTCCCTCCCCCTTGAGGGGAGGGTGGCGGCGAAGCCGTCGGGTGGGGTCGGTTCGACCTGGTTCCACGCCATGGCGGTGCCTTCTGCGGCGACCCCCTCTGTCGCCTTCGGCGACATCTCCCCCTCGAGGGGGGAGATTAGGCGCCCTTCGCGCTCCGCTTCCTGCTCGATCTGCTCGGCCCAGTCGGCGATCGAGCCGGTCAGCGGCGTGCCCGACAGTTCGGGTTGCGGCGCCTCTTCGAAGCCGCCTCTGTGCAGCGGCTCCGAAGCATCCATGAAATCGGTTAGCGGGCTGCGCCGCTTCGGCGCGGCGCGGTTGTCACTCGCCGTCGCGGGCGTCTTCTTGTCGGGGGATCTGGCCATGTCCGGAATATGGGAGGAGTCCGGCGAAATGGAAAGAGCGGGATAACAAGAGGCTGGCGGCATCGCGTTGCTCCTGACAGCAGGCTGTCAGGAGATGGCTGCACATGTGGCCCACCGGGAACCTTTAGGCACAGCGTGCGTTACCGCTTGGAACCGTCAGACGCCGCGTGCGTTGGATGCTACCTGGGTAGGCGATCCATTCAGGCGCGGGACGACGACTAGGCGCGTGACCTTGCCCTTTTTGAAGGCAGCCAGGAAGCGATTATAGTCCTTGAAGACAACGCAGCCGTTGGATTCTGCCCGGCCGCCGCGAAGCATGTAGGTGTGCGCGAGCAGACCGACGCGGTTGTATTTGGCCCTGCCGCCAACTGGGGTCAGGCGGATGGCCTCGACCCCATGGAAGCGCGTTTCGCGTAGCGTCAGGTCATAGGTGTTGGGTGGCGTTGGCCCCCGATCCTTCTGGTCGACATAGCGCGGCTGGTCGACCATGGCGCCGAGGCCCGAATGGGCCTCGAGACGCTGGCCGTCCGGGAGATAGACGGTCTTGGCCGAAATGTCGTAGACGGCGACGCCATTGCCTGCGCCGCTGCCGCCGCGCGGGCCGCTGAACAGATTCTTGAATGCCTGGCCGAGGCCGCCAGAGGGCGTGTCGGGACGGGCATAGGCCAGCACGTCGCCGCCATTGCCCGGCTTGCCCTGCCGCGTCTGGGGAGCCGGCTTTGCGGCCAGTTGTACCGGCTTGGTTTGCTGAACGGCTTTCGGCGGCTGGACGGCCTTGGGCTGTTCCACCGCCTTGGGCTGTTGCTGTGCGGATTTGGGCGCCGGGGCGTTGTCCAGTTGCGGGCGCTGCGTCGGCAGCGGCACGTCGTTAGACAGCGCGTCGTTAGACAGCGCGTCGTTAGACAGCGCGTCGGGCAGCGAGGCCACGTCACCGGGCTTCTCGGGCAGCGTCTTGCTTGGCGCAACAGCCACATCGGCCGAGGATTCCTCGATCGGCAGCGGCGAGGCGAATGCCTCGTCGTCGACCGGCATCGACTTGACCAGCGCCAGCGCCAGTTGCGAGGGGTCCGGCGTCTCGGTGGCGGCCGGGGCACCGAAGCGCATAGGCTGCGGGGCGGTCTGGACAACGACGGAGCCCGGATCGAGTCGCGCAAAGCGTTCCGCGGCAGGGGCTTCCGCGGCGGAAGGCAGGCTTGCTGTTTCGTAGGATTGGTCGGAGAGGCCGGTCATGTCGTTCGACAGGCTGGCCACGACCTTGTTGGAGGGCGTCAGCGAAGCCTCGACGACCGGCGCGATGCTGGAAATGACGGGATGGGCGGCTGCGTTCCCGGTCTCCTGCGGCTTTGCCTTACCGGCAAAGGCGGCGGCGATGCGGGACGGCGACAAGGCCGCTTCCATCCGTTCGAAGCGATCTTTCGTCTGGCTGACAATCGTATTACCGGCGGTGACGACCGGCTGGGTGGGAGCGGCCGCGGCGACAAGGCGCGACGATTTTTCCGCATGGGTTTCCACAGAGGCGAGCTTGAAGCAGCTGTCGCCACATTCCGGGCTGTGGTCGTGCAGGGCCTGCTCGGCGCCATGGACGTTGGCGAGCACGAATGGCGCTGTCGATGTCTTGAAATGCTGCTTGAGCGGATTGGCCTGGGTCAGCGAACCGGGCATCAGCAAGGTCTGCTGCAGGCTGCCTGTGGCTGTTGGAAGGGAAGCGCCGACGGAACTGAGGCCGGCCATGGTGCCAACCAGCCAGAGGCCGATCGCGGTGCCGACGCTGGGCACGGCGACCCAGCGTATGATCGATCCGGGATTTATGCGCCTTGAGCGGCGGGCACCGGCGTCTTCGCCATGCCAGTTTCGGTCCGCTTCAACTTTGTTCTTACGCAAAACAGTCACCAATCTTGTTACAAATCAGCTCCCTCGTCCGTGGCCCTTAGAGCCGCGACGACCATTCTGTGGTATGATCCCAGGTGGTCCCCGACGCGTTGTCCGCGCCTGTCGTTGGTTGCCGATTGCCTCAAAATATGGACAAAGTTGGTTAACCAATCCCTCTCATCTAATATGTCGCACCCCGATTGGACGCGAAAAGGATGCCGCATCACGTTTTCGATCCACGCATGGGCCGTCGAAAGTCGTTTTCGGCGTCAATGCGCCGGGCGTCTCCTTCTCGCAGAGAAGGTACGTCCAGAATCGTCAAAATGGTGTTTCACCCGTTTCGAACTTGGTTTGCTGCCTGCTTTTCCGGCCCAAGTCAAGCAATTGGGGCTTCTGGAGGGCCAGATTGGGGTGGCCGCCCTCAATTCTGCCGTCTGCTGTTGTGGGAAAGCATCAGTCATTGCTCATATATTACTGTGGCATACTTGCCACAATTTCTTTGGCCACGCGGCCTTGAGGCAGCGGCTATTGAGCGGCCATTGACTCGTTTTGGGTGCCGGTGCATCGGATCAATCAAGGGATTTTTAGCGACTTAGGCCACTCTTCGGAGAGTTTTGATGAAGCGTCGTGACTTTTTGACGCTGTCGGCAGGCGCGGCGGCGTTTTCCGTACTTCCCCGCGTCGCCAAGGCGAATGTGCCGGTGCCGTTCGACCGCAATGCCGATGTGCCGATGGGCGACAAGAAGGCGTTCATCGACTGGATGGTGGCCAATCGCGGTGAGGATCCGAAATATCTGGCCGCGCGCTTCGATCGTTTCCAGATCATGGTCTACAACAAGGACGTGCTGGACGACCGCAACAAGCGCGCCTTCCTGTTCACGCCGCGCGAGGAATTCGTGCTGCCACAGAATCTGGGCCGCGCCTATGACCACGCCTTCCTCGATATCGGCTATGGCGTGACCATTTCAGGCCCGCATCTGGTTGGCCGCATGACGACGGCCATCGACGTGCAGTTCGGCGAATCCGTGCTCGAGATCGGCACCGGCTCCGGTTACCAGTCGGCCTATCTGTCGAACCTGACCGACAAGGTGCATACGGTCGAGATCATCAACCCGCTGGCAGCCCGCACCCGCGGCATCTATGACGGGCTGGTCGGGCGCGGTTATAGCGAGTTCAGCGCCATCGCCAGCAAGAGCGCCGACGGCTATTATGGCTGGGACGGTGTCGGCGATTTCGACAAGATCATCGTCACCTGCGGCATCGACCACATTCCGCCCTCGCTGCTGCAACAGCTCAAGCCCGACGGCGTGATGGTCATCCCGGTCGGGCCGCCCGGTGCGCAGCACGTGCTCAAGGTGGTCAAGCAGAAGCTTCCCGACGGCACGTTCAACATCGCCCGCTCCGACATCTACAACGGCAAGGTGGTGCCCTTCGTACCCTTCACCAAGCTGGAAGGCGAACAGATCGTCGGCACGCACAATGGCTGACAGGCTTGCGGGGCACACCAACGCTCCGCTTCGCATCGCCAGCGCATAACGGGACTTGCATGGCAGCCGTCGCGTCAAACTCCCGCATCAGCATCCCGTCGCTGGAGGCGCCACGGCTGGCGCATTTCCTGGCGATCGGGCTGATCGCCGGCGCCATCATCGCGCTGCAGATCGCCGTCATGCGCGTCTTCGCTGTCGGCAGCTGGTCGCATTTCGGCTCGCTGGTGGTCAGCCTCGCCATGCTCGGCTTCTCGCTGTCCAGCGTCGTCATCTTTGCCGGCAAGGATTGGTTCGACCGGCACTGGCAAGGTGCTGCCACCGCCGCCCTGCTGCTGATCGGACCGCTCGCCGTCACTTCCAACCTCGTCGCCCAGACAGTGCCGTTCAACGCCATCTTCCTGGTCTCGGACCCCGCGCAGAAATGGCGCCTGCTGGTCAATTTCCTGCTCTATCTCCTGCCGTTCCTGGCCGGCGCGTTCTTCCTCGGCATCGTCTTCCTGAAGAGCCGCACGGCCTTCGGCCGCGTCTATTTCGCCGATCTCACCGGCTCAGGGCTCGCCGGCCTCGTCGTGCTGGTATCGATGTATCTGTTCGCGCCGGAAACCATCATCGTCGTGCCGCTGCTGCTGTGGGCCATCGGCACGATCCTCTGGTTCACAGCCTTTGGCGCCTGGAAGAGCGTCGTGGCCGCCCTCGTCGTGGCGGCGCTGTCGATCGCCGGCTACCTCGCGCTGCCCAGCCTGCTCGGCATACCCGACATTGCCGTGTCACAGTACAAGGGCGTCGCCTATGCCCGCAATTTCCCTGACGGCAAGCGCATCTTCCGCAGCGTCTCGCCTTTCGGCGACCTGCAGGTCTATGCCAGTTCCTACATGCATTTCGCGCCTGGGCTGAGCGACAATGCCGCCTTCGGTATGCCGGAGGTGCCGGCCAACACCTATGTCGGCATGTACCGCGACGGCGACGGGCCGGAAGGCATCATGCGCAACCTGGCGCCGGCCGAGCAGGTCTATTTCAGCTATCTGCCGATGCACTATCCCTATGTCATCAAGGGCAACCCCAAAACCTTCGTGGTGCAGTTCGGTGGCGGCATCTCCACGCAAACGGCGCTGAATGCCGGCTCGACCTCGGTGACCGTCGCGGAGAGCAACCCGATGGTCCTCAAGGCTTTCCATGACGCGGCGCTGAAAGACGTCACCGGCGACGTCCTTGCCGACCCGCGCATCAAGATCATCGGCTATGATGGCCGCCTGTTCCTGGCCAACACCGCCGAGCGCTATGACGTCATCGATCTCAGCCTCGCCGACAGCGTCGGCCTGTCCAATCCGGGCGGATTCGCCATCTCGGAGAAATATGCCTACACGCGAGAGGCGATGCTGAGCTACTTCAGCGCGCTGGCCGATGGCGGCGTGCTGTCGGTGACCTTGTGGAACAAGGAAGAGCCGCCGAAATCGGTGCTGAAGCTCTATTCGACCATCGCCGAGGCAGCGAAGGAATTCGACCCTGCCGGCGCCCAGAAAGATATCTTCGCCGTGTCGAGCTATCTCTCGACAACCACGGTGTTGTTCAAGCGCGGCGGCTTCAGCGCGGACGAGATTGGCAAGCTGCGCGACTACACCAGATCGATGTCCTGGGACGAGCTTTATTATCCGGGCATGGCTTTCGACGGCTCGAAAAGCCGGCAGCTGCTCGACGATTACCGCGCCTCGATCTTCGGCAGCGGCCAGGATGCCGCGATGGCTGGGCCTGGCGCCGATGCGACAGCGCCAGCCGACCCGACCGCGCCTGCTGTCTCGGCGGACTGCGATCCGGCGGCGCCGGCCGATCCGACGCTGGATGCCTGCGCCAATGCCGCCGCCGCGCCCGGACCCGACGTGCTGCCGGCCACGGCGCTGGCGCGGCTGGCCTGGCATTCCCTGCTGACCGGCGGCTGGGAGAAGGTGGCGGCCGATTATGTCTTCGACACGCGTTCGCTCAGCAACGACCAGCCCTATTTCGCCGCCTATGTGAAGACCACCGACCTGCCGAAGACCCTCGACCGGCTCGACCTGTTCCAGGACGATTGGGGCTATCTCTTGCTGTGGGCGACCCTCGGCATCGCCTGCATCACCGCCGCATCGCTGGTGCTGCTGCCGATGATCTTCGGTTGGCGGATCGTGTTTTCGCGCTCGCGCGGCAAGCTTGGCACCATTCTGTATTTCGCCTGCCTGGGGGTCGGCTACATCATGGTCGAGGTCGGGCTGATCAGCCGGTTCACCGTGGCGCTCGCCAATCCGACGGTGTCGGCCTCGGTGCTGATCTCCTCGATGCTGGTGTTCTCCGGCCTCGGCAGCCTGTTTGCCGAGCGCATCTTCGACCGCGCCAATGTGCTGTTGCCGCTGGTTCTGGCATCGATCGGCGTGCTGCTGCTGGTCTACGGCCTCTATTTGTCACCGGCGCTCGACTGGATCGGCTCCTATCCATACTCCGTGCGCCTGCTGCTCTGCTTCCTGCTGGTGTCGCCGCCGGCCTTCCTGATGGGCATGCCGATGGCCACCGCCATGACCTGGCTGGCGCGGCTTGAAAAGCAGCATCTGTTCGTCTGGGCCTGGGGCATCAATGGCTGCTTCTCGGTCATCGGCGCGGCCGCCGTGCCGATCGTCGCCACCAGCTTCGGCCTCAGCGCCGTGCTGCAATGGGCGGCTATCGCTTATGTCATCGCCATACCCGCCTTCTTTGCCGTGCTGATGCCGCCCAGGGCACAGTCGGCGAGACTCCTGGCCGCCTGATGCCAAGCCGGCGCGCCATCGTCGCCGGATTGCTGGCCACGGCGGCGTTTCCGGCGGCAAGCGAGGGGGCGCGGTTGCGCAAGGCCATCTCAACCATCGTGCCGTTCAAGACGTCGCCCTTTCCGTATCGGGGCAAGTTGCCGGATGGCTCTGGCCCGTTTCTCGACGTGACGGGCAACGGCCGGCGCGGCCACACCTCGCCGCGCGGCGGCATCTACTGGGAAGACGAGACCTATTCCGACCGCAGCACGCTGCTGGCGGTGCCCAGGGGGTTCGACCCCGCCAGGCCGGCGGTGATCGTCGTTTTCTTCCATGGCAATGGCGCGACCCTGCAGCGCGACGTGGTTGAGCGCCAGCGTGTGTTCGCGCAGGTCGAGGCATCCGGCCTCAACGCCGTGTTGGTGGCGCCGCAATTCGCCGTCGACGCGCAGGATTCCAGCGCCGGCAATTTCTGGACGCCCGGTGCCTTTGCCCGCTTCATGGGCGAGGCAGGGCAGGGGCTAGCGAAGCTCACCGGCGCCAAGGCGGCGCGGTTCGACGCCATGCCGATCGTGCTGGCCGCCTATAGCGGCGGCTACAACCCCGCCGCCGCCGTGCTGAAGAATGGCGACGCCCGCGGCCGCCTGCTCGGCGTCATCCTGCTCGACGCCGTCTTCGACGACAGCGATATCTTCGCCGGCTGGATCGCGGGTCACGCCACCACCCGCTTCTTCGTCAGCGCCTATGGCGAGTCCTCGGCCTCCGGCAATGCCGAGATTGTCAGGCTGCTCGGCAGCCGCAGTGTCCGCGTGAGTTCAGATCCGCCGCCTCGGCTCGCGGCCGGCACCGTCGCCTTTATTGCGTCGCACACCGCACATGACACGTTCGTCACCCGCGCCTTCGTCGACAACCCGCTGCAGTGGTTGCTGGGGCGTGTACGCGGCTTTCCCCGTTAAGGCGGGTTCACCGCGGCAGGGCGCTATCAACCCCGACATCGGCAACTGCAGCCAGTTCGGCGGCAACGGCAGCGGCGCGGCGCGCCTTCGGACCGCGCATGGGCCAGACCAGCCGGCGCCGGATTGTCAGCGCCGGAACGTCGCGGCCGATCTCGACGAGATGGCCGGGGTCAAGGTGGCGCTTGAGAACCAGTTCGCTGGCCAGCAATGCGCCCATGCCGGCAATCGCCGCTTGCGCCGCAACGATTGTCAGGCCGAAACGCGGACCGTGGTCGACGTCCTTCTTCTGCCGCCCTGCTGCAGCGAACCAGTCGCGCCAGGCCGGATAGACATCGTCGCCCATGGTCGGGTCGATGTGCAGCAGCGGCATCCTGTCGAGCACCTCAGCCGCATCCGGCCGGGTGCGGCCCTGGATCAGCGATGGTGCGCAGGCCGGGATCACCCGTTCAGTGAACAGGTCGATCGACGCGATGTCCTGCGCCGTGCTGTTGCGGTAGCTGATGGCGAGGTCGACGCCTTCGTCCAGCATGGCGTCGAGGGCAACCGAGGCGACGATGCGGACATCGAGCTTCGCCAATGCCGTGCGCACCCGGTCAAGGCGCGGCGCAAGCCACAGCGAGGCGAAGGATGGGTCGGCCGATATGGTGAAGGTCTCGGCCCGCCGTTCGAAACGCAACCGGCGCAGGCCGGACGAGAGCGCGTCGAAGCCACGGTCGATGTCGGGCAGGGCGGCCTCGGCGGCGCGGGTCAGCACGATGCCATTGCCGGCGCGGCGGACCAGTTTTATGCCCAGCCTGTCCTCCAACTGCCTGATCTGATGGCCGACGGCTCCCGGCGTCACGCCGAGCTCCTCGGCCGCCCGCGTCAGGCTGCCGCTTCGCGCCGCGGCCGCGAGCGCCCGCAGGGCCGATAGAGGAAGGTCTCTCAGTGTCGTCATGGATTGAGTTTATCTCAAATCATGACGAAGGAAAATCGTTTGATCGCATGGTGATCCAGCCATAGCCTCCTTGAAGGAAAATCAATCGCAAAGGAGAAGAAACCGTGCTGGATACACCGAGACACTCAACCGCGAATGGGGAGCTGGTCCGCGCCATCCGCAACGAAGGCGACCGTATCGCTGTTGATCTCGACAACGGCAGGACCGGCGGGCTTTCCACGCGTTGGCTGCGCCTGGCCTGCGAATGCGATGTGTGCGGCGATACCGCCTCCGGCAAGAGATGGCTGACGCCGGCCGATGTGCCGGTCGAGGTTCGGACCGCCACGCTCGACGTTTCGGCTGCCGAGGTGAGCGTCGTCTGGGATGACGGCCATGTCTCGCGCTATGGCTCGGAGTTTCTGGCGGGCCATGCCGGCGGCGGTTCAGGCCCGTCACGTTTCCAGCCGCAACTGTGGAGCAGCGATCTCAGTGGAAAACTCGGCCGGTTCGCCTTCGACGCGGTGGTCGAGGACGACGAGGCGCTGTTCGGCTCGCTGCGGGCGCTGCGCGACCATGGCATCGCCATGCTGACCGGCGTCCCCGCTGAGACTGAAGCGACGGCCCGGGTGGCTGGCCGCTACGGGCCGATCCGCGAGACCAGCTACGGCAAGGTGTTCGACCTGATCTCGCGGCCGGACGCGCGGGTGGCCGGAGAGACCGCACGGGCGCAGATCCCGCATACGGATGAGCCGTTTCGCTATTCGCCGCCGGGCTTCATCTTCTTCCATGCCATCCGGACCGGCGCGGGCACGGGCGGCACATCGCTGATGGTCGACGGGTTTCATGTCGCTGAACTGATGCGGAAGAACTCGGCCGAACTGTTCGGCCTCCTGACGCGGCACGGCGTTACCTTCCATCGCGAGCATGCGGGCGAAGTGTTCTTCAGTGCCGAGGCGCATGTCATCAGCCTCGACGCCGCCGGCGCTGTCACCGGCATCCGCTACAACGACCGCTGCCTGGCGCCACAGGCGGCGCCGCTGGATCGCATCGATGGGCTGATCGAGGCGCTGGCCGAGCTGACGCGGCTGATCTGCGATCCGCAAAACCAGTTCCAGCACCAGCTGCAACCGGGCGAGGTGCTGGTGTTCGACAACCAGCGCGTCATGCATGGCCGCAGCGCCTTCGATCCGACGCTGGCGGTGCGGCATCTCAGAAGCTGCAACATCGACCGCGATGGCGTCCACAGCGCGTTCCGCACGCTGGCGCGGCGTTTCGCGCCGGACGAGGCGGAGGCGGTGCTTTATCAGGGCGCAATTTTCTAGGAGACGAACCCACGCTTCTCGCCATTGCAAAGACAGACTAAGGAGAGAAAACGAACCGGGCATCGCGTGTCGAACTATCCGCTCTCCTACAAGCTGTCGTGGCTGCCACGCTTCCTGAAGCCGTCGCTTGGCGGCGACACCGGCGGTTTTGCAGACATGGCCGAAACCCTGATCGATCCACCACCAGCGCGGACGGTGCGGCTGGCTTTCGTCGGCGACATCTCGGCCGTCGCCAATTCCAGCGCGCCGGCATGCGATCCGGCGATCGCGGCATTGCTTGGCTCCGCCGATCTGGTTGTCGGCAATTGCGAAAGCCCGATCGTGGAGCGACCGAGCGCCGTGCTCGGCACGATGCTCGGCACACATCATGCGATGACCGAGCGGTTTCTCGCCGAGGCGCTGGCGGCGGTTGGCATAGCTCGCGAAAAACTCGTTCTGTCGCTGGCCAACAACCATGTGCTCGACCAGGGCATCGCCGGCTTCGACGAGACCGTGGCGGCGCTCAAGCGGCTGGGCATCCGCACCATCGGCACGGTTGAGGACGGTCCAGTCACACGGTTTGATGTTGGTCCGCTCAGCGTCGGCCTTGCCGCCTTCACGCTATGGCGCAACGCCGATGCGGAAGCCTTTGCGGGCCGTGTGTTGATGGACAGCGATCCGGATTGGGCGCGCGAGGCCGGCGATGTCGATCTCCTTTGCGTGGTGCCGCATTGGGACTGGGAGTTCCGGCATTTTCCGCGCGACGAGACGCGCGCGCTGGCGCGGCGGCTGGCGGCGCAGGGTGTCGGGTTGATAGCAGGCCACCATGCCCATGTCGTCCAGCCGGTGGAGCGGATCGGCGGCACGGTCGTCGCCTACGGGCTAGGCGATTTCCTCGGCACCGCCTTCGCCAGGCAGCCCTGGCCCGGCCGCATCGGCGGCATCCTCGTTGTCGACATCAGCGCCGATGCGGGCACGCCGGGCGCGATTGTCCGCTACGGTTTGCACCCGTTCGTCCGGCTGCGCGCCGGCGATCATGAGCGGCTGGTGGTGGTGGAGGGACTAGGAGGTGTATTGAGGCGGAAGGTTATGGGCCGCCTTGATGCGGTGCTTGGTCGTCGTTGATTGCTGGCAGTCGTTAGCGCTGCCCCTCATCGCCCTGCCGGGCACTTCTCCCCGTATAGTGACGGGGAGAAGGACGCTGTCGCCTATGATTTCGCCAATCTCCAGCGTTGTAGAAAAGGCGCTAAGGGTCGCGGAAGCTCTCTTCTCCCCGTCACTATACGGGGAGAAGTGCCCGGCAGGGCGATGAGGGGCAGCGCTAACTGACCGCATTCTTGGCAAGCGCAATCTGCCACAGTGGTTGCACTGCCTCTCCCGCAAAACCCGCTATCATACGATGGCCGAGATCAAGCACTCTGCTTGGGGGATGGTGATGGAAACAGCCGGGTTTATGCCGAGCGAAGCTGACATCGCCGGCATCAAGAGAGGCCTCGACGCCTATGAGGCGACGAGGGCGTCCACCTACTGGCGGGTGCGCTGGCGGGCGCCGTTGTTCGTCGTCCTGGTGCTGATCTTCGTGGTTGTCGTGGGCTGGGTGTTCAACAAGGTCGCCGACCCCCGCGAGCAATGGCTGTCGACGCCGCATGTGCTTCTCTATGTCGTCGGCCTCGCGGCAGCGGTGTTTCTTTATTTCCGGGAGACAAGGCCGGCGCGTGTGCTGCAGCGATCATACCGCGACACGCTGCTGCCGATCATTTTCGACTTCATCCAGGATATCAGCTACCGGCATGGCGTGGCGCCGAATTCCTTCGACCGGCTGCCGCGCGAGACGGTCGGCTCGTTCAACCGGCAGGCTTTCGACGACATTGTGTCCGGCCGCTACGAGGACTTTCCGTTCGAGCTTTACGAGGCAAATCTCCGGGAAGGGTCGGGCAAGGGCGCAACAACGATTTTCCGTGGTGTCATCGTGGCTTTCGAGGCTATCGCGCCGTTTCCGGGAATACTGGTGGCATCGCGGCGCGCCAACCGTGACGTCGGCTTTTTTCGCGGCATCTTCACAGCCAGGATGCAGTTGCTTTCGTCCGGCGTGCCCGAACTCGATGCCGCCTATGAATTCCGCACCGACAATGCCGAGGCGGCGCGGCCGCTGGTGGCCGGCAGGCTGGCGCAGGCGCTGACATGGCTCGGCGAAACCTGGCCTGATGACCCAGCGCGTATCGCGCTCAGTGGCGGCGATGGTTTCCTGCTGCTTCCACAGACGAAAAACTTCTTCGAACTGCCGGATATATCGGTGCCGCTCGACTACCAGACCCATGTCGCACCGATGATCACCGACATGGGCGCGATGCTGGCGACGGCGGCACTGGTGCGCAAGATCGGCGCGAGGGATGAGGCAAGCTAGTCGGGCCGGGCATACGATCAACAATCGTAACCGGAATTGTCGCGCACATAGTCGGCTTTTTCCTTCGACATTCTCTTGAACATCACACAGACCGTGAAGCTGCCGACTTGCCGCCCGTTGAGTCTGTATCCCCAGTCGGAAATATCGTCCCTCGTGAATTCTATGTTCTGGCCGAGGAAGACATTGCTCACGGCTTCCGGTTGGTTTGCCAATATGCCGACGAAGCCGGTTTCGGTGCGCCGAAACGGGATGACCCAGAAGTGCTCGCTGATCTCCCCATCGCGCACCTCGATCTTCAATTTGAACCTGTCCGTCCCCGAGGGCGGCGCTTCGGCTAGGGCCAGGAACTGATCCAAGCTGGCAAGCGCCTTCGCAGTCGCTACCGCCATCTCGGGATCGTCCTTGGCAAACATAACCGCCTTGTTGTCGCTCGGATCCGTGGCTTGCGCGGACGCCAATCCCGGAGCAAACGCCAGCATCAAGCATAGCACGGAGCGTATTGCTGATTTCATGGAGTGGTGGCCCCCGACCCTCTTCTATAATGGCTGGCATTATGGTGCATCGATTTCAAGATTGCAACCATGGCGCGAGTCTCGCCTCTGGTGAAATCTCTGATTTCGCCTGATCCATGAAACAAAATGTGTCTCGATGATTATTCCTCAGCCCGTTTCGTGATGTCGTCGGGCGTGCAATGCGGCGAGCATGTGATCGTCACATACCGGCAGCCGCAGGGATAACAGACTCTTTTCATAGGGAAAGCGCTGCCGCAAACGGCCTTCCGATTGGAGGGAAGGGCTGCCTTGTCGATAATGCGGCAGAATTAAGCCTATGATTCTGTTTGCGAAAAGTCACTCAACGTGATTTGCGGAGGCAAGGGCATCCGTACCAGTTTCAGGCCGTCCGGCGCCGTCGTTTCCCAAGGCGGCGGCCCGGAAAACCGAAACAGCACGGAGTGCACCGATGAAGAAGACCCTCGCAACCACCGCCGCTCTGCTCGCCTTCCTTGGCACGGCCTATGCCGCGAACGTTCAGGGCACAATCCAGGCGGTCGACCCGACCACCAAGTCGATCACTCTCGATGACGGCAAGATCTATCAGCTGTCGCCGGAAGCCGCGATCGGGAAGCTCAAGGTCGGCGCCAAGGTCGCGGTCACCGTCGATGACAAGACAGGCATCGTGACGTCGATCAAGAAAGGTTCGTAAGTCGGCATCTGTCGGTCATATTTTCCATACCCTGTTCCAAGCTTGGCCGGTCCCCCGTGGGCCGGCCATTTTTCTGGCACTGTCCGAGGGCGGCGCGTGTTGCCCACCGCCAAACGGCAATGTGACCCGACGGAACGGTTTTCCTCGACGTTCTATCATGCCATCAAGGCTTCGAGCGGTATGGCTGGAACGTGACAGGAGACTTCATGCGGATGAGAACAGCGGTGGCAACACTGGCTTTCATCGCGCTTTGCGCATCGGCCCGGGCGGAGGACCTGAAGGCCTTCAAGCTGACCATAGACGGCGTGGCCGTCGACATCGATGCCGGCGAAAGCGTTGATATCACCCTGCCGGATGGCAAGCAGGCCAAGGCGACGCTGGAGCGCAACGACTTCGCCACCTTTTCAGGCAGCAGCTTCTCCTTCGTGCATCCGAGCAATATTTCGGTCACCAAGACCGACCTCGGCGACAACATCAACCAGTATCTGATGGCGTCGGCGCTTGGAACGATCGTGCTGGTGCAGGAATATTCGGCGATGAACCCGGTGTCGCTTAACCAGCTGATGCTGCAGGAGATGACCAAGGAATCGGTGCAGGCCGGCGCGACGCTGACGCAGGAGCCGACGACGCGAAAGCTGGCCGACGGCAGGGAACTGACCGGCATCCACGCCGCGGTGAAGACGCGCACCGAGAGCGCTGACTATGAGGTGCTGAGCTACGGCGCCGCCGACCAGGGGATCATTATGGTCACGCGCATAGACCATAAGAACGACAGCACTGAAGCGCCGCTGCTCGGCAAATTCTGGGAAAGCCTGAAGGTCAAGCTGTAGGCCAACCAATCGCTTGTGCTGGCGATCTGGCCGCAAGCGAGCGAGACTGATCGGCTACTACAGCCCCCTCGGCATCAGGCCTGCCAGCCAGTTCACGGAGCGCTTCGCCGCATCGGCGGTCGCCGAGGCGGCGCGGCCGAGATCGGTCTTGACCACGGCATAGCCGTTCTTCGTGCGGTAGAGCACGCCGGTGCCGCCATCCACCACCTGCTCATAGGCGACGGGCCGGGCGGCGGCCGCTTCCATGGCCGTCGTCGGCGCGCCGACAGGCACGTTCGGCCGGTGGCTCAGTTCCGGCGGCAAAGGGGGTTCGGGTTCGACAGCCCGGCTGGCAGGTTTCAATTCCGGACGGGACGCGGTCGCGGCCAATTGCGAAGAAGACGACGAGCCCTGCGTGCGGCAGATGCCGGACACCAGCGGGTAGTTGAAATTGTGCTGGCGCAGGATCTGGCTTTTCATCGCGGCTTCGCAATCGGCAACAGTCGCCCATTTGGCGGGCGTCTCGCCGATATATTCGCAAAGCTTCGCGTCGCAGTCGCAGCCGACGATGGTCATGGCGACAAGGGCGGTCTTGATCACGGTCTTGTCCCTTCGAATTCCCCCAACTCACCCATCGCCGCGGAACAAGGCGGGATTTGGATGCGATTGTGAAATGAGCGTGGCGAGGGAGCCAAAGGCTGCTTTGATGCAAGGCGTGGCCGAAAGGCATCAGTAATCGTGGATGTGCTCCAGTTTGGCACTTGCCTTCATCTGGGAAGTCAGCACGACTGTTCGCGAACGGCCATGCCGGTGCACGCATCGCCTTGGTCCACAAGCGAAAGACAGTCGGCGCCGGGATTTCTCCCAGCGCCTCCCTGTCAGATCAGGACACGGTCGAGGCAGCAACTTCCGTAAAGTCGTCGCGCCATGCCGGCCTTGATTTTGACGGTCCTGCCAGCCGTTGCCCGAGGCAGCGTCCGTTCCAGACCACGCCGGTCTCCGCCCTTGCGGGCTTTGCCCTGCGCGCCATCGAAGGTTTTCGCCGTCCTTCATGGCAGCATCGGTCCGCCGTTGGCGTTCGCACGCTTTCCGCGGCCCCGTAGGTCTCGGCTTCCGTCCCTCAAACAGGCGAGCCTGCTTTCGCTTTGGGCCGTACGGGCCTCAGGAAATCCGCCTTTCCGCTTTGCCTTTCGGCTGGGCGATTGGTAGCCGCCTGAGATGGGTTTAACGTATGCCGGGTAAGGGCTTTGCGATACGGCCCGCAGCCTGTGGATAGCGGGATTATCGGGGATCGCGCCGCGTTGGCCGATCATGGCGAAAGCAGGGACAGCGCGTTTCGCCCCTTGCTCCGCTTGCAGGCGCGGGCTTCAATGCCGGCAAAGGATCGGGCACTGCATGCCCGGCGCCGGGAGGGTGCATATTGAAGGTCGGGGTGGTTCTCAATCCAGTTGCCGGCGGCGGCAGGCTGAAAAGGCATTGGCCGGAGGTCGCCGTGTCGCTGAAAAGGCATTTTGGCGATTTCGAGTTGCGCGAGACGCAAGCCGAGGGCGACGCGGAGCGGCTGGCAATCGATCTCGCCGTCAGCGGCTTCGATCTGGTGATCGCGGCGGGCGGCGACGGCACGGCCAGCGAAGTGGCCGATGGCCTGCTGCAGGCCTCGCAGGAGACCGGCCGCATCACCGAACTTGGCCTGCTGCCTTGCGGCACCGGCATCGATTTCGCGCGCGGGCTTGGTCTGCCGAAGGAGGTCGACGCGACGCTGAAGTGGCTGGCCGAGGCCAAGGGACGCAAGGTCGACGCCGGGCGCATCTGCTATATCGACGACCATGGCGCGCTGGCCAGCCGCCACTTCATCAACATCGCCAGCCTTGGGCTTTCGGGCGCCACCGACCGTGCCGTCAATGCCGACAAGCGCAAGGGCAGGATGTCGGCCAAGGCGCTGTTCCTTTGGCGCACGGTGGTGGAGTTTATCCGCTACCGGTTCCAGGATGTGCGGATCACCGTGGACGACGGCGCCCCGGTCGAGGCGCGCATGGCGCTGGTGGCGGTGGCCAACGGAAAATTCTTCGGCGGCGGCATGATGATCGCGCCCGACGCCGAACTGACGGACGGGCAGTTCGACATCGTCATCCTGCGCGCGGCGGGCAAGCTGAAGCTGATCTGGGACATCCGCCTGCTCTACGGCGGACGGCACCGCGACCATCCGGCGATCACCATCCTGCGCGGCAGGAAAGTGGTGGTCGAACCGCTCGGCGACGTGGAGAAGAATGGCGCGCTCGTCGACATAGACGGTGAGTCACCCGGGCGTATTCCCGCGACCTTCGAGATCCTGCCCGGCGCGCTGACGCTCAGATATTGAATCAAGCTGTTAACGGATTGATTCAGGTGAATCCGGTGATCTATCCAAGTCTCTGAAAGCGCTTGATATTTTATTGGGTGTCAGGTTTCCAGTTTCGCCGGAAAACCAGGCGCGCGCAGGTCGGTTCCGACGGCATCCTCGAGCAGCTTGATGATCTGGGTCGACCAGGCGGCGCCGCCATATTCCTGCTTGCCCTGTTCGAAAATCGCGTTGACGCGCGATGCCAGATCGAGCGGTACGCCGAAATCCCTGCCCATGCCCAGAGCGAAGCCAAGGTCCTTCAGCGCGAGGTCCATGGTGAAGCCGATGTCGTAGGAGCCGTTGAGCACCAGTTGGCTTTCGGTCTCATGCACAAAGCTGTTGCCAGAGGATGCGACGATCGCATGGTAGGACTGGGCGAGGTCGAGGCCACCTTGCCTGGCCAGCATCAGCGCCTCGCCGGCGGCGACGAGGTGGATGAAGGCCAGCATGTTAGTGATGACCTTGATCACCGCTGCCGAGCCGATCGGTCCCATCAGGAACGACTTCGCGCACATCGCTTCTATAGCCGTGCGATGACGCGCGTAAAGCGCTGCGTCCCCGCCGACCAGCGCGGTGATTTTCCCGACCGCCGCCAGATGGACGCCACCGGTAACCGGGCATTCGAGCGTCTCGACGCCCTTGGCCGAGGCAAGGGCCGCGAGGCGCACGATCTCGTCGCGGCCATTGGTCGACATCTCGATCCAGGTGCCGCCCGTGGGCAGTCCTTCGAGCAGGCCGCCGGGGCCGGCCAGCACCGCTTCGCTGACCTTGGGCGAGGGCAGGCAGGTGATGGCGTTGCCGGCGCGGGCGGCGGCCTCGGCGGGGCTGCTCGCGGCGGTGGCGCCGAGTGCCACGAGACGCTCGACAGCAGCGGGGTCGCGGTCGAAGACCGTGACGGCAAAACCGTTGCGGATCAGGCTCGCGGCAAGGTTGCCGCCAAGATGGCCAAGGCCAATGAAGGCGTAGCGTTCGCTCACGGCATCAACGGCGTTTGCATCATCTGCAGGTGCAGGTCTTTGCCGGTGTAGGGATGCGCGTCGCAGACCGCCTCGTTGAGCTCGACGCCAAGGCCGGGCTCCTTCGACGGAATGACATTGCCGTCCTGCCACTCGATCTTCTTCTTCAGCAGCGTGGCGTGGAAGCCGTCCCACTGCTTCAGCGATTCCAGAATGAGGAAGTTGGGCAGCGTCGCCGCCAGCTGGATGTTGGCTGCACCCACGATCGGGCCGCAATAGCAGTGCGGGGCGATCTGGATGTGATAAGCCTCCGCCATGGCGGCGATCTTCTTGGTTTCGAGTATGCCGCCGGAGCGGCCGAGGTCCGGCTGCAGGATGGTCGCCGCACGGTTCTCGATGACGCGGGCGAATTCGAACTTCGTCGTCAGCCGCTCGCCGGTGGCGATCGGGATCGAAGTGCCCCGCGCCACCTGCGCCATCACTTCTGGCATGTCCGGCGGCACCGGCTCCTCGAACCACAACGGATCATAGGGTTCGATGGCGCGGGCCATGCGCAGCGCGCCCGACGCGGTGAACTGCCCGTGCGTGCCAAACAGGATGTCGGCACGGTTGCCGACGGCTTCGCGGATCGCCTTGATCATGCGGGTGGCGACATCGATGTCGACAAGGCGCGGCTGATGGCCGTCGAAGGCGGTGTAGGGACCGGCCGGGTCGAGCTTGACGGCATTGAAACCCTGCTCGACATATTCGAGCGCACAGGCGGCGGCGAGGTCGGGATCGTTGTAGACGTTCTTGCCTTGTGCGTCCTCGGAGTGGACGCTGCCGGTGTGCGGATAGAGATAAGTGTAGGAACGCAGCGTCTCATGCACCTGGCCGCCGAGCAGCTTGTAGACCGGCTTGTTGGCCTCCTTGCCGATGATGTCCCAGCAGGCCATTTCGAGCGCCGAGAAGCAACCCATGCCGGTCACGTCAGGACGCTGGGTGAAGCCGGAGGAATAGGCGCGGCGGAAGAAGGTTTCGATGTCGTGCGGATCGTGGCCGATCAGGTAGCGCTCGGCCATGTCCTCGACCAGCTTTGCCGTGACATGGGCCGAGAAGGTGGCGTTGTAGGCCTCGCCATAACCGACGACACCGCCATCGGTGGTCAGCTTGACGAAGATGAAATACTTGCCGCCGATGCCGGGCGGCGGGTTGCCCACAACCCAGGTCTTGACGTCGGTGATCTTCATTTTTGGTCCTCCAGAACCAGTTCGGCACCCTTCCATCCAGTCATGACGGAGGCGGCGTTGGTGTTGCCGGTGATGTTGTCAGGAAAGATCGAGGCGTCGATGACGCGCAGGCCTTCAAGGCCGTGCACTTTCAGGTGCGGATCGACGACGGCCTGCGCGGGATCAGGCCCCATGCGACAGGTCGAAACGGGGTGGTAGACGGTGCCCGAGCGTTTCCTGAAATCCGTGATCAGGTCGGCGTCGGATTTGATCGACGGCCCGGGCAAAACCTCTTCCTCGATGATCTCGGCCATGGCCGGCATCGAGGCGATCTTGCGCACGAACTTCACCGCAGCCAGCATCTCGTCGACATCGGCATTGGTGGAATAGGCGTTGGCGACGATCCTGGGATAATCCAGCGGGTTCTTGGAGCGGATCATGATCTCGCCGCGGCTCGACGGGCGGCAGTTGGACAGGCCGATGGAGAAGCCTGGCCACGGATCGGGCGTCAGGATCGGGCGCTCGCCATTCTTCGGGATGAGCGTCGAGAACGCCTGGAAATAGAGCTGCATGTTGGGGCGCGAGAACGCCGGGTCGGTGCGGAAGAAGCCACCGGCATGGTTCATCGACAGCGACAGCGGGCCGGAACGTGTCAGGATGTATTGCATGCCGACCAGAAGCTTGCCCCACCAGGGGCGCAGGATCTGGTTGAGCGTCGGTACCCGACCCTTGAAGGTGTAGTTGATGCCGACATGGTCCTGCAGGTGCGCGCCAACATTCTCGTTGGCATGAACGACCGGAATGCCCAGCCCCTTGAGCAGCGCCGCGGGGCCGACGCCGGATAGTTGCAGGAGTTGCGGCGAGTTGATCGAACCGGCGGAAAGGATGATTTCGCGGCTGGCGCGGGCCGTCTTCGTTTCGCCATTCTGCAGATACTCGATGCCGACGGCGCGCTTGCCCTCGAACAGGATGCGGCTTGCCAGCGCATTCGTTTCGACGCGGACGTTGCCCCGCTTCATGGCCGGGCGCAGGAAGGCGCGGGCCGCCGACATGCGGCGGCCATTCCGGGTCGAGATCTGGTAGATGCCGACCCCTTCCTGGGCGGCGCCGTTGAAATCGGGATTGAGTGGCAAGCCGGCCTGCTGGCCGGCGGCGAGATAGCGTTTGGTCAGCGGATGGACCGCGCTCGAGGTGTCGGTGATGTGGAGGGGGCCACCGGTGCCGCGCCATGTGTCGGCGCCGGCCTGGTTGTCCTCCAGCGCCTTGAAGGCCGGCAGGAGATCATCGTAGCCCCAGCCGGGATTGCCGGCATTTCGCCAGTCGTCGAAATCCTCGCGCGCGCCCCGGATCCAGACCATGGCGTTGATCGAGCTCGAACCTCCGAGCAGCTTGCCGCGCGGCCAGTGGTCGACATTGCCGCCGAGGCCGGGGTCAGCTTCAGTCTTGTAGTTCCAGTTGACCGCCGGGTCGAAAAAGGTCTTGCCGTAGCCGAGCGGCATTTGCACGTAGAAGCGCCGATCGGTGCCACCGGCTTCCAGCACCAGCACGGAAAAGCGGCCCGATGCCGACAGTTTGTCGGCCAGCACCGAGCCGGCCGAGCCGGAGCCCACGATGATGAAATCATAAGTCTGCATGATGGGTATGGCGGCTCCGGAATTCGGGCTGCAGCCTAGACGCGACAGGCGCGCAAAGTCGCCGGACGTTCCGGCATGCGTTGTGAAAAAAGCGACTGGCGCAGCCCCGTTCGGAGGCGCAATCGCGGTAGCCATGTCGCTTTGTGGAAAGGCGCTTCGCAACGGAGCGGACAGAGCAGCGCACTGATCGCGTTGACGCATCATCCTCATGACGGTACGGGATCGGGGACAGTCGATCTCGAAGGATTTCTCGCATGGTGCAATACGCGGATGGACGGCCGATCGGCGATCTGACGCTGCGGACGCTGGCCATGCCTTCGGACGCCAATGCGGCGGGCGACATCTTTGGCGGCTGGGTGATGGCGCAGATGGATCTGGCCTGCGGCATCCGCGCCGCCGAGCGCGCGAGGGGCCGCGTGGTGACGGCGGCGGTCAAGGAAATGTCCTTCGCCAAGCCGATGAAGATCGGCGACACGCTGTGCATCTACACCCATGTCGAGCGCGTCGGCCGCACCTCGATGACGCTCAAGGTCGAGGCCTGGGCGCAGCGCTATCTCTCCGACCTGATGGAAAAGGTCACCCATGCCGATTTCGTCATGGTGGCGCTGGACGGCGAGGGCAAGCCGAAGGCGGTTCCTCCGGAAAGCTGACCAGCCCGACGTCGTCAGGCTCAAACGGCAAGGCCGCTGCCCGTCTCCCGCGGGGGATCCGAACAGCGCTGCTGTGTGATGCTTTTCATAGTCGCGTTCGCACGTTTGAGTGACCGTATCCCAGCGGGCCTGGGAGAGAGACAATGCGTCAACGATCGCTGAACAGCGCCTTGGCATGGGCGCTTGCGGCCTTGTTCTGCCTGCTGGCCGCAACTGCCTATACCGAGGTCAGGCAAGATGATGCCGAGGCAAGTTGCGTCTCCGAAAGCCACGCCCTCAAGCCGCAAGCGGCCAAACGCGAAATCCGCGTTGCGACGCCGTGCGGCACCCGCTCAATGGCTGTGAAAAATTGCGATAGAGGTGCTGCTTGCACCATCGGCGGCAAGCTGGTCGACCGGGACCCGAAATCGTCCCGGAACGAAAGCCGGCTGTGGGCCGGAATGCAGATACAGCCGTAGAATTCGGCTACACTGGATGCCGCATGAAAACCCTTGCGGCACAAGGGCTTCAGGCATGAACTTCATCGAATCTGGCGCGCGCGGCCCTGACGCGCTGCGTGTTGAGGCGCGCCCATTCGCCGAGCGCGCTGACGGGGACGAGCAGTTCGTGGCCGAGTTCGGTCAATTCATAGTCGACGCGCGGCGGAATGGTCGGGAACACTGTGCGGGTAACGAAGCCGTCACGCTCCAGCCCACGCAAGGTGGTGGTCAGCATCTTCTGCGAGATGCCGCCGACAGCCGTGCGCAATTCATTGAAGCGCAATGGTCCGTCGCCAAGCTTGCCAACGACCAGAACGGTCCATTTGTCGCCGACACGTTGCAGGATTTCCGAAACGGCGCGGCAGTCTTCGGTGCGGTGTGGGTGCCTCGGTATCAAAAAAGTGCCTCCTTGCGCAGCGCTTTGTCAGTATCTCATATAGCGCCGGTATCCAAATGATACCAGCTTTAGTTATATGGAGAGCCCCCCGTGTCAAAACCCAAAATCGCCATCGTCATCGGTTCGACTCGCGCCGCGCGTTTCGCTGATGTGCCGACCCAATGGATCGCCAAGATCGCCAAGTCGCATGCCGACATCAATGTCGAGATCGTCGACCTGCGCGACTTCCCGCTGCCGTTCTTCGACGAGGTTGCATCCTCCGCCTGGGTGCCGTCAACGAATGAAGTGGCGCTGCGCTGGCAGAAGAAGGTCGCTGAATTCGACGGCTTCATCTTCACCGCCGCAGAATACAATCACGGCCCGACGGCCGTGCTGAAGAACGCCATCGACTACGCCGCCAACGAATGGAACAAGAAGCCGGCCGGCTTTGTCGGATATGGCGGTGTCGGCGGTGCGCGCGCCGTGGAGCAGCTCCGGATGCATGCCGTCGAACTGCAGATGGCGCCGGTCAAGTCGGCCGTCCACATCGTCTGGGCCGATTTCCTCGCCGTCCGCCAGGGCGAGAAGAAGCTCGAGGATATGGAGCATCTGAACCAGGCCGCCACGGCGCTGGTCAACGACGTCGCCTGGTGGGCCAAGGCGCTGAAGACCGCACGTCAGGCCGACGTGATCGACGAGGAAATCAAGGCGGCCTGAGCCGCCGGAACGAGTTATCCTCCCAGGGATACGGGGCGGCGCTTGCGTCGCCCTTTTTCATCTGCGGGCTTTCGCTTGCACGATGTGTTGGTTACGCCACCGGGTGCTGGGCCGGCCTCGGCCTGATGACGCAATCGGCGAGGCGATCCATCTCGTTCAGTTCGTCTGCATGGTGCTGGCCCCATTCGCAGAGCGCCAGCAGGATCGGCTCCAGGCTGAGACCGAGCGGCGTCGCCGAATATTCGACGCGCGACGGGATCTCGGCGAAGATCTCGCGGCTGACGAGGCCGTGTTCCTCCATTTCCCGCAACTGCTGGATCAGCACCTTCTGGGTAATGTCGGGCACTTTCGCCTTCAGCGCCGTCAGCCGCCGGGGCCTGTCGAACAGATGGTAGAGGATGACGGCTTTCCAGCGGCCCGAGATCACTTTCAGCGCGCGTTCGGCTGGCAATATCGGCAGCCTCTTGGTCGGATTGGCCATGGTCACCTTCCGGTCAGCAGGGGACAAATGAGTGTGTAGTCGTCATCGCGCAGATAGTGGCAAAGCACGGCCGATGCCATAGCGGTCGGAGTTTGCCATGAGAGCCATTCAAGTGAACCGCTTCGGCGGCCCGGACGTGCTTGAGGTCGTCGAATTGCCGACGCCCGACCCACAGCCCGGCGAAGTCCTGATCCGCGTCCGTGCGGCGGGGATAAATTTCTTCGAGGCGCTGATGCGCGCGGATCGTTATGCGGTCACGCCGCAACTGCCGATGATGCCCGGCGTGGAGGCAGCGGGTATCGTGGAAGCGATCGGGCAGGGCGTGGATGCCGTGCTTTTGGGGACACGCGTCGCGGCGCCCTTGTTCGTTTCCAAGCGACCCTTCGGCGGATACGCCGATCATGTCACGATCGACGCCGATCTCGCCGTGCCACTGCCGGATGCCCTTCCGTTCGAGGATGCCACGGCCTTGATGGTACAGGGCCTGACGGCTCTTCACCTGCTGCGGCAGGGTCCGCCAGGCGGCAAAGCTGTGCTGGTGCCAGCCGCGGCGGGCGGGGTCGGTTCGCTCCTTGTCCAGCTTGCAAGGCTGAAGGGCGCCAGCAAGGTGATTGCGGCCGCCGGCGGCAAGGCCAAGCTCGATCTCGCTTTGTCGCTCGGCGCCGATGTGGCCATCGACTACAGCCTGACGGATTGGCCGGCTCGTGTCCGAGATATCACGGGCGGGAAGGGCGCCGATATTGTCTACGACACCGTTGGTGGTGCGCTGACGGCCGCGTCGCTGCAGGCGTTGGCGCCCGGCGGGGAACTGGTGTTCGCGGCGCTCGGCAGGTTCGCGCTCGCGGCCTCCGATCTGGAAGCGATGATCGGTCACAACCAGTCGCTGAGAGGGTTTGCGTTGCTGCCGCTCTTGTCCGGGGCCGCATTGAGGGCCGGCCTGTCGGAACTGTTCGCGCTGGCGGCAAACGGTCGGCTGCGGGTTGCGATCGGCGGCCGCTTCCCGCTTGACCGGGCCGGCGAGGCGCATCGCCTGCTGGACGAGCGCCGTTCGACGGGGAAGGTCGTGCTGATGCCTTAGCGGCCTGATCCACCCGGTCGTGACCTTGTTTCCATCCCGATGGGGCGGGGTGCTGCTCCATCCCATGTCAGTGCGATCTCAGCGAAAGACGGGCTCTGCCTTTCTGATCACGCCTGAGTGACTTGCATAATGCAACTTACTTCGCTATAGGTCACTTTCATTTTGAAAGAGACTCCTATCATGGTAGCGAAAACAAGCTTCGAGACACGGCCGTGCCCCATCGCGCGCAGCCTCGACGATGTCGGCGAATGGTGGAGCATCCTGCTGCTTAGGGATGCGTTCCAGGGGCTGACGCGCTTCGATCAGTTTCAAAAGAGCCTGGACATTGC
Source organism: Mesorhizobium shangrilense (assembly GCF_040537815.1). Taxonomy (NCBI): domain Bacteria; kingdom Pseudomonadati; phylum Pseudomonadota; class Alphaproteobacteria; order Hyphomicrobiales; family Phyllobacteriaceae; genus Mesorhizobium; species Mesorhizobium shangrilense. Next base: position 587,147 of record NZ_JBEWSZ010000002.1, read on the forward strand.
CCCCAACATTCTCGCGCGCCGGCTGAACAGCCTGGTCGAGCGCGGCCTGTTCGAGAAGCGTGCCTACTGCGAGCGGCCGCTTCGCCACGAATATATTCTGACCGCCAAGGCGCGTGATTTCCGCCCAGTCCTCCTTTCCCTGCTCGCCTGGGGCAACAAGCATCTGGCACCCGAAGGCCCGAGCCTGGTGGTGGTGAACAAAGCGGATGGGCGCTGGGCCGAGCCCGTGCTGGTTGATCGTCACAGCGGCAGGGAACTCGACAGCGAGGACTTCACCATGGCGACGGCACCTGCTGCCACCGATCGCATGCGGAAGCGATATGATTTCAGCAGCGAGGGCTCTGGTCTTCCGCTCGTCGACAACACGCTGGTTCATCAAAGCCATGAAGAGGCACGAAGCAGATGAACAAGGTTCTCTCTCCGGCTGAGTTGCAGCCAGCCCAGCCATCGGTCGTCCAGATTCCCATGCCTGCCAGAAAGCGCCGCAAGCCGTGGCTGATGGCGGGGGCGGCGATCGTCATCGGGGTCGCCGGATGGTACGGCTTCCAGTGGTGGCAGGCCGGCCGCTTCCTGGTATCGACCGACGATGCCTATGTCGGCGGCAACGTCACACCGTTGGCGCCACGGGTTGCCGGGCATATCGATCAGATACTCGTCGAGGACAACCAGCATGTCGCGGCCGGTCAGCTCATCATCCGCATCGACGATCGGCCCTTCAAGGCGGCGCTGGAGCATGCGCAAGCATCGGTGGAGCAGAAGCAGTCGTCTCTCGACAATCTTCGTGCCCAGACTTCACTGCAGAATTCGCTGATCGAGCAGGCGCAGGCCGATCTCGACGCCAAGAGCGCGGCTGCCATCTTCACCACGCAGGATGCGAAACGCTATGAGGTGCTCGCCAGCACCAAGGCCGGTTCGCAGCAGGACGCCCAGAGAAGTTTTGCAGCCGACGGTCAGGCCAAGGCATCGGTGGCGGCCTCCCGCGCGGGGCTTGCGGCCGCCAGGCAGCAGCTCGACGTCCTCAACACCCAGATCTCGGAAGCGACGGCGGAGGTCGCGGCAGCCAAGGCCGATCTCGATACCGCGCAGCTCGATCTCGGCTTCACGGAAATCCGCTCACCCATCGACGGCATTATCGGCAACAGGCTGGCGCAGGTCGGCACCTATGTCTCGCCGGGCAGCTACCTGCTGACCATCGTTCCGGACAGGGGGCTATGGGTTGACGCCAATTTCAAGGAAGACCAGTTGCGGCACATGGCCGACGGCCAGGCGGCGATGGTCTATTCGGACATTGCGCCCGATGAGCCGCTCAAGGGGCACGTCACCAGCCTGGGGCCCGCCACGGGGGCGATCTTCAGCGTGATCCCGGCGCAGAACGCGACCGGCAACTTCACCAAGATCGTCCAGCGCGTCCCCATCCGGATCACGATCGACCAGGACCAGGCGCAGAAAGTTGCGCTGCGGCCAGGCCTGTCGACCACCGTGACGGTCGATACCGCGTCACGCTGAGGACACCATGTCAGAGCGCGTCGCCCCGCAATCCTTCCTCGTCAGCATCCTGCCGTTCATGGTGATGTGCGTGGGGATGTTCATCGCGCTTCTCGACATCCAGATCGTCGCGTCTTCGCTGCAGGACATCGGCGGCGGCCTGTCGGCGGCACAGGACCAGATCGGCTGGGTGCAGACATCCTACCTGGTGGCTGAGATCATCGTCATCCCGCTGTCGGGCTGGCTCACCCGGGTGTTCTCGACACGCTGGCTTTTCACCATCTCGGCGGCCGGCTTCACCCTGGCGAGCATGCTGTGCGGATTGGCCTGGAACATCGAAAGCATGATCGTGTTCCGTGCCCTGCAGGGGCTGCTCGGGGCATCGATGATTCCCACCGTCTTCACCTCGTCGTTCCATTATTTCCAAGGTCCCAGGCGCGTCTATGCGGCCGCGGTGGTTGGCAGCATCGCCTCGATCGCGCCGACGCTCGGGCCGGTCATCGGCGGCTGGATCACCGATACGCTGAACTGGCATTGGCTGTTCTATGTCAACGTCATTCCCGGCACCATCATCACGGTCCTCGTCGCCACGCTCGTCAAGATCGACGAACCCGATCCGTCCCTTCTGAAGGGCGCCGACTATATCGGCATCGCCCTGATGGCGGTCAGCCTCGGCACGCTGGAATATGTGCTTGAGGAGGGGTCGCGCTGGAACTGGTTCGATGATGCGACGATCCGCAATGGCGCCGTCGTCGCTGGTATTACCGGGGTTCTGTTCGTCATCCGCAGCCTGACCTATTCGCAGCCGGTGGTGGATTTCCGCGCCTTCGGCAACCGCAATTTCGCGATTGGCTGCTTTCTCTCGTTCATAACCGGCGTCGGCATCTTCGCCACGATCTTCCTGACGCCGCTGTTCCTCGGCTACGTGCGCGGCTACGACGCCCTGCAGACCGGGCTGGCGGTCTTCTCGACCGGCGTCGCTTCGATGGTCGGCGTTCCCGTCTACATCTTCCTCGCCAAGCGCTTCGACACACGCTGGCTGATGATGTTCGGGCTGGCATCCTTCGGCGCGTCGATGTGGAGTTTCAGCGCCATCACCAGCGAATGGGGCGCTGCGCAGCTGCTTCTGCCCCAGATATTTCGTGGCTTCCCGCAGGTCTTTGCCGTGGCGCCAAGCGTCAATCTCGGCCTCGGCAGCCTGCCGCCCGAGCGGCTGAAATATGCCAGTGGCCTGTTCAACACGATGCGCAATCTTGGCGGTGCGGTCGGCATCGCCGTTTGCGGCGCTATCCTGAACGACCGCACCAATTTCCATTTCCTGACGATCGCCTCGCATCTGACGCCACAGAACGAGGCAGCGATGCGACTGGTCGACACCGTCGCGCTGCGCTACGGACAGCTGCCCGGCGCTGTCGCCGACGGCCATACGGCGTCGCTGAAGCAGCTGTGGGCGCTTGCCTATCGCGAGGCGTCCACCATGGCTTACGCCGATGCGTTTCTGGTGATCATGGTCGCGTTCGTCATCGCGACGGCGCTCGTCCCGTTCCTGCGCAACGTCACGCCAAAGCCCCTGCCTGCGGACGCACACTGAGGCGGAGCCAAGTAACGACAGGCTGCGGCAGCCGCGAAGCTGCTGGTCGCCAGACCCATTCGCCGCCGGTCAGCACAGTCGCGAATCCGGTGGACCGGCATATGCGCAGGGCTGCCATCTGGCCCTGCCGCTAGGTCCGATATATCCGGCTGCGATGCGCAGCATGAGTAAGCCCGTGAAGTCACCCAGCCTGGCAGGCGTCGTTTCCCCCATGATCCCGGTGCTCGTATGCGCGCTCGCGATCTTCCTTCTATCCGCCATGGATGCGGCGATGAAGGTTCTGGTCATCGCCGTCGGCGTCTACAATACGGTTCTATGGCGCAGCATGCTCGCGACCGTGGTCGCGGGCATTGGCTGGTCGACAGGGCCGCGCTCGCTTCCTGCTCCTTCAGTGCTGCGGCTGCATGTGTTGCGTGCCGTGGTTGTCGGCATCGTCTTGCTGTCCTTCTTCTGGGGGCTTGCCAGGCTGCCGCTCGCGGAGGCGATCGGGCTCAGTTTCGTCGCGCCCCTGTTTGCCCTCTTGCTCGCCGCGCTGCTGCTGGGCGAACGCATACAGCGCCAGGCGATCTGGGCCTCACTGGCCGGCATTGCCGGCGTCGCGATCATAGTGGCCGGACAGTTTGGGCAGGCAAGCTATGCCGGGGATGCCCTGCTTGGCACGGTGGCGGTGCTCGCATCGACGGTGTTCTACGCCTACAATCTGATCCTTGCGCGGCAACAGGCGCTGGTGGCCAAGCCAATCGAGATCATGCTGTTCCAAAACCTTAGCGTCGCGGTCATCCTTGGGCTTGCAGCACCCTGGCTCGCCATCGCGCTGCCGCCCAATCTCTGGCTTCCGCTTGCCGGGGTGACGGCGCTGTCGCTCGCCGGCCAATTCCTGATGAGCTGGGCCTACGCCCGCGCCGAGGCGCAGTATCTGATCCCGACGGAATACTCGGCCTTCATCTGGGCGGTCGCGATTGGCTGGCTCTTCTTCGACGAGGCGGCGACCTGGACCACGCTGGCCGGGGCGGGCCTCATCGTGGGCAGTTGCCTGATCGCGGCGCGCTCGAATCCGAAACTGGCCGAACCGATCGAAGCTGCTGTCTGAGGGTGAAAAATCCCTGGGATGGACGGCCACGTCGGCGAAAGCCGGGCGCCGGCTGATCGCAGGCGCCCAGTTCTTCGGCAGGTCGCTTTGGATGTCAGCGGCACTCGACACCATGGAGGTCGAGTGGCGTCATTCCTCCAGAGCCTGGTTCAGGATTTGCCGGCCAGTGCGTTCACGTCCGCGCAGAACTCGGCGTGCGGCTTGCTCATCGCGGCGTCCTGGCACAGCCTGTGCACGTCGTCCTGCTTGTCCTTCGGCATCGCCATGAAAACCTTCGTGAATTCAGGCATAGGCTTCAGCTGCTTCATCGCCGAATCCGCGTAGAACGGCGCCATGTTGGAAGGCTCGTCGAGCGCGCCCGCGACTGCCGTGCCGCCGATCGCGAAAACGGCAATCGCCGCAAGGCAAGTGGCTTTGAAATTCATGGTCTGGTCCTCTCCTTGGGTTGAGCGGTCGACGACCGCGTTGGTAAATCGGTTGACAGGTGGGTTCGCCGGATCGGCCTCCTCGAGGCCGATCAGTTTGCAGCCTTTGCCGTCTGGGCGGCTTCCTCGATGAGTTCAGCGACCGCGCCGGGCTTCGACACATAGATTGCGTGGCTGCCCGGGACTTCCACGACGGTGGAACCGGCGCGCTTCGACATGGCGCGCTGGGCATCGGGCGGGATCATCTTGTCTTCCGTCGCGACGAGGTACCAGCTCTGCTTGACCTTCCAGGCCGGCTTGCTGATCGCGCCGTTCAGCGCGTCGAGCCCCCACGGCACCTGCGACTCCGCCATGAAGGCGGCCTTGCCGGGCTCGACATCGGCCGCGAACGAAGCCGCGAACCTGGTCTTGTCGAGCATGAGAAAACCATCCTGCGGCGGCAGGATCGGCGGCACCGGCGCGCCAGGCGCCGGATTGGCGATCAGCGTGGCCACGGACTCGCCGGCATCGGGGGCGAAGGCGGCGATATAGACCAGGCCGACAACCTTCGGGTCGTTACCGGCTTCGGTCACGACGGCGCCGCCATAGGAATGGCCGACCAGGATGACGGACTTGTCCTGCGCGTTGATGACCGCACGTGTCGCGGCAACGTCACCGGCAAGCGACTGGGTGGGGTTCTGGACAATGGCCACGTCATAGCCATCGGCCTTCAGCTTCTCGTAGACACCCTCCCAGCCGGACCCGTCGACGAAGCCGCCATGGACGAGCACGATTGCCCTTTGCGAACCGCCGGCCGCGAATGCGGGCACCGCAGTGACCATGCTCGCCAGCGATAGAGCGAGCAGCGAAAGTACTGTGTTCATTTGCTTTTCCTCCTTCAGCGCGCTAACGGAAAGTGTTCCGCCACGCCGCAGGAAGGTGCTTGAAACGGCCTCTCGCGTATTGAAGGGACGCCGAATAATCTGCGAACAATTTCCTAAGCCGCAACCAGGCTGCCGCAATGCCGACGCAACCTCTCGTTTTTGGCCCGTTTGCACTGGACCCCGACAGGGGAACGCTTCTGCGCGACGGTGAGCCAGTGGCGCTGGGGCGCCGAGGTATCCTCTTGCTCGATGCGCTGCTCAAGCGCCCCGGTGAGATTTTCACCAAGACCGAGCTGATGGACGCCGGCTGGCAAGGCAGCGCCGTCGAGGAGAGCAATCTTTCGGTCCAGATAGCGTTGTTGCGCAAGGCGCTCGGGCCAATGCCGGACGGGGGAGACTGGATCGCCACCGTCCCGCGCATCGGCTACCGGTTCCTTGGAGCAGGCCTGGGGCAGGAGGGCAGGACGGCTCCGCATCAGCCGAAGCCCTCGCTGGCGGTTCTTCCGCTCACCAGCCTCAGCAGCGATCCCGAACAGGAATACTTCGCCGACGGGCTGGCGGAAGACATCATAACGATGCTGTCGAAGCTTTCGGGGCTGGTCGTCATCGCCCGCAGTTCGAGCTTTGCCTACAGGGGATTGTCGGTCGACATACGCACCGTCGCCAGGGAGCTGGGCGTTCGTTTCGTCCTGGCGGGAAGCGTCCGCAAAAGCGGCAACCGCCTGCGCATCGCCGCGCAGTTGAGCGATGGCGAGACAGGGGCGCATCTGTGGGCCGAGAGCTATGACCGGGAACTGGCCGATATGTTCACGCTCCAGGAGGAGGTGGCCAGCAGGATCGTCGGCGCGCTCAAGATCGCGCTAGGCCCGAAAGAGACGGCGCAATGGCCGGGGATCGCATCGACCGGAACGACTGATATCGATGCCTATGATTGCTTCTTGCGTGGCCGCGCGATGCAACGGGGCGCGACGCAGAATGCCGATGTCTTCAGGCGCACAAGCGAACTGTTTCGCCAGGCGATCGATCATGATCCCACCTACGCAGCGCCCTATGCCGCGCTCGCAATGGCCATGGGGCATGCCTATTACAACCGCTGGACGGACGATCCTGAGCAGGCGCTCGCCGAGGCCCGCAGGCTCGTCGAGGAAGCGGTCCGCCTCGATCCAAACGATGCCTTTCCGCATGGCGTCGCCGCCCTGGTTTCGTCGTACCGCGCGGATTTCGAGCGCTGGGCATCCGAAGTCGAGATTGCGCTGACGCTCAATCCGAATTTCGCGCCCGCGCTGGCGCTGCGCGCGATGCTCAACACATACTCGGGAGAGACGTCAGCAGCGATCGAGGACCTGGAGCGCGCCATTCGCCTCGACCCCCTGTTCTCGCAAAACTATCTTCACCATCTGGGCGTGGCGCATCTGGTCGCCGGCAAATACGAAACCGCGGCCGCGCTGTTGCGGGAGCGGATACTGCTCGTGCCGAACACCGACATGAGCCGGGCCTATCTCGCGGCGGTGCTCGGCCTGTTGGGTGACGACGAGGGGGCGCGGCAAGTATGGGGCGAACTGATGGCGATAAAGCCTGGCTATTCGTTTGAAGAAGGCATTGGCCGGACGCCGTTCAGGAATCCACAGGATCTGAACCGGATCAGGAGCGGCCTTCTGAGGGCGGGGCTGCCCATCGACTGCCCGGCAAATCACCCGCGCGGCTGAGCAGCAGCGCGCGCTCCCTGTCGTTGCCGGTCAAACTGGCGGCGTGGCGGAACTCGGCACGGGCCTCCGCTGGACGTCCCAGCCTTTCCAGAAGATCGCCGCGCACCGTGGGCAGGAGATGCGACCCCTTCAGGCGCGGCTCGTCCCGCAGGGCATCGGCGATGGCGAGTCCCTGTGCCGGTCCGAACGCCATGCCCACCGCCACCGCCCGGTTGATTTCGACGATCGGCGAGGGGGCCACCAGCGCGAGCGCCTGGTAATAGGCTGATATGGCGATCCAGTCGGTGTCGGCGGCGGTCACCGCGCGGGCATGGCAGGCGGCGATCATCGCCTGCAGCAGATAGGGACCGGGTGTCGATGTCAGGGTCATCGCACGGCCTATGCCGTCGAGACCGTGCCGAATGAGCGACCAGTTCCACCGGCTGCGGTCCTGGTCGAGCAAAAGGATCGGATCGCCAGCCTTGCCGGTGCGGGCGGCGAAGCGCGAGGCGTGCAGTTCCATTAATGCCACCAACCCCAGGGTCTCGGGCTCGTCCGGCATCAGTGCCACCAGCGAGCGGCCCAGGCGTAGCGCTTCGCCGCAGAGATCGGCGCGCAGCCAGTCAGGCCCCACCGTGGCCACATAGCCCTCGTTGAAGATCAGATAGACCACCTCCAGGACGGCGGCGAGCCGTTCGCGCCGCTCGTCTCCGCGCGGCGTCTCGAACGGTATCCCGGCATCGCGAAGCGCCCGCTTGGCGCGCACGATGCGCTGAGCGACGGTGGTTTCAGACACCAGGAAAGCGCGGGCGATCTCTGGCGTCGACAGCCCGCCCAGCAGCCGCAAGGCAAGTGCGGCGCGTTGCTCGGCCGCCAGCACCGGATGGCAGGCGGTGAAGATCAGCCGCAGCAGGTCATCATCCACATCCTCGTCGAGCGCTGCCTCGATGTCGGGTATCTCGCGCTCCAGTTCGGCGAGGTCGACGGCGATTTCGCGATGTTTGCCGTCGATCATGGTGGTGCGGCGCAGGCGGTCGAGCGCCCGGTTCCTGGCGACCTCAGTCAGCCACGCCGCGGGGTTGCTGGGTATGCCGTCCCGGGGCCAGCGCTCCAGCGCCATCAGGAAGGCATCGCCGGCGATCTCCTCGGCCAGGCCGACATCCCTGAGATAGCGAGCCAGCCTGGCGGTGAGCTTCGGCTGCTCGATCCGCCAGACCGCTTCGATGGTGGCAGTGGCCGTCAACCCTTCATCTCGCCAAAGCCCTCCGCGACCTTCTGGACGTCCTCGGGGAACTCGCTGATCTCAAAGACGCGGCGAACCTCGATCACGTCATTCTCGCCGGCGGGGCAACGGCGGGCCCATTCGATGGCCTCCTCGCGCGAGCGCACGTCGATCACCCAATAACCGCCCAGCACTTCCTTGACCTCCGCGAAGGGGCCGTCAGTGACGGCAGGCTTGCCGCCCTTGAAGCTGACCCGCGCGCCCGATGACGGCGGATGCAGCCCGTCGAGCGCCAGCAGCACGCCGGCCTTCTTCAGTTCCTCATTGTATTTCATCATGCCCTCTACCGCCTTGGCATCGGGCATGACATCGGGCGCCGCCGTTGCGTAGCCGCCGGGGATCATCAGCATCATGAACCGCATGGTCTTCTCCTTGGTTGGGTTGGTTCGATCATACGACGAACGAGGAGCCGGAGAATCGACCGGAGGGCGAAAAAAGATTCGGCTCAGTGAAGGCAGGCCCGCCATTTACCGGGCGTGCGACCGACCTGGCGCGAGAAGATTCGGGTCAGGTGACTCTGGTCGGCAAAGCTGCTCGCAAGCGCGATGTCGGCCAGGGAAGCACTCCCTGCCAGCATTTCCTTCGCGCGGGCAACACGACGTTGCACAAGCCACTTATAGGGTGGCATGCCAACCGACCTTCGAAAGGCGTGCGCGAACTGGCTGGTTCCAGGCCGCACAAAGTGGCGAGTTCAGCGAGGCCGATACCGCCTATCAGGCTCGTCTCGATCACTTCCTTGGCAAGACGCTCCTGCCACGTGCTCGAGCCGCCAGTCACGCGACGTCGTATGGCGAGATCCCCGTAGTGCGCGCACACATAGATGCCGAGGCTCCACATGAAATGGTCGGCCAGCAGCGGATCGAGCGTTTCGGGTGCTTCGAAGAAAGGATGAATCCGCAAGGCCAGATGCATAAGCACCGGATCACTTGTCACGTGGAAAGCGCTCCGCCCGAGATGCGTCACATGCGGGACCTCCAGATCATCGGCGATCTCGCGCATGAAACTTCGCGGCAGCAAGGTCTCCAGTGTGTGGCGCGAGGTGCTGAAATCGATGTGCCGAACGCCCGACAAATACAGTATGTGGGTCTCGCCTCTTCGCTGGGGATGCGAATAGTTGCGACCGCCGACATGGATGTCGCTTGTTTCATCCGTCAAGCGCACGCCGATGGTGAAGGCATCGTCCCAACTGGGGAATTCCGCGTTCTGGCCGACCTGAGTCAGGCCGTATCGGATGTCGGCCGAGATCAATCGTGAGCGGGCGATGCCCCGCACCGCCAGCTTGCGGCCGTTGGCGGGCAGGCCGATCGGCACCGGCGCGATGTCGACCCGCGGAACATTGAGGACCATCGAAGCCTCCCGGTGCTTGCCGGTGCAGCGGCAAGACGATCAAAAACCACTCTTCGGCCACCTGACGCGACGCCCGACTTTTGCAATCGTTAGCCGTTTGGGCGTGCCCCTCCGGCTCATTCCCGAGATGACCGCGCGGAGCGATCCTACCGTGGCGGTCCGAACTGGAGACCACCAAAAGCCGGTGTTCAGTTCGACAAATTCATATGCCCTGGTCAGCGCACCGCTTCGCGGTGGGCGCCGGGCAGGCGGGTGGCGATGAGCTTGTCGATGCGGCGGCCGTCGAGGTCGACCACCTCGAAGCGCCAGCCTTGCGCGTCGACGCATTCGCCGGTCGCCGGCAGATGGTGCATGTGCGACAGCACATAACCGGCGACGGTCTCGTAGTCGCGGTTTTCGGGCAGGTCGATGGCCAGAAGCTCGGCCATCTCGTCGGCCTGCATGTAGCCGGCGAGCAGCCATGAGCCGTCGTCGCGCTTGACCGCGTTTTCCTCATCGCCCGCGTCAAGATCCGAGCGAAACACGCCGGTGATGGCTTCAAGGATGTCGGCTGGGGTGACGATGCCTTCGAAATGGCCGTATTCGTCGTGGACCAGCGCCATCGGCACATCGGATTCCTTGAGCTTCTGCAGCACATCCAGCGCGTCGGCCTGGTCATAGACGATGGGCGCGGCGCGCACATGCTTGCGCGGGTCGAGCGGGCGGCCGGCAAGGATGGCGGCCAGCACGTCGCGGGTCTGCACGACGCCAACCATGACGTCGACGCCGCCGTCGCCGGCCGGCAGGCGCGAATGCTGGGTTTCCACCAAGAGCTTCCTGATCTGCGCCTCGTCGGACTGCAGGTTGATCCAGTCAACCTCGGTGCGCGGGGTCATGACGGCGCGCACGGCGCGGTCGCCAAGCCGCATGACGCCGGCGATCATGCGGCGCTCGTCGGATTCGATGGTGCCGTGATGCTCGGCCTCGGCGACCAGCATCTTGATCTCCTCGTCGGTGACCTTCTCCTCGCTCTCGCCGCGCTGGCCGAGCAGCCACAGTATGGCGCGGCCGGAAATATCGAGCAGGAAGACCAGGGGCGCCGAGATGGTGGCGAGGATGGTCATGGCAGGTGCAGCGCGGGCGGCGACGCGCTCGGGATCGCGCAAAGCGATCTGCTTGGGCACCAACTCGCCGACGATCAGCGAGAAATAGGTGATGATGGCGACGACGATGCCGACGCCGAGCGGATCGGCGATGCTCTCGCGGACACCTGTCGAGGCCAGGAACACCGACAACCGGTCGCCGAGCGTGGCGCCGGAGAAGGCGCCCGAGAGGACGCCGACCAAGGTGATGCCGATCTGCACCGAGGACAGGAATTTGCCGGGATTCGAGCCAAGCTCCAGGGCGCGGCCGGCGCCATTGACGCCGCGGTCGATCATCGTCTTGAGCCGTGCCGGCCGTGACGAGACGATTGCAAGTTCGGACATCGACAAAAGGCCGTTCACGCAGATGAGGACGACCACGATGGCAATTTCGACGTACAGCATGCGGGGTCAATAGCATTGCCGCATAGTCTTCGAAAATAGTCCGCCGCCATTTTTGCAAGATGAACCGCGCGCCTGTTTCAGGCCGCATCCCACGATGGCGACGAGAAGTGTTCGACAAGGGCGTCGACGACAACGCGGACCTTCGGTGCAAGCGTGCGTGTCACGGGCCAGATTGCATGCACGACGATGTCTTCGACAAGGCAGTTCGACAGCACCGTCTCGAGTTCGCCGCGCTTGAGGCTGTCAGCCGCCAACCATGTCGGCAGAAAGACAATGCCGCAGCCGGCAAGGGCCGCATCCAGCATCGGTTCGCCGTGACCGAGGACCAGCCTCGCCTTGGGCAGGAATCGTTCGAGGTGGCCGTTGGCATGCCGCATCATCCAGGGCCGGACAACGCCGTCACGGCCGTAGCCGATGACGCTGTGACGGGCGAGATCCTCGATCGATTGCGGCCTGCCGTGTTCCTCGAGGTAGGCGGGCGCGGCGCAGATGGCCGAACGCTGGGCATAGATGCGTCTGGCCGCGAGCGACAGGCTGTCGTCGAGATCGCCCATGCGAATGGCAAGGTCGATGCCTTCCTCGATCAGGTCGACGCGCCGGTCGTTGAAGGAGATTTCGACCGTCAGGTCAGGATACTGCCTGGAAATGTCGAACAGCACGGGCGCGACGCAGCGGCGGCCAAAGGCCAGGGGCACGTCGACGCGAAGCCTGCCGGATGGAACCAGCCGCCGCGAGGCGAGCAGCGACTGGGCGGTGTCGATTTCGGCCAGCGCCCTGACGCATGCCTCGTAGTAACTCAAGCCCTCGCTGGTCGGCGTCAGGCTGCGGGTCGTACGGTTGAGCAAACGGACGCCCAGGCGTTGTTCGAGCTGTGCGATCGACTTGCCGACCGCCGATTTCGTCACATGCAGCCGCTTGCCGGCGCCGGTGAAACTGCCGGCCTCGACCGCTTGGACGAATGCGAGGATGCCTTGCAGGCTGGCTGTTTCCATCGACGTTTTCCTATTATAGAGTTTTACTCCTCAATCAGTCGCTGAATATACCGCACTGAAGCGCTTTTCTCCATAGTGAAATGGCATAGATGTCTCGCGTAGCCATCATCACGGAGCGCGAATGGCATGAGCACTGACATCAACAGGTCCTGGCAACTGAGCGGCTTCGGCCTTTCCCGGCTGAAGCCGGCGGAAGGCAAGGTTCCCGAGCCCGGGCCGCACGACCTTCTGGTGCGAAACAGGGCGGTATCGCTGAACTACAAGGACAAGCTGATCGTGGACGGCACGCTGATACCCGATCTTGCCTTCCCCTACGTGCCGACATCAGACGCGGTGGGAGAGGTGGTGGCGGTCGGCAGTGCGGTCAGCCGGTTCAAGGTCGGGCAGCGCGTGCTTGGCCAGGTGATTGCCGACTGGCCGGATGGCGATGCGCCGCCGGTGTTGCACAAGCACACGCTCGGCTCGTCGCTGCCGGGCATGCTGTCGGACTATGTGCTGTTTGGCGAAGACGCTGCCGTGTCGGCGCCGCCATCGTTGAGCGATGTCGAAGCCGCCACGCTGCCGATCG